>DGHJ01000060.1:0-5530 GCA_002392625.1 Oscillospiraceae bacterium UBA3851
ATCCGTAATCCCCGTCCTATCCGCCCTTCCTCTACGGATTCCCACGTCGGCCCCTATGGGGCCTCCTCGGAATGACAGGTGCGTTTTGCATGACAGGTGCGATAGAACATTTGTCATTGCGAGGCCCCAACGGGGCCGTGGCAATCCGTCCTCCCCTCCGTGCCCCCGGATGCGCCGCCCCCTACTCCCCGTACTCCGCCGGCACGTCCATGACCACCCGCAGCTCCGCCGGCGCGGCGTCGCCCTCGGCGCGGGTCAGGTCCAGCACGCTCTGGACCATGCGGCGATAGTCGCCTACGTCCTCGATGTGCCCGCCCTGCTCGTCGGTCCAGTTGTCGGCCAGAGCCAGCAGCTTGAAGCGCAGCGCTCCGCCGTCCACGGCGGACGTGTCTGCCGCCTCCGTCCCCTGTTGGCGCCGATGGGCCAGCCGCCGGGCCTTCCAGCCCTCCCGCGCGCCGTGATGGGCCACCGCCGCGGTGCTGACGCCGTATTTTGCCGCCAGAGCGGCGTAGGTGCCGCCGCCGGCTGCGTAGTCCCGCCCGATGGCGGTCCAGTCCGTTGTCATGACGTGTCCTCCTCTGTCTCCGTCTTGTCCCTCAGCCGGATCTGCTCCTTCATCCACGCGTCCCGCTGGGCCTCCGTCTCGTCGTTCCGGCGAATGTACTTCTTTATCCACGCGTCCCGCTGGGCCTCCCGGTCCGGGGGCTTGTCCGCCCCGTCCTTTCTGGCCCAGCGGCGCAGGGCCGCCAGATAGTTTTGATAGGTTTTGCCCGTGCTGGCCAGATATTCGCCCATGTGCCGGATGTGTTCGTCCGCGTCCGGGTATTCGGCGCGGAAGGTCTCCAGCTCCTGATCCGTCAGGTAAACGTTGGCGTATGGCCCGCGGGGGCGCGACACATCTCCCCCGCCAGGGGGAGATGAATTGTCCTTATCTTTTTCTTTGTCTTTGTCTTTATCTTTGGAGCTTGACGGTGCTTGGCTTTGCTTGAAAGTGCTTGACGGTGCTTGCCCTTTCTCGGCAGCGCTTGCATTTGTCTGGCGGATCTTGCCGCCAATCGAACCGGACGCCCGCTTTTTGTTGACGCACTCCATCTCCCGGTCGATGTGGAGCCGGGCGGTGGGCCAGAGAAAGCGCTCGTTGCCGGGCAGATCGGGGACGGCGCCGCTGTCGGCGTAGGCCAGCATGGCGGAGAACAGCCGTCCCCGCTCGGCGTCGTCCAGCGGCTCGATGGACCGGGCAAAGTCGGTGAAGATCTTCAGGTATTCCATGGGGCCGCTCCTTTCGTTGTTGTAGTGGGGGTGCGAGGGGGCAATCCCCGTCGCATTTCACCTCGTAGGGACGGGCCAGCTCACGCATAAGCTCGTGCAGCCAAATCAAAGATTTGGGCACTCACTTCTCTGTGCCCGCCCTGTCATTGCGATGGCGCGCAGGCCCGCAAGCCCCTCCCGCCGAAAATCCACAGATTATCAGCAAAACATCTCCAGGCCGTTGCCGTCCAGGATGCCGTCCAGGTCGGCGAGCGATGCCGGGGCGAACTGCCGGGCGAAGCGGGTCAGGGCGCCCAGGTTCCGCAGGTGGCACTTCTCGCACACCGGCTCATCCTGCCGCCGCCACCCGGCCTCGCACGTGGGGCAGGGAGCCAGCCGCTCCACCCGGTCGCAGCCGCACCGGGGGCACAGCTCCGTGGCCGTGGCCTCGGCGCCGTCGTCGCAGTCCCAGCGCCGCAGGGGGCGGTCAAACGCCGCGCCGCAGCCGGGGCAATGCCATCGTTCCATGTTCTCTCCCCTTTCCCCGTCATCGTGAGCCGCGCGAAGCCGCAGCAATCCGCCGCCTCTTCCGCCTCTCCCTGTCATTGCGAGCCGCGAAGCGGCGTGGCAATCCGTAGCCCCCGTCCTATCCGACGTTCCTCTACGGATTCCCACGACCAGCCTGCGGGCTGGTCTCGGAATGACAGATACGAGTGCCTGTCAACACCCTGTCATTGCGAGCCGCGAAGCGGCGTGGCAATCCGTAGCCCCCGTCCTATCCGACGTTCCTCTACGGATTCCCACGACCAGCCTGCGGGCTGGTCTCGGAATGACAGATACGAGTGCCTGTCAACACTCTGTCATTGCGAGCCGCGAAGCGGCGTGGCAATCCGTAGCCCCTTGTCATTGCTGGGCGCACAGCACCGCAATCTCAAACATCTGTTCGATGATGCCATTATAGAACAAAAGTTCTGCACCGTCAAGAGAAAGTTCCGAACTTTTCTGCACAAAGATTCGCCCCTTTCGGTGGCTACTTTTATGAACTTTCCCTTGCCAAGGTGCAGAACTTTTGGTATGATATGGAAAACGATGAAACGTACTGCATTTCTCCCTGCGCCTCTGTTTCCGGATCGCGCAGGGTAAGTCCGGGAGGGGATCGGCAACCACTCCCGAAATCCTTCGATCCATTCATTTTCAAAGATAGAGGAGGCGATCCCATGCCCACGAAAAAGACGCGGCTGACGTTTGCGGTGCCGGACGGCCAGCTGGCTGCCATCGAGCAATACCAGGCGGAGCGGCGGATGAAGAACGTATCCCAGACGATCCTGACGCTGATCGACCGGGGTCTGGCGGCGGAGGGCGGCGCATCGGCGGAGGCGCTGGAGCTGGCGGCGCTGTACGACGGGCTGGACCGGTACGGGCAAAACGCCCTGCGGCAGCTGGGGCAGGCGGAGGCGGCCCGGTGCGCCGACGAGGCCCGGTTCCTCAGCGAGAGCGTGCCGGCGCCGGAGCCCAAGGTCATCAACCTGTTTGAGGACGCGGCGGCGGCCGGTCTGCTGCTGGCGGAGACGGGGCAGGCCGCGGTGCCCTACGAGCTTGGGCCGGACGATCCCCAGGGTGCGTCCTACGCCGTGCGGGTCCGGGGCAACAGCATGGAGCCGTGGTTCCCGGACGGGTCCGTCGCCTTTGTGAATCACGATCAGATGGCGGACGGCGACGTGGGCGTATTCTGCGTAGACGGCGCGGCGGTGATCAAGCAGTGGCACCGGGACGCGCTGGGGATCACGTATCTGTTCAGCCTGAACCGGGATCGCGCCGACGCAGACGTGGTGGTGACGCCGGGCAGCGGCCGCGCGGTGGTGTGGCAGGGCCGTGTGCTGACCCCCCACCGTTTCCCCGTCCCGGCGGAGCATTGAGTTTTCGCCGTATTTCCCTGTCATTGCCCGGCCCGCCGCCCGTGGCACCCCAGGGGTATTTGCCTTTGTTCCTGCTCCTTCGTCGCAGACAAAGGCTGGCACAATCCGTAATCCCCTCGCCAAAAAATTCCGCACGCCAAATCACAAAAAACTCTTTTCTTTTTCACGATAGTGTGTTATACTACCGTCAGAGCAGAGAACTGCTCTCCCTGCGCGGTGTGTGATGGGTCTTTTTTATCCTCACATTTGGTTATACGGGACGTCGGATCAGTATGTGGTTTGCAGGCCTCCCGGCTGCCGTTCGCGGCCGGAAGTTGGAAGCAGTAAAGCAAGCTGGAGACGACCCACCTGCTGAGAGTGGTGCAGGTTATAACTTGGCTCACACCGCCGCCGCAGCGGTTCCCGACCATTGCAAAGCGCCGTGTCCTTCCGGGCACGGCGCTTCCTTGTTCCCCCCGTCCCAACAACCGTCATTGCGAGGCGCAGCGGCGCCGTGGCAATCCGTCCCCGTCCCCCCGTTTCCTCAGCTGGTTACAATAGGTTACAATTTGGTGAAATTACCTCTTTACATTGACAAAGTTTTGTCGTATACTATGGTTTAAGAATCGGAAAGGTGGTGTCAGGCATGGACGAGTTCACCAGGAAATACAATGCCGCCGAGGAGAAGGACGAGCAGATCCGCCACGTCATGACCTCGGTGTACGAAGCGCTGCAGGAGAAGGGCTACAACCCCATCAACCAGATCGTGGGCTACATCCTGTCGGAGGACCCCACCTACATCACCAACCACAAGTCCGCCCGCAGCCTGATCTGCAAGATCGACCGGGACGAGCTGCTGCAGGTGCTGGTGCGCACCTATCTGGGCGTGTGAGCGCTGTGAATGACGAGCCGGGCCGCGAGTGATCGCGGTCCGGTTTTTTTTGCGCCCCGGTGACGGATACGGTGCGGCGCGGGCGGTCCCGACGTCCCGCCCTGTCATTGCCGCGGCACCCCCTCCCCGTTCACACACTATTTATATTTACATAATTGACAAAACGGCCCACGTGTGTTACAATTTGGTTACAAAATCAACGTGAGGAGCTTTCGAACATGGCAGATGAAAAAAAGGCCGAGGGCCTCGTCTATAAAAACCATCCCCTGCGCCGCATCGACAACCTGATTTACTACGGCTCCATGGCCGACAAGTACATCGTCATGCTCCAGATCCTGGACAGCAAAAAGGAGCAGGATCTGGACGTGGCCACCCGCGTCAGCGTGCAGCTGCAGCTGACGGACCCGGAGCTGAAGAGCCGGGACCGGGTGGTGAAGAAGTCCGAGAAGGACAGCCTGTACGCCGCCTTTGACGTGGGCAGCGTGTGGCTGGAGCGCGCCCTGGCCGGCAAGCTGTAAGGGCACAAGGAGATACGTATGAAAAAACTCGGTACAAAGATCCTGCTGGGCGGCGTTGCGGCCGTCCTGGCGGCGGGTCTGTGCATCTCCGGCGCCATGCTGCGCCCCACGGCGGAGCCGGAGCCGGAGCCGGAACAGCCGGCCGCCCCCGTGGTGGTGGAGCAGCTCCAGCCGAACGAGGCCGTGGAGGCGGCGGTGCCCAACACCATGCCCACCAAACTGGCCGAAGGCCCCGCCCTCCCCTCTCCCGCAGACGGGACCGACGCGGAGGACCTGACCCTCACCGAGCACAAGACCCCCGTCCTGCTGGTGCGGCCTGCCCCCGCCGACGTGGACACGGCCGATGAGCCGGAGCCGACGGACGATCCCGTCCCGGAGCCGGACCCCGAACCGGAGCCCGAACCGGAGCCGGAGCCCGAACCCGAACCGGAACCCGAACCGGAGCCCGAACCCGAACCGGAGCCGGAGCCCGAACCGGAGCCGGAGCCCGAACCGGAGCCGGAGCCCGAACCCGTGGGCCCGGTGGTGATCGACAGCACGGTGGTGACGGCGGTGGGCACGGTGACGGACAACGGCGTGCGCGTGCGGGAAAAAGGCAGCACCGACGCCATGATCCTGTCCCATCTCAGCCGGGGCACGGTGGTGTCCGTCATGGGCGGCCAGCGGGGCTGGTACAAGGTCCGCAGCGGCGACCTGGTGGGCTACATGTCCGCCGATTATCTGGACGTGCGCACCTCCGCCAGCGGCCTCCACGCCTTTGGCCGCGTGTTCTCCGACACGCTGAAGCTGCGCAGCCAGCCCGGCGGCGGCAGCGTGCTGCAGGTGCTCAGCCGTGACGAATACGTGAAGCTTACCGGCTTTGCCGACGGCTACTACGCCGTGACCACTTACGGCGGCGTCAGCGGCTATATGGGCGCTGATTACCTGGCGCCGGAGATGGTCGGCCCCGCCGAGCCTACGCCGGAACCCACACCGGA
>DGHJ01000060.1:5644-6536 GCA_002392625.1 Oscillospiraceae bacterium UBA3851
TACGCCGGAACCTACGCCGGAACCTGAACCGGAGCCCGAACCCGAACCCACGCCGGAGCCGGAGCCCACTCCCGAACCGGAGCCGACCCCGGAGCCGGAGCCGTCGGATTTCGGCGCGGCCATCGTGGCCACGGCGAAGCAGTATCTGGGGGTGCCCTACCGGTACGGCGGGGCCAGCCCCAGCGGGTTTGACTGCAGCGGCTTCACCATGTACGTGTTCGGCAGGCACGGCGTGTATCTGCCCCACATGTGCAGCGGGCAGTACGCCATGGGCACGGCGGTGAGCCGCAGCGACCTGCGGCCCGGCGACCTGGTGTTCTTCTACGATCCGGCCTACGCCGATCCCGGCTCGGTGTCCACCCACGTGTCCATCTACATCGGCAACAACCAGGTGATCCACTGCTCCAGCAACGGCGGCGTGAAGATCTCCACCCTGAGCGGGTATTTTGACGTCCACTATCTGGGCGCCCGCCGCATTGCCGGCTGACGGACCCATCCGGTGGATCACGCAAAATGAAAGAAACGGCACCCTCGGACGCGCGTCCGCGGGTGCCGTTTTTTGATGCGCTGTCATGGCAAGGGCCTGTAGGGGCGGATGACTCTGTCCGCCCCCTGTCATTGCGAGCCGCGCAGCGGCCCTCGCAATCCGTCCTCTCTCCCGCCTCTCCCTGTCATTGCGAGGGCGCGAAGCGCCCGTGGCAATCCGTATTCCCCCCTCCTATCCTCCCTTTCCCTACGGATTCCCACGTCGGGCTGACGCCCTCCTCGGAATGACAGACAAGACATCCTCCCCGCCGCCCCCCTGTCATTGCGAGCCGCGCAGCGGCGTGGCAATCCGTATTCCCCCTCCTATCCTCCGTTCCTCTACGGATTCCCACGTCGGTGGTCTGCG
>DGHJ01000088.1 GCA_002392625.1 Oscillospiraceae bacterium UBA3851
GCTTATATATTACTAATCGGGATTTAATAAAGAGAGGCAGAGAATATGGAGATCAGGAATCTGACAGAGTCCGATTACGATAAGGCAATTGAACTATACAGGGAACTGGATGAAATTCATGTGCAGGCCCGGCCAGACTGCTTTGTGTATAGGGACAAAGATGAAATATATCCCAGGGACGCTTTCGTCCATAACTTATCCCATCCCGGCTGTTTGGAGCTTGGCGCTTTTGAGAATGAACAGCTTGTAGGTATTGTCAGAGCAACACTTTGGGAAGAGGTCAAGGATGTAAAGACGGTATGCCTGGATAATATCTATGTTTTGCCTGCCTGCCGTTGCAAGGGAGTTGCAACAAGGCTCTTTGCAGAGGTTGAGTTATGGGCAAAGGAACAGGGAGCTGTTCGTCTGGATTTGCATACTTGGGATTTCAATAAGAATGCCATTGCTATGTATCGAGCCATGGGGATGACACCTCAGCGCTATGTGTTTGAAAAGAAGTTGTAATTCGAACCTATTAGGCGACTTCCGGTTTGACCGGGTGCCTTTTACCCGCGCCGACACCCTTTGACGCGGTTACTGCAATTCATCTGAAAGGAGGGGATGGAGCGTGCAAAATCTGATCGACCTTTTGCTGACGCTGCCGCAGGTGCGGGAGCTGACCCAGGCTGTGGAAAACGGGGATTGCCCCGCCCAGCTGACTGGCCTCAGCCCGGTCCACCGGGCCCAGATCGCCGCGGCGGTGCGGCAGGCCACGGGCCGTCCCCTGCTGATGCTGTGCGCCGACGAGCGGGAGGCGGACCGCCAGGCCACTGATCTGCGGCTGCTCACCGGGAAGGACGTCACCGTTCTGCCCCGGCGGGAGTGGCAGCTGCGCCCCTCCGCCGCCAGCCGGGACTGGGAGCACCGCCGGCTGCGGGCTCTGTACGACATGGACCGCGCGGAGATCACGGTGGCCACGGTGGACGCCCTGGTCCAGCGGTGCATCCCGCGGTCGGTGCTGCGAGACTCCGTTATCACACTGAACGCCGACGGCCGCTACGATACCACGGAATTGACCCGGCAGCTCACTGCCGCCGGCTACACCCGGTCCGACCAGGTGGAGGGCCCCGGCCAGTTCGCCCTCCGGGGCGGCATTCTGGACGTATTCTCCCCCGGCATGGACCAGCCGGTGCGCTGCGAGTTCTTTGACGACGAGGTGGACTCTCTGGGCTGGTTCGACGTGGCCACCCAGCGCCGCACCGCCAACTGCCGCAGCGCCCTGATCCTCCCCGCCGGGGAGGTGCTGCCCCACCGCGGCGGCACCGACATCGCCGCCCGGCTGGAGAGTGCTGCCGCCCGCGTCAGAGGCGAGAGCGCACAAAAGCTGCGGGCCACCGCCGCCTCCGACGCCGAGCAGCTCCGCCAGGGCCTGACCCCCGCCGGGCCGGACCGCTATATGGCCGCCGTCTACCCGGAGCTGACCACCGCCTTTGACTATCTCCCGCCCGACACCCTGATCTGCGTCAGCGACAGCGCGCGGGTGGGGGAGGCCCTGCGCTCGTTTTTGTGGCAGCTGAAGGAGGACGTCTCCGCGGCCATGGAGAGCGGCTTCCTGTGCGGCGCCTTTGCGGAGCTCGCCCTCAGCGAGGGCGGCTTGCAGAAAAAGCTGGCGGATTTCGCCCTGTGCCAGCTGGAGAGCCTGCCCACCAGCCGCTGCCTGCTGCCGCCCAAAAGCCTGTGGCAGATCGGGGCCAAGCAGCTGAGCGCCTACGGCGGCTCCCTGGACGCCGCCGCCACCGACATGGTCCACTACCTCACCGCAGGATACCGCGTTTTGGTGCTGTGCGGCGGCGAGGTCCGTGCCAAAAACCTGCTGCACCTGCTGGGCGAGCGAAAGATCCCCGCCGCCCTGGACTTTACCGGTGCCCAGATGCCCCGGCGGGGCACCGTGCTCATCGGCGTGGGCGCCCTCAGCGCCGGGTGTGAGTACCCGGAGCTGAAGCTGGCCGTGCTCACCGAGGGCCAGCTCACCGCCCCTGTGGGCGGCAAAACGAAAAAGACCCGCCCCCGCCGGGACGACAGCCGCCAGAGGATCCAGTCCTACACCGACCTGACCCCCGGCGACCTGGTGGTCCACGTCCACCACGGCATCGGCCGCTTCGCCGGCGTCACGCGCATGCCGGTGGACGGGGTGGAGAAGGACTATATCAAGATCAACTACGCCGGCACCGACTGCCTGTACGTGCCCTGCACGTCGCTGGACCTGGTGAGCAAATACATCGGCTCCGGCGGCGAGGACACGGAAAAGCCCGTCAAGCTCAACAAGCTGGGGGGCACCGAGTGGGCCAAGACCACTTACCGGGCCAAGGCTGCCGCCAGGGACCTGGCCAAGGGCCTCATCGAGCTGTACGCCCAGCGCCAGCGTCTGGGGGGCTACGCCTTCTCGCCGGACAGCCCGTGGCAGCAGGAGTTTGAGGATGCCTTCGAGTATGAGGAGACAGACGACCAGCTCACGGCCGCCGCCGAGATCAAGGCCGACATGGAAAAGCCCGTCCCCATGGACCGCCTGCTGTGCGGCGACGTGGGCTACGGCAAGACGGAGGTGGCCCTCCGGGCCGTGATGAAGTGCATCATGGACGGCAAGCAGGCGGCGCTGCTGGTGCCCACCACCGTGCTGGCCCAGCAGCACTACGCCACCGCCGTCAGCCGCTTCCGCTCCTTCCCCGTCACCATCGAGGTGCTGTCCCGGTTCCGCAGCCCCAAGCAGCTCAAGGAGACGCTGGAGCGCACCCGGCAGGGCCGTGTGGATCTGCTGATCGGCACCCATAAGCTGCTGCAAAAGGGCGTGGAATTCAAGGACCTGGGCCTCCTTATCATCGATGAGGAGCAGCGCTTCGGCGTGGCCGCCAAGGAGCGGCTCCGTGAGCGCAGCCGCCAGGTGGACACCCTGACCCTCTCCGCCACCCCCATCCCCCGGACGCTGAATATGGCTCTGTCCGGCATCCGGGACATGAGCACCATCGAGCAGCCGCCCCGTGACCGCCAGAGCGTCCAGACCTATGTGCTGGAGCACGACTGGGGCGTGGTCACCGACGCCATCCGCCGGGAGTTGGGGCGGGGCGGCCAGGTGTACTATCTCCACAACCGGGTGGAGAACATCGACGCCACCGCCGGACGCCTCCGCCAGATGCTGGGGGAGGACGTGACCGTGGCCACCGCCCACGGCAAGATGGCCGAGGCGGACCTGAGCCGCACCATGCAGCAGATGGCCGAGGGCGATATTCAGGTGCTGGTGTGCACCACCATCATCGAGACGGGCATCGACATCCCCAACGTCAACACCCTCATCATCGAGGACGCCGACCGGCTGGGCCTCAGCCAGCTCCACCAGATCCGGGGCCGCATCGGCCGCAGTCCCCGCCGGGCCTACGCCTACCTGACCTACCGCACCGGCAAGGTGCTGACGGAGGTGGCCGCCAAGCGGCTGGGCGCCATCCGGGAGTACGTGGAGTTCGGCTCCGGCTTCAAGATCGCCATGCGGGACCTGGAGATCCGGGGCGCCGGCAACCTGCTGGGACCGGAACAATCCGGCTACATGATGAGCGTGGGCTACGATATGTACCTGAAGCTGCTGAACGACGCCGTGCTGGAGCAGCAGGGCCTGGGCCACCGCAAGCGCGCCGAGTGCTCGGCGGACCTGACCATTGCCGCTCATATCCCGGAGTGGTACGTGCCCTCGGCCCAGCAGCGGATGGATCTCTACCGCCGCATCGCCGCCATTACCGCCCCGGAGGACGCCGACGACCTCACTGACGAGCTGCTGGACCGCTACGGCGAGGCGCCGCCGCCGGTCCGTGCCCTGCTGGACGTGGCGCTGCTGCGTGCCGCCGCCGTGGAGGTGGCGATCACCGACGTGACCCAGAGGGGCCGTCAGCTCCTTTTCAGCTTCGCCGATACCCTGGACGTCACAGCGCTGATGGAGCTGTGCACCCAGCCCAGCTACCGCAGCCGTCTGCTGCTGTCCGCCGGGGAGCGGCCCCGCCTGACCCTGTATCTAAAGGATGGGGAGGACGCGCTTTCCGCCGCCGGGGAGCTGGTGGCCCGGCTGAAGGCCCGGCAGACCGCCCACGAACAAGAGAAAACGCCGCTTCCGGGCGGCGGAACAGGAGGAACCTTATGAAGAAGATCCGTTTTCTGGCGGCCGCGCTGGCCGCGCTGCTGCTCATGTCCCTGCTGGCCGGCTGCGGCGGAAAGGAGGAGCCGGAGGGCCTGTTCTACAAGGCCTCCGGCATCGACCCCCAGTCCACCGTGGCGGCGGTGAACGGCCGAAGCATCAGCGCCGAGGAGTATCTGTACTGGCTGTCGTACCACTGCGAGACCCTGGTTGCTGAGCGGGGCGGCGTCAAGTGGAACGCAGTCATCTCCGACGGCGTCACCTACGGGGAATACGCCCAGCGCAGCGCCCTGGCCACGGCGATCCAGTTCTCCGTGGTCCGTGACGTTGCCGAAAAGTACGGCGTGAGCCTCACCGACGATGACCGCGCTGCACTGCGCCAGCAGAAGGACGACGACGTGCTGCGCTACGGCGGCAGGGACCAGTATCTGCGCCATCTGGAGGCGCTGGGCGTCAGCGAGGAGACCTATGACCGCATCAATGAATCGTACAGGCTGACCGCCCGCCTGGTGGAGACCGCCGGCACCGAGGGCAGCCCCCTCTATCCCCCGCAGGACGCGCTGGATGACTTTTTGAAGACCCGGACCTACGCTACCGTCCGGCTCATCACCCTGCCCACCGCCGGGCTGGATGAGGAGGGCAAGGCCAACCAGGAGGCGCTTCTGGCGGAGTGCGCGGCACAGATCCGCCAGGCCGACGATCCCTGTGCCAAGCTGGAGGAGCTCTCCGCCAGCCTGGGCCAGAGCGACGGCGGCGTGGATCAGACGCTCGGCTCCGACGTGGTTGACATGACGCTGATGAAGGCGGTGAACGCGCTGGAGGAGGGCCAGGTCAGCGATGTGATCACCACATCCAGCGCCATGTGCGTGGCGCTGCGCCGTCCACTGGACAGGAGCGCCGTTGCCCGCGACTGCTTCAGCAACTCCTTGATCCTGACCCGGCAGAGCGCCAAGATCGAGGTCAGCGAGAGCTACAAGAATCTGGACGTGGGCAAGTTCTACACCTCCCTGGTGGAGCTGCGGCAGGCCGGGTACGAGACTGGCCCGACGGAACGATAAGAAATACCGGACGGACACGGGAAAGGCGCCGAGGTGAGGGCGCCTTTCCCCGCCCGCATTGCGGCACGGCACCTTCGCCGCCGGTGCGGGCGGCGGCGGTGAAAAACTTCTCTCAAATCCCTGGAAATTTTCTATTGACAAACCGTGGCGGCCGTGTTAATATAGCCAAGCTGGACATGCTGGTGTAGCTCAGCTGGTAGAGCAGCTGATTTGTAATCAGCAGGTCGGGGGTTCGAATCCGTCCACCAGCTCCAATTCAATATGGGGGAATTCCCGAGTGGCCAAAGGGGACAGACTGTAAATCTGCTGGCGATGCCTTCGGTGGTTCGAATCCACCTTCCCCCACCAAGCGAAAATCCTGTCACGAAAGTGGCAGGATTTTTACTTTGTATTGCGAAAGCGGTCACTTTTTTGTATAATAGACTTAACGACGATACCACGTTTTCCTGCCACCGGGGGATATGGATATGGAATATATTTTTGCCGCTCAAAACGATGCTGAATTCAACTGCTTTGCTCTGTTTGCAAAGCAATATGAGGGCGTTCTTTCAAAATATATCGATCTGCTGAAAAGCAAGTACGAGGTGCAGTCTTTGCCTCGATGTATCGTTTTGACCGGTGCGAAGACGGCCACCGAGTTGGTCAGCGACATCCCGGTTCCTGCATATACCAACGATTATCGTATCATTTTTGCGCCGGAGCTTGAAGCCTGGAAGAAAATCTATCTTCGCCAGTTGGATTCTTATGAGAACAATACGGAGATCCGTGAAATCCGAGCTTATTATGAAACGGTGCTGAATGATCGGCATTTATTGCAGATCATAGGACATGAACTGGCCCATCACAGCGACTTATTCTCCGACGAAGCCTACGAAAGCGGCGGCGCCTGGTTTGAAGAAGGCGTTGTAGAATATATCAGCCGCAAGCATTTCCTGTCAGAGCGCGAATTTGAGGAGGAAGTGAGAATCAACAGGAAGCTTGTGAGGCTGTATGAGCAGACACATCCGCAGCGGCCGGTCACTTCGTTTGGGGATTCAAAAGACTTTGCCACGATCTACTATGATTACTGGCGCGCATTTTTAAGAATCACGGAGGCGGTCGATCGCTGCGGCGGCGATGTGCTGGCGGTTCTGCTGCGTTATGCGAAAAACCCAAGTCCGTTGCTTACAGGTCAATCGACGATCCTTCCGCAGGCCGAATCCACCCAACATCTCAGCAGACAACAAAAAGGAGCATCCTTATGATCCATTTGGAAACCGTTACGCCGGAGAACTGGCGGCTTGACCTGCACGTCCGGGACGATCAGCGCCGTTTTGTTTCAGACCGCGCGGGCATTCTTGCGCGGGCGTACGCCTATCGGGACAGCCGCAGCCGGGCGTTTGTCATCTATCAGGATGAGCTGCCCGTGGGAATGGCCATGTACTATGATATAGACGAGGCAAACGAGTACAATTTCA
>DGHJ01000154.1:0-309 GCA_002392625.1 Oscillospiraceae bacterium UBA3851
AGGTCTGGAACATCAGGTTGAACTCCCGGATGTCGGTGAAATTGTGCTTGCCGCAGTGGGGGCAGGGGATGGAGTGGGCCTTGATGTAGTCGAACATCTCGGTCTTGGTCATGCCGTCGGCGTGGGCTTCGGGGTCAAACTCGTCGATCAGGTTGTCGGCCCGGAAGCGCATCTTGCACTCCTTGCAGTCCAGCAGCGGGTCGGAGAAGCTGGCCACGTGGCCGCTGGCCTCCCAGACGCGGGGGTTCATCAGGATGTCGGCGTCCACCTCATAGCTGTTGCGCCGCTCCTGAATGAAGCGCTTGCGCC
>DGHJ01000154.1:457-5717 GCA_002392625.1 Oscillospiraceae bacterium UBA3851
TCTCGCTGCCGGCGAAGATGAAGCCCCGGTTCTTGCACAGGGCCACGATCTTGTCCATGGATTTTTCTGTGTTGTTCATCATGATTTGCTCTCCTCCAGATCGTATGATTGATAAATAGTTGTAATAATTTTGAGCAATATTCCAAATCGTATTCGATATAGTGGGGAAATTCCATAAAAAAACACCCTAAGCCGTCAAACAGCTCAGGGCGAATCGAAGGATCCGTGGTTCCACCTGAATTTGGACGCAAGGTCCACACTCTTGACCGGTAACGGGGCCGATCCGGCGGGGCATTTCCTCCCCGCGGCTCCGGGACGCCACTCCCATCCACGCCTTTTACACCCCGCAAGAATACCATGTTTTTCCCCGTTCGTCAAGGAAAAATGTTGGGAAAGGAACAGGAACGGGACAATGGCGCGATAGAACGGGACAGGGGCATCGCAGATTTCGCGCCGCGCACGGCGCGAAGAGATTTAATTGTATTTTGCCGCGGCGTGAACGTGGCAAAATACACCTCTCAGCCTGCAAGTGTGCGAGCGTCTCACGCAAGCGAGTGCGCGCAGCAGGCTGCAAGCCCAATCAACGAAAATGGCAGGGCCATTTTCGTTGAAGCAATGGAAAAAGGACGCCCTGACGGACGTCCTTCTGTTTGGTTCAATCAGCCAACGTTGTTCAGCTTCAGGGTCAGAGCGCTCTTCTTGTGAGCGGCGTTGTTCTTATGCAGCAGACCCTTGGCAGCGGCCTTGTCGATCGCCTTCACTGCAACCTTGTAAGTGCCCTCGGCCTCGGTGCGATTGCCTTCAGCGGCAGCAGCCTCGAACTTCTTGATAGCAGTCTTCAGAGCGGACTTATTGGCCTTGTTGCGGGCGTTGCGGGCCTCTGCCACCAGAACGCGCTTCTTCGCAGACTTGATATTCGGCAAACCAAACACCTCCCCGATATCAAAATAGTCCGTGTCAGTCGCAAGGACTTCCACGCAGGATAGTATTTTAGCATCTCCCGACGGAAAATGCAAGCACTTTTTTCGTCATTTCCTTATTTTTTCGCATCATTGCAAGGTGTTGCGGTGGTCAAAGGACAAGCCACAATATTTTGTGGAAGACTTACTTCTTGTTGGGGTTGTAGAAGTCCGTTTCGTCCTCCAGGGCCATGGAAAGACCGTTCTGATAGACCGGCAGGGTCTGGAATTTGAAGCGGCTGAAGCGGTGCTTGCGGTCGATCTGCTCCTTGATTGCCGGGTCCACCACGCCGCGGCGGATATACTCATTGACGGCGTGATAGGTGAAGCCCAGGTTGTCCTCGTCGGTGAGGCCGGTGAGGCCGTCGGACGGCGGCTTGATGAGGAACCGCTCCGGCAGGCCCAGCTCACGGCCCAGGGCGATGACCTCCTCGGTGGTGTACATGCCCAGGGGGGAGAAGGCGCCGGCGCTGTCGCCGTAGATGGTGCAGTAGCCCACCCAATCCTCGCTGAGGTTGGAGGTGTTGATGACGATGCCGCCGGGCAGGGTCTGGGCCACGGCGTACAGGGTGGACATGCGGATGCGGGAGGGCAGGTTCACCACCGTCTGGCGGCTGGGCTCGAAGCCCGCGGCCTCCATCTCGTCCAGCACGCCCCGGACGGCTGCGTGAATGTTGATGGTGCAGTGGGGGATGTTCAGCACGTCCACCAGGCCATTGCTGTAGTCGATGTCCAGCTGAACGCCGTCGGGCATCAGCACGCCGTACACGTTCTCCCGGCCGTAGGCCGCCACGGCCAGCGCCGCCACCACAGAGCTGTCCTTGCCGCCGGAGATGCCGATGACGGCGGTCTTGCCGCCGCAGTTCTTCATCTGCTGGTCCATCCACTCCAGCACACCGGCCAACTGCAATTTGGGGTTGAATTCCATGGTCGTTCCTCCTTGTTGATTCAAAATGATATGGACGCGCTCATTCGGCCCCATGGAGGGGCAGGGGCGCGATCAGCGTGCGGTAGATGCGGCGGAAGAAGATGAGGGTCATGATGAGGGAGGCGATCTCTGCGATGGGGTAGGACCACCACACCAGGTCACTGTTGCCGATGGACGCGCCGTAGCGGGCCAGCACGTAGGCCGCCGGGATCAGGAAGACCAGCTGGCGGACGATGGAGTTGATCATGGAGTAGACGGATTTGCCCAGCGCCTGGAAGGAGCTGCCCAGGGCAATGCAGGCCCCGGCGAAGGAGAAGCTGAGGCAGATGATCCGCAGGCAGGGGGTGCCCACCGCCAGCATGGTGTCGGTGGCGCTGAAGATCTTCAGCAGCAGGTGGGGCGCCGCCAGGAAGATGGCCATGCCCACCAGCATGATGCAGGATGCGTAGATGACGCTGCGGCGGATGGCCTCGGTGAGCCGGCTGCGGTTCTGGGCGCCATAGTTGTAGGCCACGATGGGCACCACGCCGTTGTTCAGGCCGAACACCGGCATGAAAATGAAGCTGTTAAGCTTGAAGTAGATGCCAAAGGCGGTGGCGGCGGTCTCGTGGGCCGCGTGGTAGACGATGAGGATCTTGTTCATCAGGAAGGTCATCACCGAGCCGATGGCCATCATGATGACGGAGGGCAGGCCGATGGCGTAGATGCTGCCGATGATGTGCCAGTCGGGCCGGAAGCCCCGGAAGCGCAGGTGGATATCGTGGTTGCGCTTCAGGTTGAAGTAGATAGCCAGGCAGCAGGCGCAGAACTGGCCGATGACGGTGGCGATGGCAGCGCCGGCCACGCCCAGCTTGAACACGAAGATGAACACCGGGTCCAATATCAGATTGACGATGGCGCCCAGGCCCTGGGTATACATGGAATAGATGGAGCGGCCGGTGCCCTGGAGCAGCCGCTCGAACATCACCTGGCCGAACACGGCGAAGGAGCAGCCGGTGACGATGCGCAGATAGTCGTTGCCCAGGACGATGATGTCCTCTACCTGGGTCTGGGCGTGGAAAAACACGTTGCTGAGGCTCAGACCCAGCACGGCGGACAGGAGGAAGCCCAGCAGGGCCAGAAACACGCCGTTGATGGCCACCCGGTCGGCCCGCTCCTGCTGGCGCGCGCCCAGGGCGCGGCCCATCAGGGCGTTGACGCCCACGGCGGTGCCGCTGGCCAGGCCGATCATCAGCTGCTGGGCCGGGAAGGCCAGGGACACGGCGGTGAGGGAGTGCTCGTTGACCATGGACACGAAGACGCTGTCTACGATGTTATATAGGGCCTGCACCAGCATGGAGGCGATAATAGGCAGGGACATGTTCCAGATCAGCTTGGAGACGGGCATGACGCCCAGCTTGTTTTCTTTCATAGCGGGATGGTTCCTTTGATCGTAGTTTGTTATACAAATAATCATTATAACATGGCCTGTGGGAAAAGAAAAGCGCCGAAACGGGGAAAACGCCCCACTTCGGCGTGTTTCTTTTTTGAAATGTGTAAAAGAGATGCCTGTCCTGTCATTGCGAGGGCACGAAGTGCCCGTGGCAATCCGTACCCCCCTCGTTACGCCCCGAAAAACGCACGAATATCGTTCTCGGCGGCCTGTACGCTGCCCTGGGCGAAGCCGTCCCGGCCGCCGCCCCGGCCGTTCAGCGCCGCGTTCAGCGACTTGACCAGCTCCCGGATATCGTGGCCGGGGTGGATGACGGCGTACTTATAGGCCCGGCCCTCCCCGGCGAAGACGGCGCAGCGTCCGCCGCAGGCGGCGCTCACCGCGTCGCACAGCTTGCGCACGGCGTCGGAGGTCATGGCCGGGCGGAGCAGCAGCACGTCGCCCCGACCCCGGTTTTCCTCGGCGATATGGGCGAAGCTCTCCTCCTCCAGGGCGGCGCACCGCAGCCGGGCGTCGTTCAGCTCCGCCTGCAGCCGCGCCACGGCGGCAAAGGCGTCCTGGGGCTTGACGGACAGGGCCTGGCCGGTCTGGACGCTCTGCTCCCAGCAGCGGGACAGGTACCTGAGCGCCCGCCCGCCGCACAGCAGCTCCAATCGCACGCCGTCACGGAACTTCTGGCAGGAGAGGAACTTCACCAGCCCTACCTGTCCGCTGCTGCGGACGTGGGTACCGCAGCAGGCGCACATGTCGGCGCCGGGGAAGAAGGCGATGCGCACCTGCCCGGTCAGCGCCTTCTTGCTGCGGTAGGGCAGTCCCGGCAGCTCCTGGGCCGAGGGCCACAGGACCCGGAAGGTGTGATCGGCCCAGATATACTGATTGGCCCGGCGCTCGATCTCCATGAGGCCCCCCCAGGAGATGTCGGCGTTGTAGTCGATGATGACGGTGTCGGCCCCCAGGTGGAAGCCGGTGTTGTCGCAGTGGTAGGCGGCGCAGAGCATACCGCTGACGATGTGCTCGCCGGAGTGCTGCTGCATGTGGTCGAAGCGCCGCGCCCATTCGATCTCGCCGGAAACGGCGGTGCCCACGATCAAAGGGCCGTCGCAGGTGTGGGTGATAACGCCGTCCTTTTCGTGGACGTCCAACACCTTGACGCTGCCCAGCGTCCCGTGGTCGGCGGGCTGTCCGCCGCCCTCCGGGTAGAAGGCGGTGCGGTCCAGAACGACGGCGAAGCCGCCCTTGACCGCATCGCAGGACAGGACGGTGCCCTCAAATCGGCGCAGAAAGGCGTCCTCGTAGTATAGCTTGATAGTCTCCATGGCGCGTTCTCCTTCTCCGCATGGGTAATGGAAAAGGGGCGGGTTTGCGCCCGCCCCTCGGGGTGAGGTTTACTTGATGCGCACGGCGGTGCCGTAGGCCAGCACCTCGGCGGCGCCGTCCATGATGGCGCTGCTGGAATAGCGCACGTTGACAACAGCGTCGGCGCCCATGGCCTCGGCCTGCTCGACCATGCGCTGCGTAGCGATGGTGCGGGCCTCGTTGAGCATTTCGGTATAGCCCTTGATCTCGCCGCCCACCAGGGTCTTGAAGCCGGCCATCAGGTCCTTGCCGATGTGCTTGCTCTGGACCACGGCGCCGCGCACCATGCCCAGGGCCTCGATCTCCGCGCCGGGGATGTGGTCGATGTTAAACAGCTTCATGATGGTACTCCTTTCTCAAATCCGGTTTACTCTTCCAATTCGCCCACCAGGGCGATGTGCAGCTCGTCCAGCTGCTTCTGCTCCACGGTGGAGGGAGCGCCCATCATCAGATCCTGGGCATTCTTGTTCATGGGGAAGGGGATGATCTCACGGATGGAGCTCTCGCCGGCCAGCAGCATGACGATGCGGTCCACGCCCGGCGCAATGCCGGCGTGAGGAGGCGCGCCGTAGCAGAAGGCGTTGT
>DGHJ01000154.1:5833-5994 GCA_002392625.1 Oscillospiraceae bacterium UBA3851
TTGATCATGATCTCCGGGTCGTGATTCCGGACGGCGCCGGAGCTGAGCTCCACGCCGTTGCACACCAGGTCATACTGGTTGGCGTAGATGTCCAGGGGGTCGATCTCGCCTCGCTCGGCCTTCAGCAGCGTCTCCAGACCGCCGTTGGGCATGGAGAAGGG
>DGHJ01000154.1:6139-6755 GCA_002392625.1 Oscillospiraceae bacterium UBA3851
CGTCCATGTGGCCCTCGCAGGCTAACCCCAGCTTGCTGCGCAGGACGCCTGCGGTCTTCTGGGCCAGCTCCTTCTTGCCGGCGGCTACGCCCACGAAGGCGCCGGGCACCAGACCCAGCTGCTCCACCAGCGCGTCCTTGCAGCCGCCCAGGAACTTGGCGACGCCGCCGGAGAGCTCGCCGTTCTCGTCTAGCTTGAACCAGAAGGGCTTGTTGGCGGTCTGCACCTCCACGTCGGCGCACAGCTTGTCAATGGCCTTGCGGGCCAGCTTGCAGTCCTTGACGACAACGGCCTTGACCACCTTGCCGTCGATGGGCTCGAAGCCGCAGCCCTTCACCGTGTCGGTGATGTCCTGGCAGATCAGGTCAATGCGCAGGTCCGGCTTATCGGAGCCGTAGGTCTCCATGGCGTCGTTGTAGGCGATGCGGCGGAAGGGAGCGGAGGAGGCGACGCTGTACTTGCCGTATTTGGCAAAGATGGGCGGGAACACGTCCTCCAGCACGGCGAACACGTCGTCCTGGGTGGCAAAGGCCATCTCCATATCCAACTGGTAGAACTCGCCGGGGGAGCGGTCGCCGCGGGCGTCCTCATCCCGGAAGCAGGGGGCGATCTGGAA
>DGHJ01000116.1 GCA_002392625.1 Oscillospiraceae bacterium UBA3851
GTTCGATCTCCTGCAATTATCCGGTATACAGATTCGTCGGAACGGATATCGGCCTTGTCAAGACAACGGTCGGCGCACCGATCACGTCGGTCCTGATCGAAGAGGTGAGCCATATCTACTCCAGCAAAAAGGCGGTCATTTTCGGCACATGCGGCTCGCTTGACCGGTCGATCCCCCAGAACAAGCTCATTGTTCCAACGTCGGCCTACAGGGACGAGGGCACGTCCTATCACTACATGGCGCCTTCCGATTACATTGAACTGAAGAATCATCAAACGGTCTGTCAGATCTTTGATGAGCTGCGGGTCGATTACGTCACGGGGAAAACGTGGACGACCGACGCGTTTTACCGCGAGACCATCGAGGAGATCCAAACAAGAAGAAGCGAGGGCTGTATTGCCGTTGAGATGGAGCTGTCCGCCTGTCAGGCGGTGTGCAATTACGCGGGGATCGAGCTGTACAGCTTTCTCTATCGGGCGGACAATCTGGATTCGCATGCCTGGGACAAGGGGCAGAGAGACTCCATGCTGGCGAAGGATGACCGGCTGGCGATCCTGGCCCTGGCGCTTGAGATCGCAAAAAGAATTTGATATTCGCTGCCTTTTTACAGGAAAAAGTCCGATGCGAAATGCATCGGACTTTTTCGCTGTTCTGCTTGGAAATCAGGCGATCATTTGCCGGCTTTGATGCTGACCACGCTGCTGTAGGCGGAGTTGGCCTCGATATTGGCAGCCACGGCCACCACCTTGTAGTAGTAGGTCCTGCCCTTTTCCACGTTGCTGTTGATGAAGGTCACGTTTTCGGTGGTGTAATAGAGGTCAAACGTGCCGCCGGCAGAGGTGGCGCGGTAGATGCGGTAGCTGATCGTGCCGTCCACAGCCGCCCAGGTCAGCTTGGGGTTGCCGCCGCTGCTGAGGGTGATAGAGACCTCCGGACGGGGCAGGTCGCAGGTCAGAGCTTTGATCTCGCTGTAAGCGGAATTGGCCTCGGTGTTGGCAGCCACGGCCACCACCTTGTAGTAATAGGTCTTGCCCGCCACAGCAGCGTTATGGATGAACTTGGTGTCCGTCATGGTGCGGAGCAGCTTGTAGGTCCCTTCCCTGGTCTCAGCACAGTAAAGCCTGTAGCTCACCGCTCCGTCGACGGCAGCCCAGGACAGCACGTTCTTGCCCGTGGCGGCCACGTGGTCGCGGGAGACGACGGGCTGAGGCAGGTCGCAGGTCAGGGACTTAGGGGCGCTGAAAGCGGAGTTAGCCGCGGTGTATTTGGCAGAAGCCATGACCCGGTAAGTGTACTTGCTGCCGGGGACGCCGTCGGCGTGAATGAAGCTCAGCTCCGTGGTGGAGCCGATCCATCCCCCCAATTCCTCGCAGTACACCATGTAGCTTGACGCGCCGTCCACGGCCTTCCAGGTCACCTTGTTCTTGCCGGAGGCGGCATCGTGGGAAACGGAAATCTTCGGCTGGGCCACGTCGCACATGCGGTTCACGGTCTCGCTCATGGCGCCCTCTCTGTCGCTGTAGACGGCCGCGACCTTGTAATAATAGCGCTTATTGGGCTTGCCGCCGGTGTGGGTGAAGCTCAGATCGGTGGTGTTCTGGAGCAGAGAGAAGGCGCCGTCGGCGCTGAAGGCGCGGTAGACGTTGTAGCTCACGGCCCCATCCACCGCCGTCCAGGTCAGCTTGACCTTGCCGGTGGCGGGCACGTTGGTCACCTTGACGGTGGGAACGGGATCCTCGGCACCGCAGCGGGTGCAGACGCCGTCCACAAAGTCATGGCCCAGGGCGGGGATCTCCTCGCGCTCCTTGAGGCCGCACTGCTCACAGACGTGGCAGCGGACGCCGGGCTCGGTGCAGGTAGGCTCGGTCTCCACGGTCCAATCGCCGAAAACGTGCTCTTCACAGGCGGAAATGGCGTTGGGATCGGTGGTAAACCAGAGGGAGCCCTCCTGGGCGGAATAAAGCGTGATGGGCTCATAGGCGCCGGCCAGATAGCCGCGGAACACGCCGGCGGTGGGATTGAACTGCAGCGTTCTGGTGGGGAAGCCCACGTTGGTCACGACGGGGGATCCGTTCTCCACGGACAGCCGCCAGTGGGTGGCGCCGTCGGTGGCGGTGGTCTTGGTGCTCAGGGTGTTGGAGTTGGTGGTGACGGCCAGGTACCGATCCTCGCCCTTCATCTTCACGGTATAGGTGCCGGGATAGGCTCCGGTGGCGTCAGGCTCGATGACGAAGACCAGCCCGTCTGGCACCAGGCTCAGATAGTAGTCGATAGAGATGATCGGCGTGTCACTGATGTCCGTGACGGCCTTGGAAGTGCCCATGTAGGAGGCGGAGGAACCCTCCGGCACCGCAGCATTGAGGATCTTGCTCCCGTTGTAGGTGATCAGATACTCACCGGCCCAATCCTCAGGCGCGGCGGACAGCTTCAGGAACTGGCCCTCTGCGCCGTCGCCGTCGGTAAAGAAGCCGTACAGGGCGTAGAGGGTGACGGAGGACTCCGTCAGCTCCATGGTCTCACCGGCAGAGAGGAACGCCGGTGCCTCACTGCTCTCATCCAGCTGCTCCGCGGTCCATCCCAGGAAGTGGAAGTCCATGGCGCCGTTGACGGGAGCGCCCTGAGGCGAAGGAAGGGTGATCACGTCGCCAATATAGCCGGAGATATTCCCACAGCTCACGCCCTCAGGCACGGAGAACAGGACCTGGGCGGGCGTTCTGGGGGCAAAGTTGATCCGGACGGTGCAGTCGGACTCGGCCCTCACATCGAAAATGTTGCCGTTTTGGGTGACGGCGGCGGTGCCGGCGGTCACCTCATAGCCGGCGACATAGTAGCCGGTGGCGGGGGTGGCGGTGATGGTCCTTCCGGAGACGGACACGGTGCCCCAGGCTTCGTTGTTGCTCAGCGCGGTAATCTCATACTGGGAGAACAGCGTCCAGGTGGAGTAGACTGTCTGGGCCTTGTCCACGTTGCCGTGGCCGGG
>DGHJ01000113.1:0-7157 GCA_002392625.1 Oscillospiraceae bacterium UBA3851
AGGAAAAAGGGGAGACCCGGCGGTCACTTGGTGAGGCTATCAAGGCCCACCGCACGGAAAAACGGATGACCCAGGAGTTTGTGGCCGAGAGCCTGGGCGTCAGCCGCCAGGCGGTCAGCAGGTGGGAGAGCGGTGCCTCGGATCCCAGCACCTCCAATCTTCTGGCACTGGCCAGGCTGCTTGGTATCAGTGCCGAGGAGCTGCTCCGGGAAATTCACCAGTAAATAATCAGAGGCATGTCGGGTCAAACCGGCATGCCTCTGACTTCTTACAGCAATTCTTCAAATCCCCGGATCGTCCGGTCACAGACCTGCTCCATGTCCTCCCAGGTGCCGTGAAAGAACGCGTCGTAGACGCCAACCACGCGCATGCCGGCGGCCTTGGCGGCGCGGCAGGAGGCAATGGAATCGTCAAAAACCGTACAGTTCTTTTCCTTTACACCCATGAGCTGGGCAGCCTTGTGGTAGATCTCCGGCTCCCGCTTGTCCAGCCCCAGCTCCTCGGAGATCAGCAGGCGTTCAAAGTAGGGGAGCAGATTCAAATGGGTCATAGCCGTGCGGCAGTGGACGGGGACGCTGGAGGTCAGCAATACCATCCGCTCGCCCTTTGCCTTGCATTTCTCCAGAAATTCCACCACGCCGGGCTTCATCGGCACGGAGGTGGCGTACATATCACCGGCCAGCTCCAGCCACTCGGCCTGGATCTCCTCCAGACTTTCATCCAGATGGCAAAAATCCTTGGTGAAGACGGCCGCCTTGCTGAAGGCGGTGTGGGCTACGCCCTCGTAGTATTCGTGGGTGTAGGGGATGCCCCGGCGGGATAGAAACGTCTCATCCACGGTGCGCCAGACGCCGTTGGAGTCGATCAGCGTACCGTCCATGTCAAAGATCAGCATGACGTATCCTCCAGTATAAATCTCCAGGGAAAGTCCCGCGCCTCCTGGGCGTAGTCGATGCCCACCCGTTTATCCGCGCGGATCCGGCGGGGGAGAGCTGGCGGATCTACCAGCCCCACATCTGCAAGAGAGGTGCAGAGAAACAGCTCGTCACCGGTCAGATCCGTTCCGTTCATTGTCCTGTCAAGGGCTAATGCTTGACAGCATTTGCCGGGGCCGTCGAGGAAATTCCGGCGCTGCTGAGCGGTCAGCTTGCCGTATGGGCGGCCATAGCGGAGACGGGCCATGGCGTCAATGCCGTGGACAGGGGCCAGCCCCCGCAGCAGCACCGCGTCCGGCTCGCCGGCCGGGTTGGTGACGAAGTTGAGGCAGCAGTGAAGCCCGTAGATCAGGTAGATATAGGCGTGGCCCGGCGGGCCGAACATCACGGCGTTGCGGGCGGTTTTGCGGTAGCCGTAGGCATGGCAGGCTTTGTCCACGGCGCCCACGTACGCCTCCGTCTCCGTGATGCGGCAGACGAGGAGTTCCCCGTCCAGGCGCCGCACCAGATATTTGCCCGGCAGCTCCCGCGCAATGGCCACGGTGTCGCCGATAAAATCGGCCCGTTCCAGCTTTGCCATGCCATCACCTCTGCTCCCATTATAGCGGAGAAGTGGCCGGCTGTAAACGCCTTTTTACCCGGCCCGGCTGGCGAGGATGGTCTTGGCGAAGCCGTGTGCAAAGACCCGACCGGCGTAAATGGCTTCATCCAGTGAGTTACCGGCAGCGCCCACCTCCACCAGCACGCTGCCGCGGGACATGCTCTGATTGTAATTGGCGTTGATGAGGCTGATGGGCCGCATCAGCGTGGGGTAGTCCTGTACCAGCGTGCGCTGGACCGCCACGGCCAGCTTCAGGTTCTCCTCCCAGCCCTCGTGATTGACGCCCATAATGAAGCAGACCTGGGCCATCCGGGGGTCCTCGGCGGAGATCAGCTTATACTGCCGTCCGCCGGCGTCCTCCACCGCGTCCCGGTGGACGTCCAGAACGTAGGTGATGGAGGGGTATTTCTCCTGATAGGCGGCTACGGTCTCGGCGCTGCGGCCGTAGGAGCCGTTGTAGTTGGGGTCGTCGTGCAACGTCCGGTCGTGAAGCACGGAGATGCCGTAGGAGGACAGCACGGCGGCGATCTCGTCCCCCACACGGATCACGCTTTTGGACGATTCGGAGGTGCGGTAGTTCCCGGTGGACACGTAGCCCTGCCCCTCCGGCATGGTGTAGGCCTCGCTGGCATGGGTGTGCACGATCAGCACCTGGGGGCCCTCCGCCGGGTAGACGGCGGCAAAGGCACCGCTGTCAAGATCCACACCCTCCAGGCTTTCGCTGGAACGGTTGCGCACGGTCACGCCGCCGGCTGCCGTGAAGTTTCCGTTGGTGGGCTTGACCGTTTCGGCCCGGACGCCGTTCTCCTCAAACAGCAGCCCTTCGGTGGGATCACCCAGCTCAACGGGCTGTATATCATCGGTGACGGCGGGCTGAGGCTGCGCGGGGGACGACGGCTCCGGGTCCGGGTGATGGGGCTCAGAGGGCTGCGCCGTTTCCGACGGGGCTGCCGGTGCCGGCGTGTCCCGGATGGACAGCAGCAGAGGCGATTCGTAGAGGGCCAGCAGCGTTGCCAGCGACAGGGAACGGGGGGAGAACAGATCCCCCAGCTGCCAGCGCACCGCCTGACGCGGCAGAGACTCGGCACGAATCGCCTGTATCGCCTCCGGCAGCGATTGGCTGCCAACGGTGGCGGCTACCGTCCAAAGTGTCAGCAGCGCCATGGCTAACGCGGCCATCCGGCGGATCAGCCGTTCGATCATATTCTATGCACCCCCCTTTGTCAGACAAGCCTATGCGCCGCGTCGGCGGATTATGTGGGAAAACAGCTCTTGCAATGGCGGGGCGGAGATGGTATACTGCCTGTAGAAGCTCATATAGCTCCGCTGAGTCGGTGCGGAGCGTTTCTACGGGGCCGCCTACGGCCCTACTATGGGTGTGCTGCCGCGTTGCACGGCGGGACACTCTTTTTTCATCTGCGGGAGGTGACGGCGATGCTGGAGATCCTGAGAGGTAACCTGGTCAGCGCGCCGCGTCTGGGAGCGCTGGACGTGGCGGAGCGGGGGTATCTGGTGCTGGAGGACGGTGTGATCCGGGGCGTGTTTGACAAGCTGCCGGCGCAATACGCCGTCGCGCCGGTAACGGATTACGGCGACGCTCTGATCCTGCAATCCTTTGCGGACATGCACCTTCACGCGCCCCAGTACCCCATGCTGGGCATGGGCATGGACCTGCCGTTGCTGGATTGGCTCAACACCTACGCCTTCCCCACGGAGGCGCAGTTCGCCGACCCTGACTACGCCAGGGTCGTCTACCGAGCCCTGGCCGAAGACCTCATTGCCAACGGAACCACTCGCGTCTGCATGTTTTCATCCCTTCACACCGAGGCCACCTGGGTCTTGATGGAGGAGCTGGAGCGCTCCGGCGTCACCGGATACGTGGGCAAGGTGAACATGGACCGCAACGGCGCGCCGGGATCGCTGCAGGAGTCCACGGACGAGTCAGTCCGTGAGACGATCCGCTGGCTGGAGGGCTGCCGGTTTGACCGCGTCAAGCCTATTCTGACGCCGCGGTTCACCCCCAGCTGCAGCGATGAGCTGATGGCGGCCCTGGGCCGCCTGGCGGCGGAGCGTGGGCTGTACGTCCAATCCCACCTGAGCGAGAACGTCCGGGAGATGGAGTGGGTGCGTCAGCTCCACCCGGACTGTCGGAGGTACTGGGAGACCTATGACAAGTTCGGCCTCTGGAAGGACCACACGGTGATGGCCCATTGTGTTCACTCCGATGAGGTGGAGCGCAGGGCCATGCACCGTGCCGGTGTGGCGGCGGTTCACTGTCCTGCCTCCAACGTGAATATCTGCTCCGGCGTCTGCCCCGTGCGCCGGATGCTCAGGGAGGGCGTCTGGGTCACACTGGGCAGCGATATTGCCGGCGGAGACCAGCTGCCCATGTATCAGGTGATCACCGCGGCCATCCGCGCCTCCAAGGACCGCCATATCATGGACAACGGTTCCACCGAGTTCCTGACGGTGGAGGAGGCGTACTACCTGGGCACCACCTCCGGCCATCGCTATTTCGGCGCGGGCGAGGGCTTTGCAGCCGGCGACAGGCTCCACGCCATCGTGGTGGACGACAGCAATTTCCCACGCAGCGGCCGCCCGCTCTCCGTGACGGAACGGTTTGAGCGCGCCCTCTATCTCATGGGGGCGAAAAACATCGTCGCCGTCTGGTCTGACGGGCGATGCGTGGTAAAAAAACGGTAAAGTTCACAATTCGTTCGTGCTTTTTTTGTTCCCGTGTGTTATACTGACAGGGAAGAATAACGGCGAATGGGCCGACGGAACGAAGGAGGATCTGATGATGGAAAACATGACCGAAAAACTGAAGGATCTGGGCAAGAAGGCAAAGGAGTTTGTGGAGGAGAACAAGGAGCTTGTTCTCATGATCGCCGGCGCCATTGCCGCCCTGGCAGCCATCTGCGCGGTGGTCAAGCTGCTGCGCCGGAAGAAGTAAAACGAGCGAGAAAACGAAGGACCGCCTCTGGGGCCGTCCTTCGTTTTTTGCTGCCATCGGGCAGGTGGCAGTTGCGGCGGGAAAAGATTTGTGCTATAATATCTTATATATCTCCCCGGAAAGGAGCAATCACCATGCGTGTTATAGACTTGGAGAACATCAACTTTGCCATGCGCAACGAGACGCAGTTCGTCCTGCGCTGCGAAGAGGTGTTCCACGATAAAATCAGCGCCGCCGCTGCCACGATCCTGTCCTCCCGGAACGACAAGCCCTTCGTGGCGCTGACCGGACCCTCCGGCTCCGGCAAGACCACCACTGCCATGCGGCTGCGGGACTATCTGCAGAACCTGGGCGTGAAGGTCTGCCTCATCAGCATGGACAATTTCTTCCTGCCCATCGACGAGCGCCCGCCGGAGGCCACGGATTGGGAGTCACCCTACTGCGTCAACGTGGATCTGCTGATCTCCTGCCTGAGCCGTCTGGCTGACGGGAAAGAGGTGGAGATCCCCTGGTACGATTTCAAGGCGGGCCGCACCGGCGGCTACACCCTGATGCAGGGCGACAGAGACGCCGTCATCATCGCCGAGGGCATCCACATGCTCAACCCGCTGATCTTTGACAAGATCCGCGGCGCGGCCACGGGCCTGTACGTGGCGCCCCGCACCCGCATCATTACCAATGACGATAAAATCGTCCGGCCGGAGCAGCTGCGGGTGGCGCGGCGGCTCATCCGCGACTACAACACGCGGGGCCACTCCCTGCACGAGACGGTGGAGCGGGCAGAGACCGTGGACCGGGGCGAGGTCAACTACATCATGCCCTACAAGGAAAACGCTGCCGTCCACATCGATACCTTCCACGACTACGAGCCGTGCATCCTGGCCAAATACCTTACGGAGATCCCCCAGTTCCGCCGGGAGCTGACGCCGGAATTCCTGGAGGAGCACGGGCTGACGGATCTGATGAAGGTGGTGGGAGGCGTGGCGCCTCTGCACACCCCCTATGTGCCCATGAACTCCATCGTCCGCGAGTTCGTAGGCGGCAGCTGCTATGAGTATTGAGAAACGGGGAGGGATTCACATGACGAGGATCATTACCATCAGCCGCGAGTTTGGCAGCGGCGGCCGCGAGCTGGGCAAGCGATTGGCCGACGCCCTGGGCGTGCCCTGCTATGACAATGAGATCATCCAGATGATCGCCAAGGAGAACGGATTCGACGAGCGCTACGTTGCCAACATCTCGGAAAAGAGCATCGAGGCAGCCTATCCCCTCACCATCGGCCACCGATTTGCCATGCCGCCCATGTCGGTGATGGACCAGCCCATCCGCGTGGCGGTCGCCCAGCGGGAGATCCTGGAGGGCTTTGCCAAGAAGGGCGACTTTGTCATCGTGGGCCGCTGCGCCGACGTGATATTGAAGGATTACCACCCACTGAATATCTTCGTTTACGCCGATCTGGATGCCAAGATCGCCCGCTGCCAGGCCAGAGCGCCGGAGGGGGAGGACCTGACCCGCAAGGAGCTGGAGCGCCGCATCCGCCAGGTGGAGCGCAACCGCCGTCAGTTCCGGGAGATGTACGCGGAGACCAAGTGGGGCGAGAAGGAGGCCTATGACCTGTGCATCAACACCTCCGGCCGGGAGATCAAGACGCTGATCCCCGCGCTGGTGGAGTTCGTAAACTGCTGGTTCGGGCAGGAATAAGGTGAAAAATAACGGCGGAGGGGCTTCCCTCCGCCGTTATTGTCGTTGTTGGATACCGACATTGTGCCGTTACTTTTTCCTCCGTCCGACAAAACCGAAGACCAGTCCACAGACGCCGCCGACGATGTGGGTGATCTGGGAGACGCTGTCCTTGATAAGGAGGCCGTCGATGATCTCCCGGCCCAGATAAAGCACCACAACCAGGATCATGGTGACGGGGATGCCGTCCTTTTTCATATCGGTGAAGGAGGACAGAACGATCAGCATGAACACGACGCCGCTGGCCCCCAGCAGCGTGCTGCCGGGGAAGAAGACAAAGTGTACCACACCCGTCACCAGCGCAGTGATCAGGATGAACAGCAGCGTGGCGCGGCTGCCGCAGCGGGACTCCACCGTGGGCCCAACCAGCAGCAACAGCAGCATGTTGCCCATGTAGTGGGAGTAGCCAGTGTGGCCCAGCACGTGGCCGAACAGCCGCACGTAGGTCAGCGGATCGGTCAGCGGGGAGCGGTAGACGCAGAAGAAAAGGCGGGTGGTTGCGCCGCCGGTTACACCGTCCAGCAAAAGAACCGCCAGAGACAACAGCGCAAAACCCAGCACGACCGGCGCGTTAAATCGGATCACAAGCTTTTTCAAGGAAAATACCTCTTTCTATTTTGCTTTTTATCCATTATAATACAAATATCGATACTTGTAAACGGAGGCGTTCTGTGATGAAAAAAGTTTTCAAAGCGTTGCTGGCCGTGCTGCTGGCAATCGTCCTGATCGTCGGGGGCTACTTCGCCTATCTGTTCATCTCTTTCCACCGGATGGGGGATAACGTGGCGCTGGACGTGGAGAACAACCGGCTGGGTCAGACCGTCTCCGTCGAGGACGGGAGTGGGGAGGCGCGCTCTTACAGGATCGTGTCCTGGAACATCGGCTTCGGCGCCTATGAGAGCGATTACGGCTTCTTCATGGACGGCGG
>DGHJ01000113.1:7271-8431 GCA_002392625.1 Oscillospiraceae bacterium UBA3851
GGCAAGCTGACAGAGCAGGACGCCGATTTCTATATCATTCAGGAGGTGGACACAGACTCTACCCGGTCTTACCACGTGGATGAGTCCGTCCCGTTGAAGCAGGCTTTGGCAGATTACGGCAATATCTGGTCGCTGAACTATGACTCCCCGTATCTTATGTATCCGTTTACCAGTCCTCACGGCAAATCCGTGGCGGGGATCATGACCTTTAGCCCCTTTGAGATCACCTCCGCCGTCCGCCGGGAGCTGCCCATCGAGAGCGGTGTGATGAAGTTCGTGGACCTGGACCGCTGCTACTCCGTAACGCGTATGAACGTGGAGAACGGGAAGGAACTGGTGCTGTACAACATGCACCTGTCCGCCTATACCTCCGACGGCACCATCGCCAACGAGCAGTTGAAGCTGCTTGTGGCGGATATGAGCAGCGAATACGAAAAGGGGAATTACGTGATCTGCGGCGGCGACTTCAACAAGGACATCCTGGGCGATTCCAGCGTGTACTTCGGCAAGTCCGATATTGAGTACACCTGGGCACAGCCCCTGCCGGAGGGAATTTTCAACGGCACGGGCCTCACCCTTGTGGCGCCGCTGGATGAGCAAAATCCTGTACCCTCCTGCCGAAATGCCGACGGTCCCTATCACCAGGGCCAGTATGTGCTGACCATCGACGGCTTCATCGTCTCGGACAACGTGGAGGTGGTTTCCTCTCAGGTGATTGACACGCAATTTGCCTACTCCGACCACAACCCGGTGGAGATGACGTTCATCCTGCGATAACGAGATCAGCGAATCGAAACGGGGCCGACGCACGTGTGCGTTGGCCCCGTTTTTTAGTGGTTTCAATATGACGAAAAATATGACGGATATCATTAGAAAATGTGATGTTAAAATGAGAAAAAGAGGGGGAAAACCTGTTGACAAAAGGGGAAAGGAGTGGTATTCTAACGAAGCTGTCGCCGAGAGGCGAGGGCGGCGCGAAAAAAAGTTTTGGGATTATGGAAAGTAATCCTTGACAAAGGCTTTGCGTGCTGCTAAGATAGCAATGTTCCGCCGCTGAGAGGCGGCCGGGAGTGTACCTTGTAAATTAAACAATGAACGAACAAAGCACCAGACGTGCACGAAAGTGCAAAAGCCAAAGCAACGGGGTTCAGTCAATTACC
>DGHJ01000112.1 GCA_002392625.1 Oscillospiraceae bacterium UBA3851
ACATCAAGCCCCAGAACATTTTCGTGTCCGAGAGCGGCGACTTCAAGCTGGGCGACTTCGGCATCGCCAAAACGGTGGAGAAGACCATGGGCGGCACCAGGATCGGCACCTATAAATACATGGCGCCGGAGGTGTTCAACAACCAGCCCTACGGCAGCAGCGCCGACATCTACTCCCTGGGCCTGGTGCTGTACTGGCTGCTGAACGAGCGGCGGATGCCGTTTCTGCCCCTGCCGCCCCAGCAGCCCTCCGCCAGCCTGGACGCCCAGGCCAGGGCCCGCCGCCTCAACGGCGAGCCCCTGCCACCCCCCGTCAACGGCAGCGACGGCCTCAAGGCCATCGTGCTCAAAGCCTGCGCCTACACCCCGCGGGACCGCTTCGCCTCCGCCGAGGAGATGCTGGAGGCCCTGCGTCAGCTGGAGAGCCAGGACAATATGATGACAGAGAATCAACCGAAGGAGGATCATATCATGGACAATCTCTACAATTCCCGCAACGAGTTCGTGGACGACGACTACGACGAGGGCACCGTGGGCGCTTTCGGCGTCCGAAAGCCCAACCCCGCACCGGAGCAGAGCGCCCCGGCCCAGCAGAGCGCCCCCGCCCGCAGCATTTTCCACGTGGACACGCCCGCCCCGGCGGTCCCCACCGCACCGGCGGAGGAGGAGACCTACGACGACGACCAGGACTTTGAGGAGGGCACCGTGGGCGCCTTCAACCTGAAAAAGCCCGCCCCTGCCGCAGAGCAGAACGTGCGCCGCTTTGAGGAGCCTGCCGAGCCCGCAGCCCCGGCGACCGCCCCCGCCAACGCCGGCGGCGGCCGCTCCGCCATCAAGCCCCTGCGCTATCACGGCGCGGGCGAGAGCAAGCCCGCTCCTGCGCCCGCCTCCACGCCGACGCCGACCCCTACGCCGGAGCCCGATCCCGCCCCTGTGCCCGATCCCGCCCCCGTGCCCGATTCCGCCCCCGCGCCCGACCCGGCCCCCGTGGAGCAGGCCGCCCCCGCCACGAAGGCCGCCCCGGCTGCCAAGTCCAAGAAAAAGACGCTGCTGTTTATCCTGATCCCTGTGGCGGTGCTGGTCACTGCCGCCGTGGTGCTGTTTGTCACCGGCGTGCTGGGCGGCGGAAGCTCCAAGCCCGTGCCTACGCCTTCCACGCCTGTCACGCCCGTGGATCCCACGCCCACCGTGTCACTGGCCATCACCTCCCAGCCCCAGGACTGCGTCTGCTCCCTGGGCGACACCGCCAGCTTCACCGTCAAGGCCAGCGGCGATAGCGTGGCCTACCAGTGGCAGTACTGCGCTCCCAACACCACGGAGTGGAAGGACTCCGGCGCCGAGGGCTGCAAGACCGAGACCCTGACCGTGGAGGCCACCGAGGCCCGCAACGGCCAGCAGTACCGCTGCATCGTCACTGACGCCTCCGGCAGTGAGCTGGTGTCCGATGAGGTCATGCTCATCGACATGGCCGCCGTGCTCACCCAGCCCGCCAGCGTCTCCGCCTCCGTGGGCTCCACGGCCAAGTTCGCTGTGGAGGCCATCGGCAAGGGCCTGACCTATCAGTGGGAGTACTGCGCCCCCGACGGCGCGGAGTGGAGAGCCTCCGGCATGGACGGCGCCAAGACGGCCACCCTGAGCGTGGAAGCCACCGAGGCCCGCAACGGCCAGCAGTACCGCTGCGTCATCACCGACGCCGACGGCAACGCCCTGACCACCGACGCGGCCACCCTGACCGTCAAGTAAAAGCGACCCGGCGGGCGCGCCGTGACACGTGAGGCGCGGCGTGCCCGTTTCCCGACAGGGGAGAGGAGATAAACATATGAGCGAACTCGATCAAAAGGCGACCTGGCCAGGCTGGGAGACGGTGCGTCTCATCGGCCGGGGCAGCTTCGGCGGGGTGTATGAGATCCAGCGCGACGTCTTCGGCGAGACGGAGAAGGCCGCGCTGAAGGTCATCACCATTCCGCAAAACGGCAGCGACATCGACGAGATGCGCAACGACGGCTACGACGACGAGAGCATCACCAGCACCTTTCGCGCCCATTTGCAGAGCATCGTGTCCGAGTATTCCCTGATGCGCAAGCTGAAGGGCCACACCAACGTGGTGTACTGCGACGACGTGAAGTATGTCCAGCATGAGGACGGCTTCGGCTGGGACATCTACATCAAGATGGAGCTGCTGACGCCGGTGACCAAGGCCCTGCCGGTGAACCCACCGGAGGAGACGGTGGTGAAATTCGCCATCGACATGTGCCAGGCGCTGGTGGCCTGCAAAAAGCACGACATCATCCACCGGGACATCAAGCCCCAGAACATCTTCGTGTCCGACAACGGCGACTTCAAGCTGGGCGATTTCGGCATCGCCAAAACGGTGGAGAAGACGTCCGGCGGCACCAAGATCGGCACCTATAAATATATGGCGCCGGAGGTCTATAAGAGCCAGCCCTACGGCGCCGCGGCGGACCAGTACTCCCTGGGCCTGGTGCTGTACTGGCTGCTGAACGAGCGGCGCATGCCCTTCCTGCCCCTGCCGCCCCAGAAGCTGACGGCCGGGATGGACGAGGACGCCCGCATCCGCCGCATGGACGGCGAGCCTCTGCCGCCCCCGGCCCACGGCAGCGAGGCCCTCAAGGCCATCGTGCTCAAGTCCTGCGCCTACGATCCCAAGGACCGCTACGAATCCGCCGAGGAGATGCTGGACGCCCTGCAGGACCTGAACATCGCCCGTGTCGTGGCCCAGCGGACCCAGGCGGGCAAGCCGGTGCAGCCGTCCCACCGCAGCGCCGAGCCGGACGCCGACGACGGGGAGGGCACCGTGGGCGTGTTCAGCCGCCGCAAGCAGCCCGAAGTCATCCAGCACGTGACCTATCAGAGCATCGTCGCCCCCACCGCCGACGACGACGGCGAGGGCACCGTGGGCGCGTTCCCCGGCTACGGCGCACCCGGGACGCCCAGGGATGCCCGGCCCGTCCAACAGCCGGTTGTTCCGCAGCCGGTACAACAGCCCGTGCAGCAGCCGGCCCAGCAGCCGGCCCAGCAGCCGGCCCAGCAGCCGGCCCAGCAGCCGGCCCAGCAGCCGACGCAGCAGCCGCCCCGGCAGGGGGGCGTTCCCCCTCGGCCCGCCGGCCCCGCGGCAGCGCCGCAGACGGCCCGAAGCGCCGTGCCGAAAAAGCAGAAGAAACACACGCTGCTGGCCATCCTGGCCACGGTCTTCCTGCTGTATATCCGCCTGATGCCCCAGAACTCCACCTCTGGCTTCCTGTATGTCGCCGCCCTGATCCTGATGGCGGCCACGCTGGTGCTGATGTTCCTGCGGCGAAAGAAGCTGATGGCCGCCACCCTCGGCGCCCTGGCGCTGCTGAATATGGGAGCGTCCATCGTTGTCCTCAGCAACGGGTCGCTGCGCCACGTGCCGGGGTACGTCACGGTCAACTACTTGCTGGTGGCGCTGCCCTATATCCTCCTGGCCCTTATGGCTCTGCTGGCCCCCAAGGACGCCAAGGCGGTGAGACCCTTCTGGATCCTGCTGCTGATCGTCGAGGGCGCCAACGCCGTCGGTTTCCTGTCTCTGGTGGTCAGGGGAGCAACGGTCCTCAACGTGCTCAGGCCGAATCTGGCCCATGTCAGGGGCGGCTCCGTGGGTGTGTTCATCTTCTTTACCGTCGGTGTCTTCTTCCTGGGCCTGTGGCTTCGCCTCCACGCCGGCCGCCCGGACGGCTCGCCCACCCGCGCTGCCGGGTCCGGCGCCGCCGCGGCCAACGCCGCGCCCCTGCCGGTCCCCCAGCTCCGGCCGGAGGAGGATAAGAAGTATCGCATTTTCGCTACCCTGGCCGGCGTATGCCTGGCGCTCAACGTGGTGCTGGAAATCATTTTGACGTTGACGAACTACAAAAAGTATGGCGTCACCCTCAATTTTCAGATGCTGTTCTTTTCATTCCTGCCATGGGCTTTACTCCTGACATTGGCCCTGGCACTGTTCCTGCGCAAAAAGCTCTTCTTTGCCATCGTCGCCTTTGTCATGACCTTCCAGGAGCTGGTGTCTATCATCAATACGACGTCAAATTGGAGCAAATACGGCGCCCAGGTGCCCGCCGTTTCCTGGATCGGCACCTTGCTGGGCTTCGTTCCGTTCCTGCTTCTGGCGCTCATGGCGCTGCTGTCCCGCAAGAACAAGAGGGGCGTCAAAACACTCTGGATCATCCTGATGGCGACGGAATCGCTTCTCTCCCTGCTCCAGATCATCTGGGTCCTGCAGGAGGCCGGATTCGACTATTTTCCGATAGCGCTTCTGACCATCTCGTGGAACGTCCTGGCCGGCCTGTGGTTCTACCTCACCACCCCCGCAGCCCGCGTGAAACAGGCCAAACAGCCCGCCCCCGTCCAGCCCCAGTGAATACGATAGGAGAGATGCAATATGAGTGAAATCGACAAGAAGGCCGTCTGGCCGGGCTGGGAAACGGTCCGCCTTATCGGCCGCGGCAGCTTCGGCGGCGTGTATGAGATCCGGCGGGACGTCTTCGGCGAGACGGAGACGGCTGCGCTGAAGGTGATCTCCATCCCCCAGAACGGCAGCGACATCGACGAGATGCGCAACGACGGCTACGACGACGAGAGCATCACCAGCACGTTCAAAAGCCACCTGCAGAGCATCGTGGCCGAGTATTCCCTGATGCGCAAGCTGAAGGGCCACGCCAACGTGGTGTACTGTGACGACGTGAAGTACGTCCAGCACGAGGACGGCTTCGGCTGGGACATCTACATCAAGATGGAGCTGCTGACGCCCATGACCAAGGCGCTCCCGGCGGATCCCTCGGAGGAGACGGTGGTGAAGTTCGCCAAGGACATGTGCCGGGCGCTGGTGGCCTGCAAGAAGCACGGCATCATCCACCGGGACATCAAGCCCCAGAACATTTTCATCTCCGAGGGCGGCGACTTCAAGCTGGGCGACTTCGGCATTGCCAAGACGGTGGAGAAAACCTCCGGCGGCACCAAGATCGGCACCTATAAATATATGGCGCCGGAGGTGTTCAACAATCAGCCCTACGGCGCCGCGGCGGACCAGTACTCCCTGGGCCTGGTGCTCTATTGGATGCTGAACGAGCGGCGCATGCCGTTCCTGCCCCTGCCGCCCCAGAAGCTGACGGCCAGCATGGACGAGGAGGCCAAGATGCGCCGCCTGAACGGCGAGCCTCTGCCGCCCCCGGCCCACGGCAGCGAGGCCCTCAAGGCCATCGTGCTCAAGGCTTGCGCATACAACCAGAACGACCGCTTTGCCTCCGCTGAGGAGATGCTGGCGGCCCTGGAGGGCCGTCAGGCGGCCGCCGCGCCTGTGGCCTCCGCTGCACCCCAGCGCCCCGTCGCGGCTGAGGATGTCGACGAGGGCACCGTGGGCGTCTTCAGCTCCGCCGAAGCCCCTGCCGCGCCCCTGCGTCCCGTGTCGCCGGAGCCTGTGGATGAGGGCACTGTGGGCGTTTTTGCCGGCCAGCCGAAGAAGCCGGCTCCCCAGCCCGCCGGGAAACCGGCGAAGCAGCCCAGGCAGAAGGCCGCGCCCGCTGCGCCCGCCGCTGCGTCAGCCGTGCCTGCCGCCCCGGCGGCAGCGCCTGCCGCCCCGTCAACTGCGCCCGCTGCCCCGGCGGCAGCGCCCCAGACGGCGAAGAAGAAAAAGAAGCCCATCTGGCTCTTCATCGCGGCGCCTATATTGCTGCTGTTTATTATCCTCCTGGCCTCCGGCGCCTTCAGCGGCGGAAACAGCGGCGAAGTCAACTGGGATCCCATTGAACCCGTCCTGCCCGGAAACACGGATGACGGGAACGCAACCGACGAGACGGCGGTGCGGATCGACTACGGCCACGACCTCTGGGTGGCCCACGGCCAGTATCTCCTCTCCGACGGCACGCCCAACGACTGGAACGGCAAGGACGCCGCCGTCTATGAGGCCTCCGCCCTGACGCCCGCCTCCCTGAGTGACGTGAAGCTGCTGGATAACGATCTGTACACGACCCTCTATGACAAGAATATCAAGTACCTGTATATCGGCGACGTGATCCTCGGCACCGTGGACGCCGGCTGGACGGCCAACTTTATGGCGTCCGGCGTCAAGTATACCGCCAACGGCTCCTACGCCCTCAAGGTGGCCAAGTGCTATGCCGAGAACGAGGGGGACGGCAAGGTCTACTCTGAGGATCAGTGGATCAGCGATCCCTATACCGCCTACACGGAGTCCCTGACCCCGGATACCCTGTTCATGCCCCCCTGGCAGGAGGAGCTTGACGAGAACGGCTTCTCCTGGTCCGATAACCCCGTGGCCACCGCCGGCCCCGGCCTCTATACCGTGGTGGTCGCCGAGTACTGGAACCTGAGCGGCGAGCCGCAGTACGGCATGGGCCTGGTGCTGAAGGAGTCCTACGATGGCCTGGAATATCAGGCGTGGTGATTCCCACCATTCAAAGCAAAAAAGAATCGATTCTCCGGCAGGGCGGGACCACGGTCCCGCCCTGCAGCTTTTGCATAAGGATCGCATCCCGCAAAGCCTTCTCACTCCGGGGGAAGGTTGCCCGAAGGGCCGGAAGAGGGGCCTGTTTGAGACGTCTCGTCCATCGCGTTTTGCTGATTCTCCTGTCATTGCGAGGCCCCGCAGGGGCCGTGGCAATCCGTTCCTCCCCGCATACCGCTCCGTGCAACTCACCTCATAAAACAGCCATAAATATTACTTATATCTGCGATAAAAAAATAAGGAGAAAGAAGGGAAAAACCTGTTGACAAAAGGGGAAAGGAGTGGTATTCTAACGAAGCTGTCGCCGAGAGGCGAGGGCGGCGCGAAAAAAAGTTTTGGGATTATGGAAAGTAATCCTTGACAAAGGCTTTGCGTGCTGCTAAAATAGCAATGTTCCGCCGCTGAGAGGCGGCCGGGAGTGTACCTTGTAAATTAAACAATGAACGAACAAAGCACCAGACGTGCACGAAAGTGCAAAAGCCGAAGCAACGGGGTTCAGTCAATTACC
>DGHJ01000065.1:0-4869 GCA_002392625.1 Oscillospiraceae bacterium UBA3851
TCCATAGTTCGTTCCTCCTATTTGTTATAAAAAAGTTGTAAAAAAGCGATAGGGTTAACCGGTTTTATTCCTCTTCGGTCTCGGTGGCCTCCTCCAGATAGGCGGCGGTGAGCTTGGTGAAAACGATGGCCTGGATGGCGCCAAACAGCAGGCTCAGCACCTGCATGATCACCGGCAGCAGCACGGGCAGCACGCCGCCCATCTGCTCCACCGCCGTCTCCTCGCCCAGAATGTTGCCGTACAGACGCATGGCCAGAGAGACGGGCCGGACCAGCTGCTCGATCAGGTTCAGGGGCAGCATCAGGAAGAACAGCGGCAGCGGGGCCATCAGCGTTTTGATGTACCCCCATACGCCCCGCTTGCGGAAGCCTGCGTAAAATGTGATCAGCAGGCTGCAGACGGCCAGGCCCGCCGTGACGGACAGGCTGGCCGTGGGCACGGCAAAGAGCTTGCCCGCGCCGGGCAGCAGGCCGGAGTAGTTGCAGGTGAGGATGAAGAGGAAAAACGTCCCCAGCACGGGCAGATACCGGTTCAGCGCGTCCCGGTTCAGGCCGTCAGTGTAGAGGCCGCGCAGCTTGTCCACCACCAGCTCCGCCGCATTTTGCAGGGGGCCGGGCACCTCCTTGAGCCGCCTCGTACACAGAAACGACGCCAGGCCCAGCACAGCGATGATGACCCACATGGTCACCACGGGACGGGTCACCTCCAGCGGCCCGATGGAAAAGAGCACGCTATGAACTTCTTCCATGGCTCATTCCCCCTCCTCTTCCGGCGCGCCTTCCCCGGTCCTCTGCCGCGAGGTCAGGATCGCCAGGCTGATGATGCCGGCGCTCAGCCCCACCGCCGTGGCGATGAGCGTAGGCTGGAACTGCAGCGGCAGCCGGTCCCGCGCCAGATACACGGCGAGCAGCGCCAGAACGTCCAGCGCCATGCGCGCCGTCACCGCGATCAGCATGGCGGCTGACGATCCCTTCCGGATGGCGCAGCGCATGACGACGGTATTGATCCCCGCCACCGCCAGGCCCAGCACCAGGCCGGCGACGATGCTGACAACCAAACCCACGCACCTCCCTCTCGGTTCGATTTCGCGCCCCGCGGCGCGGAAATGATTCTTATTTGACACGTCATTTTACACCACATATTGGGGATGTGTCAAGGAAAAGGGCCGTCAGACACACAAAACATAGGGCCGGACGGGAAGACCGTCCGGCCCTCAGCTTGTCAAAAAGCGGCAATGCCGCTTTTTGACAAGCTGAGGCGTTTTCCGAACTTTCAAGAAAGTTCGGAAAACGGTGATTCAATAGCTGAAAGACACCCCTGATGGGTTTCTTTCAGACTATCTTCCTTTCCGAGAACCAACGCTCTTCGGACTTTTTTGACAGTCTGAGGGCCGGACGGTCCTCCCGTCCGGCCCTGCACGCCGTTTCCTTATTTTCCCAGCCAGCGGCGCAGCGTCTCCCACAGCTCCACGGAGCGGAATTTCAGCACGTATCCGGCGTCCGCGCCGGTGACAAGATCCACGTCATCCTGCTCCCACCCGGCGGCAATGGCCGCGTCGGCGCGGTCCGATGCCGCTGTGGTGCAGAGGGGCGGGAACACCACGCACCACCAGTTGCGCCCCTCCCCCGCCCCGATCTTCACCCGCAGGGCCGTGTACTCCCCGGCGGGCAGGGCAAAGTCGCCGTAGGTCTTGCGGGGAAACTCCGTCCGCTCCAGCCGGGCCGTGACGGCGTAGTCATAGCCCTGGGCGGCGATCTCCTCCGCTGCGGCGGATTCCAAATCGGGCAGAGCCTGCGCCAGTCGGGCTATGGCCTGCTCCCGGTCGGCGGCGTCGGTCAGGAGCTGCTCCGCCAGCGCCAGCACCCGGTCCCGCACCTGCAGCTTCAGCGCCTGGTCAGCCTCTCCGTCGGAGTTGGCGATGACGTGGAGGCGGATGGTCTTTTGCTCCAGCCGATCCTGCCGCTGCAGCGACCAGACGCCCCACAGGAGCGTTACCGCCAGGGCCAGCAGCAGAGCGATTTCAAGGGGATACAGTCTGTTCCGATTATTGCGCATAATAAACACCGTCCATCACACAGATTTGACTGAATGATGGACGGTTTTTCCGTTTCTTATTCACTTTTCCCGCAGAACGCTGCCGGATATGTGCCGCGCAGCGCCGCAGCTGCCACGCAGGCCGTCTCCTCTTTATCAAAAACGCCGAATACGGCGCTGCCGCTGCCGGTCATCATGGCGCCCAGGGCGCCAAGACCCGCCAGCCGCTGCCGGATGGCGAAAATCTCGCTGTCGGGCGGCAGGACCCGCTCAAAGGTGTTGTCCATGGCGGCGCAGACCGCTTTCAGATCGCCCGCCCTCAACGCAGCGATGACGGCTTCGGCACCGCTCTCGTCAAAACAGCGGCGCTGATCGATGAGGCCGTACATCTTCGCCGTGGAGAAAGCAAGCTCCGGCTTCACCAGCACGAACCAGCATGTCGGCAGGGCGGGCAGGGACTCCAGCTTCTCCCCCCTGCCGCGGGCCAGGGCGGTGCCGCCGCGGACACAGAAGGGCACGTCGCTGCCCAGGTCCTCCGCCATAAGCTCCAGATCTGCGTCGGGCAAATCCGGGGCATACAAGCGCCGCAGAGCGCGCAGGACCGCCGCTCCGTCCGCGCTGCCGCCCCCCAGTCCCGCCTGCATAGGCAGGCGTTTTTGCAGGTGGATGGCTACGCCGTCGTTCTCGATATCTGTATAGGAGAAGAACTTGACAGCCGCTTTATAGCAGAGATTTGTCCCGTCTGTTGCCAATCCCGGCTCGTCGCAGGTCAGCTGGATCCCGCCGCCGGTGTGGGCGGTAACGGTCAGGGTATCACATACGCCAACGGACTGCATGACGCTCACCAGCTCGTGGTAGCCGTCCTCCCGCCTGTGGCCCACGCGGAGCAGGAGATTCACCTTGGCAGCTGCGGTCTCGGTGGCGGCGGGCGGGCCGCCTCGGATTCGAAACATGGGGGTCACCTCCTGACAGTCTGAGGCCGCCGAGGGGACCTCGGCGGCCTGAGGCAGCATAGCAGATTACCGGATCTTGCGGGCCTCGATGTAGTAGCGCTTGTCCTGGGCGTGGCCCATGGAGAAGGTCTTGCGGGGCAGCACGCCGTCAGCCATAACGGTCTTGAACAGCTGCTCCTTGCCCATGGCGGGCAGCAGGAAGCCCATGTTGCCCTCCTTGCCGCCCAGCTCGCGGGTGACGTCGTCGCCGTGGATGTAGTCGATCTCCACGTCCTTGCCCTTGAGGTACTCGTCCAGGAAGGTCTGCAGGGTGGCCACAGCCAGCTGCTTGGCGGGATGGGGCACGGTGAAGAAGGTGTCGTGGCCGGGCCAGACGAACTCGATGACGTGGCCCTCGCCCTTGCCCTCGTAGGCGTCGGGATAGGCGGCCTTGAAGGCGGCCATGAAGTCGTTCACGTCCACGCCGAAGAGCACGCGGTGGATGGGCTCGAACTGCAGGGCGTCGTCGTGGTTGTTGACCACCTCCACCAGCGCGTAACGAGCAGGCAGCTTCTTCCACTCGGCCTCGGTGAGACCCTTCTTCTGCTCCTCATAGCAGGCCTTGGCGGTAGCCAGAGAGTGGTTGCCGTCGCCCACGGCGAACAGCAGAGGCGCCGCGCCGGAGAGATTGTACTTGGCCATCTGGGCCTCGTCAGAGCAGAGGCCGCGCAGGGCGTCGGCCACGGCGTCCATCTGCGCGTCCGAGAGCTTATAGCCCTTGATATGGCCGCCATTCTGCATGAGATCGAAGTCGTACACCACGTCCATGGTGTCGGCTGCGGCGGTCAGCGGCTCGATGACGGTCTTGTCCGGATCGTCGATCAGCAGCATCACGTGGGGCAGCTCGATGGGAGCGTTGCGGCGCACGCGGGCGCGGGGCGGGATGCGCTCGGTGACGGTGGCCTCGGTGGCGCGGATCAGCGCGCCGCTGCCGGGGGTGAAATCGTAGTCGTCCAGATCCACCATGCCGATGAGGCCGTGGCGGATCTTTCCGTCGGACTGCTCACGCTCGATGTAGATCAGGGAGCCGGGCAGGGTCTCAAAGACGCCGTCAGCCAGATATTTGTCCATGGAGGCGTTGATGTCGCCGATGAGCTCGTCCACGTTGGGGGCCTTCAGGTTGGCCTCCGGCAGGATCAGGCGCAGGGTGGAGGGTGCGTCGCCCACCTGCTGTTCCACCGCGGCCCAGTACGCAGGCTCCGAGGTGAACTGATCGCAGGCCACCACGGCCCACTTGGTCATATCCTGGCCCTTGGGCAGCAGGATATCGGCGGGGTAAAAGCCCAGCTTGTCAAACTTCTCGTTCATGGTTGTCCTCCTTCGTTCCTTCCGGGCGGCAAAGGCCGCCATATTCCGTTTATCATTATACAGAACTCAGACCTGCTTTTCAATCGTCTGAACAAAGATTTTTCACCAATTCGGTGATTTATGTATAAAACGGCGGCAGATGGCGGATGCTATGGCCAGCATACAAGCGAAAACGGAGGGAATCATTATGAAACTCATCGATCGGATCGCGCTGATCCTCGTGATCGTCGGCGCGCTGAACTGGGGCAGCGTGGGCCTGTTCGGCTTTGACTGCGTGGCCTTCCTGTTCGGCGGCCAGATGAGCACGCTCAGCCGCATCATCTACTCACTGGTGGGCATCGCCGGACTGTGGTGCATCACGCTGCTGTTCCGGGACGTCGACCGCGTTGACTGAAAAAGCCGAGAAAACGATCCCTGTCATTGCCAGGCCAGTTCGCAAACCGGCCGTGGCGATTCGATTTCTTCAGGGACGGATCCCCACAGAAAATGCCGCCCAAAAAGGCGGCATTTTCTCAGCTTGTCAAAAAAGCGGCTT
>DGHJ01000065.1:5039-8105 GCA_002392625.1 Oscillospiraceae bacterium UBA3851
TTACAGACTTTTTTGACAGTCTGCAGAAAATGACAGGTTTTGCTTTACTTACTTTGCAGCCGCTTCACCAGTGCCTCGTCCGGGTCCACCACCAACGTCTGACAGGTGGTATAGACCGCCATGCCGGGGCGGCTGCCCGCCGGCTTTTTCACGTATCGCGCCGGGGTGTAGTCCACGCTGACCTTGGCGCTGTCACGGCCCTGGGAATAGTACGCCGCCAGCACTGCCGCCTCGTAGACGCTTTGCCGGTCCGGTTCGGCCCCTTCGGTGCAGAGGATCACGTGGGAGCCGTGGATCTTCTGGGTATGGAGCCAGATATCCCACCGCTGGGCGCTCTTGGTCAGGGCGTCGTTCTGGCTGTTGCTGCGGCCCACCAGGATCCGCAGGCCCGCCGAGGAACGGAACGCGCGGGGCTTGGAGGGGCGCTTGAAGCCGGGCTGCTTTTTGCCCCGGCCACGAAGGTAGCCGCTGCTCTCCAGCTCGTCGCGGATGTCGTTGAAATCCTGCTCGCTCTCTGCCTGGCTCAGCTCCTGCAGGACGCTCTCCAGATATTGAAGCTCTGCCCTGCCCTTTTCCAGCTGCTCCGTCAGCACGCGCTGGGCCGTTTTGGCCTTGGCGTACTGCTTGAAGTACCGGGCGGCGTTTTCCTGGGGTGAGAGGCGCACGTCCAGAGGGATCTCCACCTCCGGGCAGCTCTCCTCATAGTAGTTCTGTGCCACAAGACGGGCCTGTCCCCGCTCCATGCGGTAGAAGTTGGCGGTGATCAGCTCGCCGAAGATCCGCAGCCGGTCCCGGTCCAGCGTGCGCTGGTACTCCTTCTCCTGCAAGGCGATCTTGCGGCGGACGCGGTCCCTTGCGTTGGTGGCCGTCTTCAGCAGGTCCTGGCCCCGCTGGCGCACACGCTCGGCCTGCTCCCGCTGCTCATAGAAGTCGTCCAGCAGCTTGCCGAAGCTCTCCACCGTCTCGCTGACGGCGTAGCCGCCGTACTGCGCGATGGGCAGATAGGTGAAGTCCATGGGCTTATCATCCCGTTTGATAACAACGGGTGTAAAGTGAGCGTCCCTTACATCGTTCTGCCACGCGGCAAAGCTCTGCCACAGGGCAGACGCGTCGTCCCCCGCCCGGAAGACGATCTCGCGGGCCACCAGGGGCGACACGGCAGTGAAGGCGTCCACCAGCCACTTGTCCAGCGGCTCCCCCGCCGGGCATCTGGCCAGAGCGGCGGCAAAGTCCTCCTCCCCCACGTCCAGGGGCGACAGCTTCTGCTGAGTGGGCGGCAGGCGGTAATAGAGGCCGGGCAGCACCTGGCGGCTCTCGGACATCTCCAGATCCACCCGGCGCAGACAGTCGATGATCCGGCCGTCGGCCCCGCAGAGGATCAGGTTGGCCCGGCGGCCCATCAGCTCCAGAATGAGCCGGTACTCCCCCAGCTCGCCCAGCTCGTCGGCGGCGCGGACGGTGAGGGTCACCACCCGCTCCAGGGGCGTCTGCTCCACGGCCACGATGGCGCCGCCCTGGAGATACTTGCGCAGCAGCATGCAGAACATGGGCGGCTGGGCGGGGTTATCCCGCTGGAGAGCGGTCAGGTGGATGCGGGGCTGGTTGGGGTTGGCGCACAGCAGCACCCGGCGGCCGTGGCGCAGCAGCAGCACCACCTGATCGCGGGTGGGCTGCTGAATCTTATCGATGCGCTCGCCCACGATCCGGGGAGCCAGCTCCCCCACCGCGGCGCGCAGACAGACGGCGTCCAGAGGCATCAGTCACCCTCCTCCATCATGGCGGCGAACAGCTCGTTGATCCGCCCGTGATCGCCCTGCAGCCACAGCCAGCCCAAAAGCGCCTCCAGCGCCGTGGCCTGCTGATACTCGGCCCGACTGGCGTGCTGGGGGATGGAGTGGACGTTGGCGTTGCGGCCCCGGCGGAACACGTCGTGCTCGGCCTCGGTCAGCAGGGGCAGGATCCGGGCGGCGCGCCGGGCCTGGGCCGGGGCGCACACCAGCTCGATGGTGGAGCGGTGGAGGCCCTTGCCGGTGGCCTTGCCGTGGGCGCACAGCCAGGTGCGCACCAGCAGCTCATACACCGCGTCGCCCAGATGGGCCAGGCCGATGCTGCTGATGGCGCGGATCTCGTCCGGCTGCAGGGACGCGTGGAAGTAGTCCGTCATGATTTTCTCCTGTGAAATCAGTTATCCGCCCGGTTGAAGCCGTTCTTCATGTGGACGCTGGCGTCGTGCAGGACCTTGTTCAGCGTGTCCGTGGCCTTCTCCCGGACCATTTTGCACAAGGCCTCGTTGGCCTCGGCCTTCAGGCTGAAATCGCCGCTTTGAATCATCTTCTCGTCGTATTCCCGGATCAGGCGGCGGCCCTGGGTGAACACGGCGCTGTGGTAGCGCTCGATGTGCTGGATGCAGGTGGCGTAGTTGCGGTCCGCCAGGGCGGCGATCATGCGGCTGGTCCAGTAGAAATTCTCCGTGGAAACGTCCGTGGTCACGGCACTGAGGTATTTGGGCATCTTCGCCACGTCGGGATAGACAGGCACCATGGCGCCGAAGGTGGTGGAGCCGAAGCAGACCCACTCCACGGCCTTGATGGGCTCCGGCCTGTCGCCGCGGATCTGGCACAGGGCGGTGACGCCGGTACGGTTGATGCCGATGGAGCGGTACATGCCCCGCTTGCCGGTATCCTGGCTGGAGTAGGGGTTGTAGGGCGTGCCCTGATAGTGGGCGGAGAGCAGGTACTTCACGTCCTCCACCGTCACCTTGCGGTCCGGCGCCAGGCACCAGGGGATGTTGTCGCTCTCCGGTGTGAACTCGGCGTCCGCGCCATCCCAGCGGTGGGACCGGGGCGTCAGGTACCGGCCCATGAACCAGGCGCGGGGCGTATTATAGATGTGGTCGGAATCGGTATGGGAGCCGAATACGTCACGGGGATTGAAGGCCCCGTTCTGGTTGCAGTCCAGCTTGTTGTCCGCGATGAATCGGCGCAGGTCGGCGGAGCAGAGATGGTCGCGCTGCGCTCCGAAGGCGTCCTCCAGGTCGAAGCTGTCCAGGCCGAACTGGTTGGGGGC
>DGHJ01000065.1:8227-14443 GCA_002392625.1 Oscillospiraceae bacterium UBA3851
TCCACCAGACCTCGTTCTCGTCGTTAAAGGCGACGCCGTTGGATTCATAGGTGCCGTATTGCTCCAGCAGGGACGCCAGGCGCAGCACGCCCTCACGGGCCGAGCGGATGTAGGGCAGCACCAGCATGAGGATATCCTCCTCCCCGATGCCGCCGGGCACGTCCTTCTCCCCTCGCTTCGCCGCCTTGCGGTACTCCACCATGGGGTCTGCAGACAGGACGCGGGGGTTGGAGGTGATGGTCTCCGTGGCGGTCATGCCCACGCCCACCGCGTTGACGCCGGTGGTGCCCCAGACGCCCTCCTTGGGGTCCACGTTGGGGCAGGCGGTGAAGCGCAGGGGGTTATCCGGCAGGTCCACCTCCACGTGGGACAGGACGCTTTTGTACTTTCTCTTTGCCGTTTTGGGATCCACCACGATGACGTGCTTGACGTCGAAGGCGCCGTCGTCGGTGCGGGCAATCATGGTGGAACCGTCATTGCTGGCGTATTTGCCCACCAGCACTGTAGTGCAAGGCATGGTTATATCCTCCCTGTTCTCTCTGTTTTTCTACGGGGGATATTATAGCACACAGTCGGAAAATCTCAAGGCCCGGCTTTGCGGTTCCGGGCCAAAAGAACGGGACGTGCCGCAAAACAGCACGTCCCGTTGCCTGGATTCGCCTATTATTTTGCCGCCAGATACGCCTCCGCGCGCTGGAGGATCCCCCGCAGGCGGTCGTCCAGCCGAGCGCGGCACTCGGCCTGCAGCGTCTCCGGCACGCCGTAGTACGCCTCGGCGATGGAGCCGGCCATGGCGGCAATGGTGTCGCTGTCGCCGCCGATGGACACGGCGGTGCGGATCACGTCCTCAAAGTCCGCGCCCTCCAGAAAGGCGATGATGGCCTCCGGCACCGATTTCTGACAGGTCTCCATGTGGCGGTAGGCGGGCCGGATCTCGTCGCAGGTGCGGTGGAGGTCGTAGCCGAAGCTCCCCTCCACGTACGCACGGATCTCCGCCTTGCTCTTGCCGGTGCGGGCCAGGAAGATGGCCGCCGCCACGGCCTGTGCGCCCTTGACACCCTCCGGGTGGTCGTGAGACACGTCTGCCGTCAGCTTTGCCAGGCGCAGCACCGTGTCCAGATCATCATAGAACCAGCCCGCCGGGGAGACCCGCATGCCGCTGCCGTTGCCGCAGCTGTTGTAGGGCCGGGGATCGTCGTCATACATCCAGCGGATGAAGCGGGCGCCGTAGCCGCAGTTGGGATAGGCCCGGCCCACGGTCTGCATGGAGCGGATCAGCGCCGCCCGGACGGTTTCATCGTCATCCGCAGGGCTGACCTGCAGCAGGGCGTCCGCCACCGCCAGCGTCATCACCGTGTCGTCCGTGAAGGTGGACCGGTCCGTGAACAGCGGGAAATCCTTGGCCTTATAGTTGTTGTAATCAAACTCGTAGGGCGAGCCGATGATATCGCCCAGGATAGCGCCGACCATCAGTGATTCCCTCTCTCCTCATAGTCCTTTGCGATCTCGCAGGCCCAGTCCGCCTGGATAGCCGAACCCTTGCGCAGCTTGCCGATGGTCTGGCTGACCACGGCGAAGTTCAGCGCCGTGCCGGCGCCGTCGCACTCGTAGCGCACGGCCCGGTCCTCCCGGATGCCGAAGCTGCGGGCGGCGGAGATGGCGTCCATGTTGGCGCCCAGGAACAGAAACTCCCAGCCGTGCTTCTCCTGCTCATGCTTCACCAGCTTCTGCACCTCGGCGTAGCTGTAGCGGCGGCTGGCGTTCTCCATGCCGTCGGTGGTGATGACGAACACGGTCTTGCCGGGGCGGTCCTCCTCCCTGGCGTACTTGTGGACGTTGGCAATGTGGCGCACGGCGCCGCCGATGGCGTCCAGCAGCGCGGTGCAGCCGCCTACCCGGTACTGCCGGTCGGTCATGGGCTCCACCTTGCGCACGTCCACCCGGTCGTAGAGCACGCTGCTCTCGTTGTCGAAGAGGACGGTGGACAGCAGCGCCTCCCCCGGCTCCTTCTTCTGCTTTTCCACCATGGCGTTGAAGCCGCCCACGGTGTCCGCCTCCAGCCCCGCCATGGAGCCGCTGCGGTCCAGAATGAATACGATCTCCGTCAAATGGTTGTTCATGTTGTGTACCTCCTTCAGATTTTCTGGTCTGAGTATACCGGCTCTGAAGGGGAAAATGGTCAACCGGGCGTTGACGTTTTTAAGGTGGCGCCTTATTTCGTCAGCAGCGGCAGATCGCAGTCGTACAGGGCGGTGTTGATGGCCACGATGCTGTACTCGCCCCGCTGGATGAAATACTGCACCACCAGGTCCGATTTGCTGCTTCGCGTCAGGGCGTAGCCCGCCTTGCCCAGCAGCTTCTGGGTCTGGTTCAGGTCCAGCCGCAGCCCCACGGCCAGCTGGATGGCGGTGTTTTTGGTGGGCTGATAGTCCTTTTTGTTGATGATCTTGTTGAACAGCTGGCGGCTCATCTGGGCCCGGTGGTAGACGGCGGAGTCCTTCTCGTCCCGCTCCCGCAGCAGGTCCATGAGATACTCGCTGAACGTGCTCTCCGTCTGGTCCAGAAGGTCCCGCAGGCTGCCGGCGGCCTGGGGCGCGGCGGCGGTGTCCGCGGCGGCGGTGGATTTTGCCTTCCGCAGCCAGGGGCGCGTGGTCGCCACATGCTGGTTGATAAGGGCGTTGGCGCCGAAATGGGGCGTAAAGGAGAGGGCGGAGCCGTCCTCCTCTGCATCCGCCGCCAGGGCGGACTCCTCCCGCAGCTCGTCCCGGCGCCGGGGCCGGGTGTGCTCCTTTTCCGTCTGTTCGCTGACGTATTGGTCGTCCACATAGCTCTTCAGGTCGTCGAACAGGGATCCCGCCAGCTTGAACGCCTCGGCGTTGAAGACCACCAGATAGATCTGCATATCGTGGGAGAGCAGGTAGTCCGTAAAGGCCCGGATGGCAACCGACAGCGCCAGGTCGCGGGGGAAGCCGTAGCTGCCCGCGGCCATCAGCGGGAAGGCCACCGAGCGGCACCTCCGCTCCCCGGCCAGCTCAAGCGCCGCATCGTAGGCGCTGCGCAGCAGCGCCGCCTCACCGTGGCCGCCGCCCTGCCAGGCGGGGCTGACGGTGTGCAGCACGTATCTGGCCGGCAGATCGTAGGCCCGCGTGGCCACGGAATGACCCGGCGCGATGGCGCCGATCTTTTTCCGGGCCTCCAGCAGCCTGGGCCCCGCCGCGGCGTGGACGGCGGAATCCGTCCCGTCGCCGATTACCGGCCGGGGGTTGGCCGTGTTGACGATGGCGTCCACCCGCATCTTCGTGATGTCGTTGCGCACGATGGTAAACGGCATGCTATCGCCTCTTTCTTCGTGGGAATGCTGCCTGCATTATATACGCATTTTCCCGTTCTGACAAGAGGACCGCCCTTTTGGGGGCAGTTTTCGTGCAGAATGGGGGTTGACGCGATCGGGCCCGGCAGTGTATTATATGGAGCTTGGTGGCAGTCCTCTTTTTCCGCGGAGAGGGAGAGACCCTGTCCCCTGTTCCAAATTATTTTGTCAGATAAAGAGAGAAAACGCCATGAAAAAACGCCTGAAGAATCTGAAGTTTGAACCCAAAACCTTCGCCACGGACGTCCTGTTTGACATCATCGGCTGCGTGCTCTACGGCGCCGGCATCTACAACTTCGCCTACACCGCCAACTTTGCCCCCGGCGGCGTTTCGGGTCTGTCCATTCTGATCAATATTCTGACCAGCAAGATCCCCTTCTTCCAGAACAGCACGATCCCCTTCCTCCACGGCGGGATCTCCATCGGTCTTGCCATGATCCTAATCAATATTCCCATCGTGATCATCTGCTTCCGGGCGCTGGGACTGGAGTTCTTCTTCCGCTCCGTCAAGACGATCCTGATCTCCTCCCTGATCGTGGACCACTTGATGCCCCATCTGTGGACCTATCAGGGTTCCCCCATGCTGGCGGCCATCTTTGGCGGCGTGCTGGCCGGCGCGGGCCTTTCCTGCATCTACATGCGCGACTCCTCCACCGGCGGCTCCGACTTCGTGATCCTGGCCATCCAGAAGAAGAATCCCCACCTGTCCATCGGCATGGTCTCCCTGGTGGTGGATGGCGTCGTCATCCTGCTGGGCGGCATCGTCTACGGCACCGTGGACGCGGCGCTGTACGGCCTGCTGATGACCATTACCTACAGCCTGATTATCGACAAGATCATGCTGGGCAACGACTCCCGCAAGCTGCTGACCATCATCACCACCAACGGCGATGAGATCTCCCGCCGCATCAACGACGAGGTGGCCCGCGGCGTGACCATTATCACCGGAAAAGGCGCCTATACCGGCGAGGACAAGAGCGTCCTGCTGTGCGCCTGCTCCAACGCCCAGGTCTATAAGGTCAAGCACATCGTATACGGTATGGACCAGAAATCCTTCATCATGGTCAGCTCGGTGGACGCCGCCTTCGGCGAGGGCTTCAAGCCCCAGGACGTGAACCCCTGAGCGGACGACCCATTGCGAATCCGGCGCAGAACAAGCGGGATAAGGCGACTGCGCCGCCTTATCGCGAGGCCTCCGGCCTCGCATTCGAACGGACTTGTCCTCCCACACCAGTCTCCACCAAAGAAAAGCACCGGACAAAGTCCGGTGCTTTTCTTTGGTGGAGATAAGCGGGATCGAACCGCTGACCTCTTGAATGCCATTCAAGCGCTCTCCCAGCTGAGCTATACCCCCATATGAACTTGTTCGCTGCTGTCAGCTTGATTAATATAGCAGACTCGAAACGGATTGTCAACCCCTAATTTTCAAAAAAACGAAAATTCTCAACGAGGCAAACCGGCATGGAGATCACCCGTTGCATTTCCGCAAAACTTGCGCTACAATGGGACAAACGACAAAACAAGGAGCGAACTATGGATAAGAAAGAATGGATCCGCACGCTGAAATTCGTAGGCTTCTCCATCTCCGCCGGCGTCATTCAGATCGTCACCTTTACCCTGCTCACGGAGTTCACCCCCATGTCCTACTGGCCGCGCTATCTCATCGCGCTGGTGCTGTCGGTGATCTGGAACTTCACGTTCAACCGCAAGTTTACCTTCCAGTCCGCCAACAACGTGCCCGTAGCTATGCTCAAGGTGTTCGGCTACTACTGCGTGTTCACCCCCCTGTCCACCATTTTGGGCAACTATCTGGTGGAGAAGGCCGGATGGAACGATTATCTGGTCACCGCCCTCAACATGATCATCAACTTCGTCACAGAGTATCTCTTCGACCGCTTTGTGGTGTTTGGCGCCAGCATTGACACCAATGACCGCGCCAAAAAACAGGCGGAAGCGGAGCAGGCTGCAGAGGAAAGCAAATAAGGAACCCGCAAAAGACGGCCTGCCGAGTCGGCAGGCCGTCTTTTATTGCATTTCCATCACACCCGCCACATCTGGCAGAGCATCAGGTGGGCATTGCCGGCCGATTGCAGCGTCAAAACCGCGCCGCAAGGCTGCCGGAGCAGCAGGGATTCGCCTGCACACATGGCAAGTGATTTCCCTTTACACTCCGCCGTGCAGTGCCCCTCTGCGCAATAGAGCAGCAGCTCCTCCGCCTGGGGCCGAGCGGAAACGATCACGTGCTCCCCTGCCAGCGCCAGATGCTCCATGGCGCCGTCCGCCTTGTCCCGGCGGAGCATCAGATTGAAGTCGGTGCACTTCCCCCAGGAATGGGTGGCATCGCTCCCCTCGAAGGCGTGGACCTCATAGGGGCGGAGGGTGAAGGGTTCTCCGGCGTTGTGGGCGAGGGTCATATCCCCCCGCAGCACGGAGATCAGCCGGTGGTAGTCCGGCAGGGGCGTAAAGTCTGATTCCTTTACAGTGACGGTGGCAGAGCTGATGCGCCAAAGGAAGGCGCGGTCAGCATAGACCGCGCCCTCCGGGCAGATGCATAGCTGGGTGGTGGCGCCGCCGGACCACGCTGTGGTCACGTAGTCCGCCGGGCGCAGGGGAATCAGCTCCATACCTCAGATGCGGGCCACGCCGGTGCGGCGGGCGGCCTCGGCCACGGCCTTGGCCACGGCAGGGCCGACACGGGGGTCAAAGGCCTTGGGGATGATATAGTCGGCGCAAAGCTCCTCGTCGGAGATCAGGTCGGCCAGGGCGTGGGCGGCGGCCATCTTCATCTCCTCGTTGATGTCGCTGGCCCGCACGTCGAAGGTGCCGCGGAAGATGCCGGGGAAGGC
>DGHJ01000065.1:14588-15176 GCA_002392625.1 Oscillospiraceae bacterium UBA3851
TCTCCGGCGTGGGGTTGGCGCAGGCAAAGATGATGGGATCCTTGTTCATGGTCTTGACCATCTCGGTGGTGACGGTGCCGGGGGCGCTGACGCCGATGAACACGTCGGCACCCACCAGAGCGTCGGCCAGGGTGCCGGCCTTGCGCTCCAGATTGGTGACCTGGGCCATCTCCTCCTTGATCCAGTTGAGCCCATCACGGCCGGCATAGATGGCGCCCTTGCGGTCGCACATGGTGACGTGCCTGAAGCCCGCAGAGAGCAGCAGACGGACGATGGAGATGGCGGCGGCGCCGGCGCCGGAGGTGACGATCTTCACGTCCTCCTTCTTCTTCCCCACCACCTTCAGGGCGTTGGTGAGGCCGGCCAGGGTGATGACGGCGGTGCCGTGCTGGTCGTCGTGGAAGATGGGGATGTCGCACTTTTCCTTCAGCTTGCGCTCGATTTCAAAGCAGCGGGGCGCGGCGATGTCCTCCAGGTTGATGCCGCCGAAGCTGCCGGAGATGTTGTACACCGTCTCCACGAACTCGTCCACGTTCTTGGTCTTGACGCAGAGGGGGAAGGCATCCACCCCGCCGAAGGCCTTGAACA
>DGHJ01000006.1:0-280 GCA_002392625.1 Oscillospiraceae bacterium UBA3851
TGTAGTTGAACTCAAAGAAGCTGAGTCCTTTCTCCATACGCTGCTTGTAGCACTCGGCGCGGAGCATGTTGTTGACAGAGAAGCATGTGCCCACCTCCCGCAGCAGCTCCACGTAATTCAGATCCAACAACCAGTCGGCGTTGTTGACCATCTGGGCCTTGCCGGGACCGAACTCGATGAACTTTTCCATCTGACGGCGGAAGCACTCGGCGTTGTGGTCGATGTCGGCGCGGGTCAGCATCTTGCGCATGTCGCTGCGGCCGGAGGGGTCGCCGATCAT
>DGHJ01000006.1:400-15324 GCA_002392625.1 Oscillospiraceae bacterium UBA3851
GCTTCATCAGCGTCAGCGCCATGAAATGGCCGGCGGTCAGGCTGTCAGCCGTGCAGTCAAAGCCGATATAGAATGTGGCCTTGCCGGCGTTGATCATGTCGCGGATCTCTTCCTCGTTGGTGACCTGGGCGATCAGGCCACGGGCCACCAGTTCCTCATAGATTCCCATTGTTGTTTCGTTCCTTTCTTTTCGTTGTGTCGCAGAGAGCAATAGAAAACGCCCTCTGCCGTATTGGACAGAGGGCGAGCAAAGTCGCGGTACCACCTCATATTCGCCGCTGCCTCACGGCAAGCGGCCTCACGGGGTGCCATCACACCCCTGCGCTGTAACGGGCGCACCCGACACACCTCTACTCGATTACGCTTTCAAGGGGCTGCTCCGGGATGTATTCGCTGCGTCCGCCCTCTCCCCCTTCCACCGAACCGGGGTCTCTCTTTGCAGGTCTGAACGCGGTTACTTGTTCCCTTCCTCGCAGTAGCAATATGAAATTACAGGCGATATTATAGTGGGGTTTTGCCGTTTTGTCAATGGATTTATACCAGAGAGCTACGGTATTCCTCCGCCTGGCGCAGCAGCTCCTCCGCGCCGGAGAGCATGGTCTCCGTCACGTGGCTGCCGCCGGTAAGGCGGGCCAGCTCCTGCTGCCGCTGTGCGCGGTCCAGCAGGCTTACCTTTGTATAAGTGCGGCCGCCCCGCTCTCCCTTCTCTACAGAGAAATGGGTGTCAGCCATAGCGGCCAGCTGGGGCAGATGGGTGACGCAGAGCACCTGCTTACGGCGGCTGATACGGGCCATCTTCTCCGCCACCTTCTGGGCAGCTCGTCCGCTGACACCGGTGTCCACCTCGTCAAAGACCATGGTACCCACCTGATCCTGCTCGCTGAGGACATTTTTCATGGCCAGCATGATGCGGGCCAGCTCACCGCCGGAGGCGATCTTGTGGATGGGCTTGAGCGCCTCACCGGCGTTGGCAGACATGAGGAACTGCACGGCGTCCATGCCGTTTTCTGTCAGATCCGTTGCGGAGAAGTCCACGGAAAATTGGATCTTGCCCATGTCCAGCTGGGTCAGCTCAGAGAGGATCTGACGGGAAAGATCCTCGGCAGCCCTGTGGCGGGCCTGGGACAGCTTCTCCGCCTCTGCGCGGGCGTTTCTCTCCGCCTTGGCGCACTGGCGCTCCAGGTCCATGAGAGTATCGTCTGCGTCAGTGATCTGATCCAGCTCAGCGCGGCAGCGGTCCAAATAGGCCAGCATGTCCTCCACGGAGGGACCGTACTTTTTTTTCAGACGGTAGAGCTGATCCATCCGCCCCTCCACCTCGTCCAGCTCGTTGGGAGAAAAATCAAAGCTCTCCCGTCGATCCCGCAGGGTGTCAGCCAGATCGTAGACTTCGCTGTATACATCGGAGAGACGGTCATAGAGCGCGCCGTAACCGTCGTCCAGGTGGCGGATCGCGGACAGCGCGTCCTGGGCCTGGCTCAGCAGGCTCAGCGCGCCAGCGCCGCTGTCGTCGCCGTTGAGGCAGAAGTCCGCCTCGGACACGGCGGAGATGAACTTCTCGCTGTTGCGCAGGAAATTGCGGCGAGAGGTCAGCTCGTCCTCCTCGCCTGCCTTCAGCTCGGCGCGCTCCAGCTCCTTGATCTGGTAGCGCAGGGTGTCCATCCGGCGGGCCTTTTCCGCCTCGTCCATCTGGAGGGACTGTATTTTACGGCGGAGCTCATCGAGGCGGTGATACGCTTCGCGGTAGGAATCCAGCAGGGGCTGCACCCGGCCGAAGCTGTCCAGATAAACGATGTGCTGCTCCTCGTCCAGGAGCTGCTGGCCGTCGTGCTGGCCGTGGATATTCAGCAGATTCGTCCCCAGCGCGCGCAGCTGCGCCACTGTGGCCGGGCGGCCGTTGATGCGGCAAACGTTGCGCCCGTCGCCGTGGATCTCCCGCTGCAGCAGCAGCTCCCCATCGGGATCGGCGGACCATTCCGCCGCCAGATCGGGAGAAACCTGGGAAAAACAGGCACTGACAAAGGCCTTCTCGCTGCCGGTGCGGATGAGATCACGGGAGGTGCGCTGACCCAGCACGGCGCTGAGAGCGTCGATGACGATGGACTTGCCGGCGCCGGTCTCGCCTGTGAGAGCGTTGAAGCCGGGTTCAAAGACGATGTCCGCTTCCTCGATGATGGCAATATTTTCAATATGAAGAAGGTTCAACATGGGGAGACCTCCCTGACGGGCATTATCTCTCGTACTTGGCGGCTTCCTGCGCCATCTTGTTGTCCAGGATCTCGCAGAAGCTCTTCTTGGAAAGCCGCACCAGCTTGGTGCAGTATTTGGACTGCTTGACTCGGACCTGATCGCCGTTTTTCAGAGAAAAGGCCTTGCCGCCGTCGGCGGAGAGATAGACGAATTTGCGGTTGGCATCCGCCGTAACCACGGTGATGACGTGCTCCGGAGAAAGCACGTACGAGAACGCGCGGGTGGAGTGGGCGCAAATTGGCGTAAGCAGCAGATTGCGGGCGGTCGGCTCCACGATGGGGCCGCCGGCTGCCATGGAATAGCCCGTGGAGCCGGTGGGTGTACTGATGACCACACCGTCGCCGGTCACGCGGGTCAGCCAGCCCTCCTCTGTAAAGGTTTCAAGCCTTACAACCCTTGCAATAGATCCTTTTGAGATAACCGCATCGTTGAGAGCGATGGTGTTGTATATCTCGCGGTCACCCCGAAGAATGGTCACGTCCAGCATCATGCGGGACTCGACGTTGAACTTCCAATCTGCCAGATCCCGCAGTCGGTCCAGTTCGTGAGGCTCCAGCTCAGACATAAAGCCGAGGCTGCCCAGGTTGATGCCCAGCACCGGCACGTCGTGGATGGCCACCGTTTTCGCCAGATGCAATATGGTGCCGTCGCCGCCGAAGGCGATGAGCAGATCGGCACGGCGGATCTCCTCCTCCAGCGGGGCAACAGCGACATCCGGCATCTTCTTTTGCCCCTCCGGCTGGAACGGCAGACAGGTTACGGTTTCAATTCCGATGCTCTCCAGGATCTCCTTGGAGCGCTGAGCCACCTTCAAATCATTGTCTCGATAGGGATTGGGACACAAGATCACTCTTTTCATGGTCACATTCCTCTCTTACGGTTTACTCTGTCAATTCCCTGTGAGATGCCGACACGATCTCATCCAGATCCGGTATCACATCGGGCTCTTCGGATTTGCGGAGATAACCGAGATATTCAATGTTTCCCTCCGGTCCACGGATGGGAGAATATGTAATTCCAATCACTGTAAAGTGATTCTCCTTTGCATGGTCCAGGAAGTTTTTCAGCACTTCAAGGTGAACGGCCGGGTCCCGAACGACGCCTTTTTTGCCCACCTTTTCCTTCCCTGCCTCGAACTGGGGCTTGATGAGACAGGCGATCTCTCCGCCGTTCCTGAGCAGATCGTAGAGCGCCGGGAAGATCAGCTTCAGGGAGATGAAGGAGACGTCGATGGACGCGAAATCCAGCGCGTCCGGCACCTGCTGGGCGGTAAGATACCGCGCATTGGTGCGTTCCAGACAGATCACGCGCTGATCGCTGCGGAGCTTCCAGTCCAGCTGGCCGTATCCCACGTCCACAGCATAAACCTTCTGCGCGCCGTTTTGCAGCATGCAGTCGGTAAAACCGCCGGTGGAGGCGCCGATGTCGGCGCAGATCTTGCCCTGCAAGGAGATCGGCCAGGTCTTCATAGCCTTTTCCAGCTTCCAGCCGCCGCGGCTGACGTAGGGCATCACGTGGCCCCGTATCTCGATCTCCGCCTCGTCGGGAACGGCGGTGCCGGGCTTGTCCACCCGCTGGCCGCCCACGAAGACGCTGCCGGCCATGATAACAGCCTGGGCCTTCTGGCGGCTGGTAAAAAAGCCGCGGTCCACCAGCAGCACATCCAGTCTCGTCTTTCCGCTCATGCAAGCGCCTCCTCTATGGCTGCCGCCAGGGCAGACGCGTTCAAATGATGCCTCTCATAGAGCTGCGCCACGGTGCCGTGGTCCGGCACGCGGTCGCCCAGATTGCGCAGGATCAGGTGCTGCGGCACGTCGGACCGCTGCGCCAAAAGCGCGGCGACACGCTCACCCACGCTGCCGGCAGAGATACAATCCTCCGCAATCAGCAGGCAGGGCGTCCGCCCGATCAGCTCCGCAAGAGGGCACTCGTCCAGGCGGGAGATGCGGTTCAGCTTCAACACGCCGGCACGGATGCCCTTCTCCTGCAGCAGATCAGACGCCGCCAACGCCTCGTTGACCAGCACGCCGTAGGTGAGAATGGCGGCGTCAGTCCCCTGGCGCACCGTCACGGCCGATACGGCGGAATCCGTGTTGCTCCGGTAGACCCCCTCGCCGCCGCGAGGGTAGCGGATGGCCACGGGGCCGGAGCACGCATAGATGGCCTGATGCAGCATGGCGCGCAGCTCCGCAAAGCTGGCGGGGCAGAGTACGGTCATGCCGGGAACCTGCGTTAAAAAGGCCGGATCGAAGCAGCCGTGGTGCGTCTCGCCGTCCGCGCCGACCAGTCCGGCGCGATCCACGGCGAACACCACGTGGAGGCCCAGCAAAGAAACGTCATGCAGCAGCTGGTCAAACCCGCGCTGCAAAAACGTGGAATAGACGGCGTAAACCGGGATCATGCCCTGGCTGGCAAGACCGGCGGCCATGGCCGTTGCGTGGCTCTCGGCGATGCCCACGTCAAAGAAACGATCCGGGAACTCCGCGGCAAAGGCGCTCAATCCCGTGCCGTCCCGCATGGCGGCGGTGATGGCGCAGATCCGGCGATCCTGCCGGGCCAGCTCCGCCAGCTCTTGGCCGAACACACTGCTGAAACAGGGCGCGCCGCTTTTGGTCAGCTTGCCGGTGGCCGGGTCGAAGGGGCCCACACCGTGGAAGGTGTCCGGCTCCCGCTCGGCAGGTGCGTAGCCCTTCCCTTTCACCGTCTCCACATGGAGGAGGACCGGCCCCTTGATCTCCCGCGCCTCGGCCAGGAGCGTCGTCAGCTGCTCCACATCGTGGCCATCTACCGGGCCGAGGTAGGCAAAGCCCATGTTTTCAAACACCGTGCTCTCCGGCAGCAGGGATTTTTTCAGTGCGCTCTTGACCGAGTGGCTGAACTGATAGACCTTCTTGCCAACGGGATTGACGCCCATGGCATGGCGATAGCGTTTCTTCAGCTCATAGTACTCCGGTGAGTTGCGCAGCTTTGTAAGATAGCCTGACAGGCCGCCCACGCTGCGGCTGATGGCCATGCCGTTATCGTTAAGGATCACGATGATCTTTTCGCCGGAGGCGCCGGCGTCGTTAAGGCCCTCCAGACTCATGCCGCCGGTCAGGGCGCCGTCGCCAAGCAGGGCGAGAACGTGATAATCCTGATGCTGCAGCGTCCTGGCGCGGGCCATGCCCAGGGCAACGGAGATGGAGTTGGAGGCATGTCCGGCGATAAACGCGTCATGGACGCTCTCACGGGGCTTGGGGAAGCCGGAAAGTCCGTCCATCTGGCGCAAGGTGGAAAACGCCTCCCGTCGGCCGGTCAGGAGCTTATGGACGTAGCACTGGTGGCCAACGTCGAACACAAGACGGTCGCGGGAGGTGTCAAATACGCGGTGAATGGCAACAGTCAGCTCCACGACGCCGAGATTGGACGCCAGATGACCGCCGGTGCGGGACACCTGCTCAATGAGCGTAGACCGCAGCTCCTCACAAAGCTGCGGCAGCGCCTCCGCGTTCAGTTTTTTCACGTCCGACGGGTCGTGGATCTGTTCCAGATACAAACAGGTTCGCCTCACTTCAGCGATAAATATGGAGCGCGTGCAGGATCCGCGCCACGCGATGAACCACGTTGGTGCAGTCGTCAATGGCGATGTTCTTGCCAATGGCCTTGCCGCCGATGGTGACGCCGGAGATCAGCGCGGTGATCCCGATGGAGAGCAGCACCGAGGTGGTGGACAGGCTGTGCTGCAGCTGCGTCACGATGACGGCGGCGGTGGTGCCGCTGACGATGCCGCAAATATCGCCCACCACGTCGTTGCAGAAGGAGCTGACGCGGTTGGCATTGTTCAGAAGCTTGATAGCCTCCCTGCCGCCCTTTTCCTTGTGGGCGGCCATGGAGTGAAAGGGCCTGGGATCGGCGGCGGTAACGGCCACGCCCACCATGTCAAACACGATGCCAAGCAGGATGAAAAACAGCAGTACCAGCACCGCCGCCACGTAACCCGCACCGGACAGGGCCTCTGTGGACAAAAAGCTCAGCACGGCCGAGAGTGTCACCGACATGAGAAACACGCGGAGGACCCAGCCCTTGCCGTCGGTCTTCTTTTTGTTCTTATCCTTCTCTTTTTCTTTGTCGCGCAAGGTAACGATCCCTCATTCACAGATAAAATGATACTGAACAGGGCGGCTCCGAAGGTAAATCTTACGGCTTAGGTACGGGTTGGCTTTCCCCGCAGCACACCTCTCGTCGCCGATCAGGCGGTTTCCCTTTCAGCGCTGCGTCGCGTTGTTGCCGGTACGCGATACCCGACTGCCACTTAGTCCGCACTGCAATCCCCCCGTCGCCCCATCAGGACAGCCTAGGTGATTTCCACAGCAGTCAAACCGTTTCTTATCCTCTTTTGCAGACTGGGTTTCAAGGGAATATCATCTCGTCCCTGGCCGGGGAGTCGATGCATCAACTCCCCTATCCACCCAACCCACGCAAGGCAGGCTACTCTGCACACAGCGTTAGGGCGGCGAATACCGCTTTAGCACCGCATTGCAGGTTCCAATCATCTGCTTCGTACACAGGTCGCTTACCGCTTGGGGAGTACGCCTGCGCACAACAGCAGGTCTCCACAGAGGCAGGGTCGGGTCCTCCATGCCATTGGAGGGCGCCCTACTTCCGCAGGCGGCGGCCGAGGCCGCGCCTCCCTCCAGCACCCACCCCAAACTGGGCGTAAGAAGCAGGCACCAGAGGTTTCACAGTTGTGCCCTTTAAGGGATTTTTAGGCCCCTCTTAGGAAACGGCAGATCTGACTAGGATACTGCGCCGCTGTTCAGTAATTATATAATATATCACATGATTTTGAAATTGACAACTGTCTTTTCGGCCATACTTCAAAAGATAAAATATGCCGCGCGGAACAGATCGTCCCCCGCGGCAGTCTCTATTCTCCTTATTTCTCGCGCTGGAGCAGCCGATCAGCCAGCTCCAGCAAAAAGGCCCGGTCACCCCAGGCGGAAACCGCGCTTTTGGCGCGCTCCGTACATCTGGCCACCTCTTCTCGGCAGCCCTCAAGACCCTTGAGGTCTACGTAGGTGACCTTGCCTCCGTCCCGATCCGAGCCAACGGGCTTGCCGAACACCGCCTCGTCGCCGGTGACGTCCAGCATATCGTCCCGGATCTGGAAGGCAAGACCAATCTGGTTGGCGTACTCCAGTGCCTGCAGGCGCATGGTAGGCGGCATCTTGGCAGCTACGCAGCCCAGTTCCGCCGCCGCGGAGATCATGACGCCGGTCTTGAGCCGGTCCAGCTCCCGCCGCCCGGCCTCGTCGCGCACGTCGCAAACCGTGTCCAGCACCTGGCCGGCCACCATGCCGTCGGCGCCGCAGGCGCGGGCCAGGACCTGGATGGCCTCCAGCCGGTTCTCCGCGGACATCATGGGCGCCTGGGCGATCATACGAAAGGCCTCCGGCTGGAGGGCGTCGCCGGCCAGGACCGCCAGCGCCTCGCCGTATACCTTGTGATTGGTAGGCTTGCCCCGGCGCAGATCGTCGTCATCCATACAGGGCAGGTCGTCGTGGATCAGGCTGTAATTGTGTACCAGCTCCAGGGCGCAGGCGTAAGGCAAGGCCAGATGCCAGTCCATGCCGCCCACCCGCGCAAACTCCAGCGTCAGCACGGGTCGGATGCGCTTGCCGCCGGAGAGCAGGCTGTAACGGATGGCCTCGTACAGCTTTTTATAGGGCCTGTCCGCCGTGAACAGCCGGCCCAGATACCCATCGATGGCCTCCAGATAGGCGTTATACCGCGCTTGAAAGTCCATGCTCATTCCTCCGTCAAAAAATCGGCCTCTACCGGGGCGCCGTCGCTTCCCTTCATCAGCTTGACAACCTGCTGCTCCGCCTGATCCAGCTCCTTGCGGCAGGCAGAAACCAAGGCCGTGCCCTCTTCGAACAGGGCCAGGGAGTCGCTCAGAGGCGCCTCGCCCTTCTCCAGCTTGCCCACGATCTCTTCCAGGCGCTGCATCTTTTCCTCAAAGCTCTTCTGTGCCATATTTCCATCCTCCTAATTCGTGGTAATCACGGTGCAGTCCAGGCTGCCCTTCGCCAGCTGTACCCGGATCCTGTCGCCGGGCGCCACCTGCGCGCTGCAGCGCAGGATCTGTCCCTCCTGGCTCTGGGCCATGGCGTAGCCCCGCCCCAGGACCTTCAGCGGGCTGAGGGCGTCCAGTGAGGCAGTCAGTCCTGTAAAACGCCGCATTTCACGGTCAAAACGCTCCTTTGCCGCCATGGCCAGCTTCTGATGCACGAAGTCCAACTGGAGCCGCCTGTCCTGCAAAAAAGCCATGGGATCGGACAGCACCCGCTTTTTCTCCAGCTCCCCCAGTCGCTTGTCCTGACCGTCCAACCGGTTCAGCAGACCCTGGGTCATGCGGCCCAGGCCTGCCTGGAGATAGCGCAGCAGCTCCGTCATATCCGGCACGGCGATCTCCGCGGCGTTGGAGGGCGTGGAGGCCCGGCGATCCGCCACGAAATCGGCGATGGTTACGTCCGGCTCATGGCCCACGGCGGAAATCACGGGGATCTCCGAGTCGTAGATGGCGCGGGCAACCCGCTCGTCGTTGAAAGCCCACAGATCCTCCAGGGATCCGCCGCCCCGGCCGGTGATGATTACGTCCGCCAGATGCCAGCGGTTGGCGTAGCGGATGGCGCCCACGATCTCCGGCGGTGCCTCCGCGCCCTGCACGCGCACCGGCAGCAGCAGCACCTTGGCAATGGGATAGCGGCGGCGCAGAATGCGGATCATGTCGTGGACCGCCGCGCCGGCGGAGGAGGTAATGATGGCGATCCGCTGTGGGAAAACGGGCAGCGGCTTCTTGTGGCTCTCGTCAAAGAGCCCCTCCTGATAGAGCTTCTCCTTCAGCTGCTCAAAGGCCACGTGGAGATCGCCCACGCCGTCCGGCGTCAGCGCGCCGCAGTAGAGCTGATAGGCACCGTCACGGGGGAAGACGCTGATGCGGCCGAAAGCGATGACCTTCATGCCGTGCTCCGGGCGGAAGCGCAGCTTGACGGCCGAGCTTTTGAACATGACGCAGCGCAGAGAGCTCTCGGAATCCTTCAGCGTGAAATAGTGGTGGCCGGAGGGATATATCTTATAGTTTGACAGCTCGCCCCGGATATATACGCCGCTCAGCTGGGGAACGCCGTCGATGACGTTTTTGATGAGGCCGTTGATCTGGGAGACGCTGTAAACCGTCTGCTCCAAGCCCTTCACCTCCTGTAAACCGGGAAACAGGCAGAGCATGCCGCTCTGCCTGCCGTTTATTCCTTCACTTCCTGCCGTACAAAGCTGCCCAGAATGCCATTGATAAAGCGGACCGTCTCCGGCTCGTCATACTTCTTGGCGATCTCCACCGCCTCGTTGATGGCAACGCCGGCGGGGATATCGGGCATGTAGAGGATCTCGTACATGGCCACACGCATGATAGCGGAGGCCACCAGGGAAATGCGGTCAAACCGCCAGCCCTGGGCATATTTCTCGATGTAGCCGTCCAGCTCTGCGGCGTGGTCGGCTACGCCGGAGACCAGGCGGCGGATGTATTCATCCTGTTTGGCGTTGGGCATCTCATCGTAGAGGTCGCACTCCGGGGAAAGATCGGCAAAGCTTTCCGCTGAGAGATGCTGATCCAGAAACGCCGGAAGGCTCAGGTCGGTGAAGCTCAGTTCATAGGCCAGATGGGTGGCGATCTCACGGGCCGTGTTGCGTGTCATAGGTGATAAACCTCTTTCTCTCTCAGTTGAAGCTGATGCCGCCCACGTGGACGTTCACCGCGTTGACGCGGAAGCCCGTGGTGCTCTCCAACGTGGCGCGGACGGCCTGCTGGACCTTGGACGCCACGTCGGAAATGCCGCAGCCGTAACGGATCATCAGAAACAGATTGACGATCAGCGCATCTTCCTCCAGGTCCACGCGGACGCCCTTCGCCGTCAGCTTCTTGCCGCCCAGCAGGTCGGACACGTTGCCGTTCATCAGCCCGCCGACGCCGTCTACCTCCAGCGCGGTGGCAGTGGTCAGATTGGCCACGACCTCCTCAGCGATCTGGATATTGCCCAGGTCCTCCTGCCGGACCATATATTCTCTGTTCTCAGCCATGGTAAGAATATCTCCTAACTGTCAAAATCTGTTCTGCTCACAGTTAAGGACATTATACCATTTTCTGCCGGAAAATACAACTGTTAATTTGATTCAACGATCTTGATCTGATCCGGAGTGTAATTGGTCTCGTTGATGACGATATCCTTGATGCGGGCCACGTCCGCCGTCTCCAGCCCATCGGGCGCTGAGACGACCACGCTGATGGAATCGGGACCCATGAACGCAACACAGTCGGCGTAGCCCTTTGCCGTGACAAGGCTCTCGATCTGGGACTCGGCCACTGTGTAGGCGGCCAGGACCTGCAGTGCCTGGGACGCCTCGTTAAGCGTCTTCTCGTCGGCGTTCTCATCCACCTCCGCCTGCTGCAGCATGCTGATGGCACTGTCACGGGCCTGCTTGCGGCTCAGCCGCGCCGTGGCAAAATAATCGTTTTCTGCCGGTGATGACGTCTCCTGGGCTGCTTCGTCGCTGCCCAGCTTCTGCTCGCCGTTGACCAGTGTGGACTCCCCCAGCACCTTGCTGCTTTCCGCCACGCCGGAGGAATACCGCCAGTTCAGATACACCGCCGCCGCCACCAGAACCAGTACGCTGGCGATGACCGCCCGTTTTCTCCATACGCCTTTCATATTTTACCCTCCTATGATTGTTTCCATTTGACAATAGTGATCTTATCGGCGCTCAAGCCGGTGAGCGCCGATACCGCTTCGGTGACCGCCAGACGCACGGCGCTGTTCCCTGCCCCTTGACAGACGACAACGGCGCCCCGGAACACTGGGTAGATCTGTTTTGTGACGATCACCTCCTGGCAGCCGCTGCCGCGGTTGATCGTCACTGTCTCCTGCCTGTCGCGTCCGTCGCCCGCGGCTGCGTCCCGCGTCCGGTCCAGATCCGAGGCCAGCTGAAGCTGCGGGCCGGACGAGAGCGTCAGCATGATCCGCAGCTTGCCGACGCCGTCGATCTGGCTAAGGATGGACTCCATCCGTTTTTCCGTCTCCTCCAGGGAGAAAGTATCCTCCGCGTTCAACGTGGCGGACTGCTGTTTTGTCCCCGTTTTTTTTGACGTGGGGATCAGCATCAGCAGCACGCCCACCAAGACGATCAGAGCCACGTATTTGTACTTTTTCCATATTTCGGTTATTTTTACGATCTGCATGACCTACCTCTCCTGCCAAAACTGACGCTCCGGGGGGATGCCCAGCTCCCGCGCGATGCAATCCGCCAGCTCCTTTTGCAGCGGAATGTCCATCGTCACTGTGTCCGGATACGGGATGCCGTCGTTCATATACGTGGTCACCGTGGGGTGACAGGTGATGCCCATCTCATCTCCTTTGCCTGAAATATATGCGGCGGTCCGCTCGGCTATGATCCTCCGTGTCCTGTTCAAATTCTCCTGCTGATAGTCGTCGATCTGCCGCTGGATGGCCAGGGCATAGTCGTCATAGGCCAGATCCCAGCCCGGATCCAGTTGCGCCAGGGGGCCTAAAACGGCAAGCAGCAGCACAAGTCCTCCGGAAAACCGCGCCGCCGCGCGCAGCTTGCCCGCCGGGATCAAGTGATAGATGACCGCCATAAGCAATGCCGTGGCGATGATCCCCAATAACCAGCCGCGAAACAGTTCCATCATGTCACCACCACCGAAACGGACGACGCCACGGAGATCAAAAGCAGCAGCGCGCAGGCCCCTACCATGCCCAGGACCAGGCCGAAGGCCGTGCCCAGGGCGTCGATCAGCTCAATCAACGGTTTGGGACCTACGGTGGACGCAAGGATCGCCGTCAGCTTATACAGCAGATATTGGACCGCGAGATGCAAGAAGGGCGTCAGGCAGATGGCAAGGACCCCCAGCATGCCGAATACGCCCACGGCGCTTTTGATCAGCCCGGCCCCTGCCAGAACGCTCTCTGTGGCGTCGGCAATGATGCCGCCCACCACCGGCACGGCGGTGGAGATGGCCGAGCGGGTCAGCCGGACGGCGGTGCTGTCTGCGGCGGTCCCTACCGCACCGCTAAGCGTCAGATAGGCGGTAAAGAGCAGAAGCAGCGTCGTGAGGCCCCAGGTGACGAGCTTGCCGATACCGCCCTGGAGACGCTTCAGGTCCTGCTCCGGGAGCATGGCGTCCGCCACGGATATGGCGATATAGAAGTAGGCCAGCGGCACGAAAACGCTGCGGATCACCGACAGCAGCATGCTGGTAAAAAAAACCGTTCCTACCTGCCTTGTTCCGGCGGTGACGGCTCCGCCGCTTGCAGCGACCGCCGCGGCCAGCGTAGGCAGAAGCGTCTTTGAAAAAATGTCCAGCTGCTCCAGCGCCTCCAGTCCCATGCCGATCAGGGAGCGGAGACTTCCCGCCGAGACCATGGTAATCACAAGCGCCCCTGCCATGGGGACAACGTCCGGCCCCGGCGAATCGGCAGCGCGGCGGAGGTCGTCAATCACGCCGCACAGGAGCACGACGCCCAGCAGCAGCACAAGGCCGTTCACATTGTCGCGGACCAGTGAAAGGGCGCCCTCCTTTGCCGTGCGCCACAGCCTCTCGATGCCTCGGAGCAGCGAGCCGTGGTCGTAGACCTCCTCATCCGTTCCGTCCAATATCTGCTCCGCCTCACCGGGCAGCGCGTCCTTCAGCTCCCCCGGCACGGATGCCGCCAGGGCCGGTAGTACAGAGACGGACGTCAAGAGAATGGATACAATGAAAACATGTAAAAACCTCATATCAGCGATTGCAACATCTCCCAGACGGCCCGCAGCAGGGGCATTGACACCAGAACGACGCCGAATGCGCCGCCCATCTCCACCAGCGAGGCCATGGCGCTCTGACCGGCGTCGCGGCACAGATCCCCTCCCACGCGGCAGATCAGGGCGATGCCCAGCGTTTTCAGCAGCGGGGCAAAAACATCCTCAGACATGCCGGTCCAGCTCATCATCTGGTTCAGCAGCTGGACGATCTCCCGGATCGGAACGAGCAGCGCCACCATTACCACAGTGCAGACGGAGAGCGTCACCATCAGCCCCATCTCCGGGCTGGTTTTTTTGATGAAAACGGCAAGCACCGCGCTGATCACGCAGACCGCCGCCAGACGAAGGATCGTCTCCATGATTACAGGCTGAACAGCGCCTTGACCAGGTCAAAAAGATCGCTTATCTTCTGCAGAAGAATCATCATGACGACCACCAGACCGGCCAGCGTCGTCATCATGGCCTGCTCCTCCCGTCCACTGCGGACAAGGAGCTGGTTCAGCACTGCAACCAGGATGCCGACAGCCGCGATTTTGAAGATCAGATCAACGTCCATTTGATGACCTCGTTACATCAGTATCATGACCAGCAGTCCGGCCCCGGAGAGCGCAGCGGCCGCGCAGAGCTTTTCCCGCTGCCGCAGCGTCTCTCTTCTCGATTCGCAGAGCTCCGTCATCTGCCGCGCGGCGTAGAGGATCGCCGCCTCCTGTCTGCGGATATCCCCGCCCCATTCCAGGCCGCACAGAATGACCGCGATCGTGCCAGGAAGTGCTGAAAATACGCTGTTCCATGCGTCCTGTAAAGGTATATTGCTTTCCAACTTTCTGACGATTTCCGTAAAGTAGTGTCCGGATGCTTTCCGCTGAGACAGGCGGCGGATCCCCTCCGGCAGCGACAACATTTTCCAGCGGATCTCCCCTGCCAGCTGCGTCAGTGCGCCGGAGAGGTCCCGGATCAGGGCCAGCTCACGACGCAGCGCATGGGAGTATTCCCCAAAAAAGGCGAAAGCGCCCAGCAGAACCAGGACCGCTCCCGGCAGCTTCACAGGTCCTCCACCTCGTAGGAGCGCAGGCCGTCCCGCCATCGAATGGTCACGCAGCGGGCGAACACGTTCATGTCCAGCAGCTCCCGGAACAGCGGCTTTGCCTGCAGATCCCCCCTGTCGGCGGCATGGATCGTGGCCAGCATTGCCACGCCGCAGTTGGCGGCTGCCGCCATAGCCCTCAGATCCTCCTGGGCAGTGATCTCATCCACCGCGATCACCTGCGGATTGCACGAACGCATCAGAACGGGGATCGCCAGCGCCTTGGGACACCCGTCCAGCACATCCGTATGGCGCCCCACATCCATCTGCGGCATGCCCTGCTGCATCACCGCGATCTCGCCGCGCTCATCCACCACAGCCACGCGGCACGGCGCAAATCCGGGGTAGCCGTCCGACATCAGCCGGATCATATCCCGCAGCAGCGTGGTCTTGCCCAAACCTGGCGGGGAGAGAATCAGTGTGTTGACAGGCGTTCCATCCGGAAACGCACGGGGAAATACCTCCTCCGCCACGCCAAGCCGCTGCCGGCTGATGCGCACGGCCATGGAGGAAATATTGCGCAGATTCGTATTGACCCCGTCGTTGATCACCACCGTGCCGCAGACGCCGACGCGAAACCCACCCTCCGCCGTCAGAAACCCCTGGCGCAGCGTTTCGATGGACGCGTAGCGGGAGTAGCCCGTGATTCGGTCGCACATCTGCTCCAGATCGGCCGGGGAGATAACGCTGTCGCCCTCCCCCAGGGACACTTCCCCCTCCGGCAGCAGCACGGTCA
>DGHJ01000030.1:0-4299 GCA_002392625.1 Oscillospiraceae bacterium UBA3851
GGTCTGCAGCGTCACCTGACCGGGGCCGGTGATGACGGTGTTGAACAGGCCCTCGCCGCCGAACAGCACGTTCTTGACGCCCTTGACCGCCTGCACGTCCAGGGAGCAGGTGGCGTCCACCATGGCCACGTTGCCGGTGTTGACGATGATCTTCTGCCCGGCGGACAGCTCATATTCCACCGCGCTGCCGTCGATCTCCAAAAAGGCGATGCCGCGGCCGGACAGCTTCTGCATGATGAAGCCCTCGCCGCCGAAGAAGCCCGCCATGCCCTTCTTCTGGAAGAACACGGAGGTCTCCACGCCGGTCTCCGAGGCCAGATACGCCCGCTTCTGTACGACCACCGGATGGCTGGCGTCCACTTCCACCGCGCGGATGGAGCCGGGGAAGCTGGAGGCGAAGGCGATCATCCCGTCGCCCTTGGCGGTGTACTTGTTGCGGAACATGGTCTCGCCGGAGAACATCCGCCCGAACATTTTTCCAATGCCGCCGCCGCTGGTCTCCATCTGCATATTGGGGCTCATCCAGCTCATGGCGCCGGATTCGCAGTTCAGGCTCTCGCCGTTCTCCAGCTGGCAGATCACAACGGGCATGGACTCGCCCTGGATCTCATACTTCATGTCAGTGTCCTCCTTATATTCTTCAATTCTGTTTGATATACAATGGCGATCAGCGACCGCGCAGTCTCCGCAGGAACATAACGGCGCCGGCAATCAGCGCAACGACGCCCATACCGATTATGATAAAAGCGCCGCCGTTGCCGGGCAGGATCACGTCGGTGGGATCGTTTACATTATAGCGCACGTCCAGCTCCATGCCCTCATAGAAATCTTTGGGGGTCTCGCTCATCTGCGCGACCACCTTTTTGCCGTCCACAGTGTACTCAACAGTGATCTCGTATTCCGTCCGGTAACCGCCTGCCGCGTCCTCGTCGGGGATCTCGTTGGTTTCGATCTTGGTGACGGTGGCCTTGGTGTCCACGTAATCGGCGGAATTCGTCTTCTGGAGGCGCTGCACGCCCATGACGATCACGAAGATACCCACCGCGATGAATACGATGGCCATCACAATGCCCAAAACACCTGATAAAGCTCTTTTCATTTTTCATTTCTCCTTTTTAGTCGTAATGAATGGTTTATTGCTATCACCGTGTCGCTATTGCCCTGATCAGGGCGTTAACTTCGCAGTCGCGCTCTGTTGTCTGCCGGGCATACCCCGATCAGTGGACCTGCCGCAGCGAGCTTCTCTGCGCTTTTTACAGATAGCTGGCGTTATCCGACACAGATAACGCCAACTATTGACAGACGATCTATTCCTTCCGGTCCCAGAGGCTTACCGAGGGCTTGAAGCAGCCGATAATCGTATTGCCGAAATTACATACTGCTCCAATCGGAGATATCGGGCACCGTCACGGAGGCGTTGCCGTATTCGATGGTCATCGTGGTGTCTCTGGTCTCGCCGTCTTCCACGTTATGGATGGAAATGCCCTCCACCAGATCGTTCTTCGCCTCAGCAGTGATGGTAATGCTGGCCTTGTCGCCGTTTTTGATCTCAATGGTCAAGGTCGCGGTGCTGTTGTCGCCGTTTTTGCTGCCCTTGACTTCGGCGGAATAGGTCAGGCCCTCATCCTCAGGGAGCATGTCGATAACATCCAGAGATTTCTTGTATGCGAAATAACCGGAGTTGTAGTAGTCCTCACCGGTCATATAGTAGCTCGTGCCGTCGGCAGACATAGCGTAGATGTATTCATCTTCCTGGAGAAAAGCCCAGGTCTCTGCGTCGGTGGTGGCGTACTTGATGTAGTCGCTGGTGCCGTCGATGGTCTCAACATCCAGATCACCGGAGGTACCCTTGACAGTGACGACTTGGTTCGTGTTCTTGAAGGTCTCTTCGAAGAAGTCATTGTACAGCTGCATGACCTCTTCCTTGTTGTCTGCGGTGTATTCCCAGGTCTCCTCGCCGCCGATCTGAACGCCGCAGGCACAGAGTGCCAGTGCCATGACCAGCGCGAGCATGGCCGCCAGCAGCTTCTTTGCGTTTCTCATTTTCTTATCTCCTTTTTCGTTTGATCTATATCAGATGAAAGTCATCCTGATAACATAATGGTTATGATAAGCCCCTCTGTCCAACAAATGTCCAACAGGCCTTGTCGGCTCAACAGAAAAACCAGGATGCCGCCCATTCTTTACCGGTTGTACCTGATCCGGAACAAGTATCAGCGTTTTACGCCGATCGCTGAACGCTTTCTGCAGCAGCTCCGGAGCTCTTTTAGAAGGCAATACGAGGGATAGCGAGCGATCCGATTCCATTGGGGGCGCAGTTCCTGTCTCATAGAGATGGCAACCGATCCCTCCCTCAAGGCTTCTCTCGATGTGTTGAAAAACCTGTATCAAAATGCAGTTGCTTTCCCATTGTAAGGGGGCAAAAGCGATTGTTCGGCAGGATGGCCCGCCGCCGTTGCGGGGGGCGATGCATATGTCCCCATATGTCGTCATATGTCTCCATATGTCCCCGTTTGTCCCGATCTGGTCACTCGATGAGTAACGCACTTAGGGCTCACATTGTAAAACGTTACGAAAACTCCTTGATTTAGCGGTCAACGCGCTATTCTGCCAAAAAGGAAAAGCCCCCGCTTTTGCAACCGGCGTTACCCGGCTGAAAAGCGGGGACCTATTTCATCACACCTCGCCGATCCCGGCAATGCGGCGCAGAACCGTCTCGTCGACGGCAAAGGGTGCCAGGGCCATCTTGGCGGGATTGGCCATCAGATCCCGCACAGCCAGTTCCAGTACGGAGTCGGGCACAGCGTCGCGCCCGCAGGTCGCGCGATAATACGCCTCAAAATCGTCCACGTCGGCAAAACCCGCCAGGAACAGCACGGCATCCCGGTCAGCCGGATCGGCCTCCGCCAAATAATTGCGCAGGAAGAAACCGCAGGCCTTGCCGTGTGCCATGCGCGTTTGGACGGTCACGGCGTAGGACAGCCCATGGGGCAGCACCGTACCCGTCTGGGCGATGGACATGCCGGCAAAGGTTGAAGCGCGCAGCATGGTGGCGAAATCGTCCGGCGTTGCCTCCCGCTTGCCCAAAACCACATCCTTGCTCCGTGCCCATTCCCGCAGGCCGGCCGCCACGCACATTCTGGAATAGGGCGTGGCTGTCGTGTTGATATAGGATTCCACCAGATGGGCAAAGGCATCCATAGTGGTGTTCGCCAGAACATGCCTTGGGGCGCTTGCCAGATATTTTCCGTCCAGCAGCGCCAGATCCGCGAAGATCCGATGGGGAATAGCGCTCTTTTTCTTCATTGCGGGGCGGGTCAGAATCGAAGCAGCAGTGACCTCCGAGCCGGTCCCGCAGGTGGTGGGGATGCAGGCGATGGGCAGCGGATCCGTTTCTGCGGAGGCGTCGAACAGGTAGCTCTCGTCCGCCTCGCTGTGGCGCATCATCAAGGCAATGGCTTTTGCCGCGTCCATGGGTGATCCGCCGCCCACGCCGATGACAAAATCGCAGTCCTGGGCCAAGCCCAGATCGCGGGCTCTCATGACGGTTTCCACAGAGGGGTTTTCCTCCACCTCATTAAAATGTGTCCACTTGATGTCGTGCGATGCAAGCGCCTCGGTCACATCATGAAGAGATCCGTTTCGCTCCGCGCTGTGGCTCCCGGTGACGATCAGCGCATGGTTCCCCAGCTTTGCCAGATCCGCCGCGTGGTTCACCACGCAGTTCTCCTCCTCATACACGTCGGTCGGCATATAAAATCTCATAGATAATTCCTCCCTGTCTTTCCAAAAGTTGTCCAATCAGAATGAGCCGGAAACGGGCGGTGCAGTAAACGACGAGATCGTGTAGACTGCGTTCTTGAAATAAAACACCTCCGTGTTGCCATCATCCGCGCTGTACATTTTTTTCAAGCCCGGATAGGCGTCCAGCATGCTGGCCTTGGCTTCATACCGGTCGTCGCTGACCAGCTCACCGGCAACGCGGATCCACTTTCCATCCTTAAACGCGCAGATCTCGGCTTTCGGATTGGTATGGAGCTGGCGGGAGACAGGCTTGATCTTACCGGTTTGGATATACAGCCTGCCCTCAAATACATGCACGGTGCCGAACGGGCGGACCCTGGGCTGATCGCCATCGGCCGTTGCCAGGTAATATGTACCGGCGTCCTTAAGAAATTCGTATACCTTCTGCATAGTGCACCTCCATCTATTGATAAGATCCAAGGATATTATATCAGGACGGGATTCATTTTACAATGAATTCCCGTCCCTCAGCTTGTCAAAAAAGCGGCTTTGCCG
>DGHJ01000030.1:4375-9467 GCA_002392625.1 Oscillospiraceae bacterium UBA3851
GGCGTTTTCCGAACTTTCAAAAAAAGTTCGGAAAACGGTGATTTAATAGCTGAAAGACACCCCTGATGGGTTTCTTTCAGACTATCTTCCTTTCCGAGAACCAACGCTTTACAGCCTTTTTTGACAGTCTGAGGACGGGATTCATTTTACAATGAATTCCCGTCCCCCTCTTTTCATATCATATCATATCATATCATACGATTTGGTTTTCTCCCCATCAGGATAGATTTCCCGCTTTACTCGGTTTCTCTTATAGCCTTTCTGCAACAGGTATCACTGCAAACCCACATAGTGCAATTCTTTCCAACGGGTATTCTCCCAAAGCAGCCGGCGGTATTATTATTTTCGATCCCAGGCAGCAGGATGCCATATGACAAACGAGGGTGGATCTGCCGACTTTTCCTTGACAAGGGCCGCCCTATCCCGTATACTTTTAACAATTAAAGGTCTATCGCCCATGATACAGTTCTCCCACTGAGGACTGCTTTTTTGTGAGGAGCCGAATATGAACTACCTGTTCGAAAACGTCAATGTGTACCGCAGCGGGCATCTTTCGGAAAGCAGTGTTTCTATCAGCGGCGGTGTTTTTCATTCCGGCAGGATCCGCGGTGATCTTGGCCGGATCATTTCTCTCAAAGGATATACTGTTTTTCCCGGCTTCGCCGATGTGCATGTGCACTTTCGCGAGCCGGGTTTTTCTTATAAGGAAACCATCCGCACCGGCTCCATGGCTGCGGCTCACGGCGGCTACACGGCGGTGTGTGCCATGCCCAATCTGAACCCTGTGCCGGATTGCGCAGAGCATCTGCGGCCCCAGCTGGAGGCCATCGAGCACACTGCAGCCGTGAGGGTGATCCCCTATGGCTCTATCACCGCCGGCGAAAAAGGCGAGGTCATTGCCGAGTTGGAGGAGCTGGCCCCCTATGTGGCGGCCTTCTCCGACGACGGACGCGGCGTGCAGAATAAAGAGATCATGCGCCAGGCCATGCTGCGAGCCAAGGCTCTGGACAAGCTGATCGTGGCACACTGCGAGGACAATTCCCTGCTGCGGGGCGGCTATATCCACGACGGCGCTTACGCCGCCGCCCACGGTCACAAGGGGATCTGCTCCGAGTCCGAATGGGGACAGATCGCCCGGGATCTGGAGCTGGTGCGCGAAATCGGCTGCGGCTACCATGTGTGCCATATCTCCACCAAGGAGAGCGTGGCTCTGATCCGTCAGGCCAAGGCCGAGGGCCTGGACGTGACCTGCGAAACCGCCCCCCATTATCTGCTTTTTGATGACTCCATGCTGCAGGAGGACGGAAGATTCAAGATGAATCCCCCCATCCGCAGCAAGGCGGATCAGGCAGCTCTGCTGGAAGGCCTGCAGGACGGCACCGTCGATATGATCGCCACCGACCACGCCCCTCATACTGCCGAGGAAAAAAGCTGCGGCCTTGCCGGAAGCCTCATGGGCGTGGTGGGGCTGGAGACCGCCTTTCCCCTGCTGTACACCCATCTGGTGCTGACCGGCAAGCTGACGCTGGAGCGGCTGGTGGAGCTGCTGTGCTATAATCCCCGCAGGCGGTTTGATCTGGGTGAGTCCATGCAGGAGGATCGTCCTGCCGACTTCACCGTATTTGATCTGAATGCGGCGTATACCGTGGATCCCGATACGTTCCTGTCCATGGGGCGCAGCACCCCCTTTGCCGGGTGGCCGGTGCGGGGCAAGTGCATGATGACGGTGGCCAACGGGCACATCGCCTACTGCGATCCGGAGCTTGCAAAGGAGCTTGATTTATGAAGCAATGCCTCTTTACCGTTCTTGAAAACACACCGCTGACAGAGGCCGTTATGCGGCTGCGCCTGCAAGGCGACACCTCCGCCGTCATCCGCCCCGGTCAGTTCGTCAACATTAAGCTGGAAGGCCGTTTTCTGCGCCGACCCATCTCCGTCTGTGACGTGGAGGGAGACGTTCTCACCCTGATCTACAAGGTGGTGGGCGGCGGTACGGAGCAGCTGCGGACCATGACGCCCGGTATGCGTCTCGACCTGCTGACAGGTCTCGGCAACGGCTACGACCTCTCCCCTGCCGGCGATCACCCGCTGGTGATCGGCGGCGGCGTGGGCGTGCCACCCATGTACTGGCTGACAAAAGAACTCCTGGCCTCCGGCCGCAAAGTGACGGCGGTGCTGGGATTTAATACCGCGAATGAAGTTTTCTACGACGACATGTTCCGCGCGCTGGGCGCGGAGGTAATATTAACCACCGCCGACGGCTCACGGGGCGTCAAAGGCTTTGTAACGGACGCTATGGCCGGACTGGGATACTCCTACTTTTATGCCTGCGGCCCTGAGCCCATGCTGAAGGCGGTGTGGCGCACGGCCAGGGGCAGCGGACAGCTGAGCTTCGAGAAGCGGATGGGCTGCGGCTTCGGCGCCTGCATGGGCTGCTCCTGCCGCACCATTACCGGCAGCAAGCGCATTTGTCGGGAGGGCCCCGTGCTCACAAAGGAGGAGATCCGATGGGACGACTGAGCGTGAATCTCTGCGGTGTCGAGCTGGACAACCCGGTGATCCCGGCCTCCGGCACCTTTGGATACGGCTACGAGTTTGCCGAGCTGTACGACATCAACGTATTGGGCACGTTCTCCTGCAAGGGCACCACGCTCCGGCCCCGTTTCGGCAACGACACGCCGCGCATCGCCGAGGCGCCTGCCGGAATGATCAATGCGGTGGGGCTGCAGAATCCCGGCGTGGATCGGGTCATCGCAGAGGAGCTTCCCCGGCTGAAGTCCGTTTTCCGCAAGCCCATGATGGCCAATGTCAGCGGCTTTTCTGTGGAGGAGTACGCTGCTGTCTGTCAAAAGCTGGACCGGGAGCCCCAGGTGGGCTGGCTGGAGGTGAACATCAGCTGCCCCAATGTGCACGGCGGCGGCATGAGCTTCGGCACCGATCCCGCCCAGGCGGCGGCGGTGACAAGAGCCGTCAAGGCGGTGACCGCCAAACCCGTCATCATGAAGCTGTCCCCCAACGTCACCGACATTGTGGCGGTGGCAAAGGCCTGTGAAGAGGCCGGAGCGGATGGCATCAGCCTTATCAATACGCTGATGGCTATGCGGATCGACCTGAAAACCCGCCGAAGCGTGCTGGCCAACACCACCGGCGGTCTGTCCGGCCCCGCCGTGTTCCCGGTGGCGCTGCGGATGGTGTGGCAGGTAGCCCGCGCGGTGTCCGTCCCGGTGATCGGGTTGGGCGGCGTCAGCTCGGCGGAGGATGTGATCGAAATGATGCTGGCAGGCGCCACCGCCGTGGAGATCGGCGCGGCCAATCTGGTGCATCCGTACATTTGCCGGGACATTATCGCCGCTCTGCCGGAGGTCATGGACCGATATGGAATCAACAACTTAAGAGACATCATAGGAGGAGCCAACCCATGAGCAAAGACGTCATCATCGCCTGTGACTTCCCTACCGCCGCAGATACGCTGGCATTTCTGGACAAATTCACGGATGAAAAGCCCTTCGTGAAGATCGGCATGGAGCTGTTCTACGCCGAGGGTCCGGCCATTGTCCGGCAGATCAAGGACCGGGGCCACCGGGTCTTCCTGGATCTGAAGCTCCACGACATCCCCAACACGGTGAAAAAAGCAATGGCGGTGCTGTCCCGGCTGGATGTGGATATCTTCAACCTCCACGCCGCCGGCGGACTGGATATGATGGGCGCCGCCGTGGAGGGCCTGACCCGGCCCGACGGCACACGCCCGCTGCTGATCGCCGTGACCCAGCTGACCTCCATCGACCAAAAGCGCATGGAGGAGGAGCTGCTGATCTCCCGGCCGCTGGAGGAGGTGGTCATGCAGTACGCCGCCAACGCCAAAGCCGCCGGGCTGGACGGCGTGGTTTGCTCGCCGCTGGAGGCAGGCCGCGTTCATCAGGTGTGCGGCGACGCCTTCCTGACGGTGACGCCGGGCATCCGCTTCGCCGACGGCGCAGCCGGTGATCAGCAGCGCGTCACCACGCCGGCGCGGGCAAGGGAGCTGGGCTCGGACTACATCGTGGTGGGGAGACCCATCACCGGCGCTGAGGATCCCGTGGCGGCCTACCGCCGCTGCGTGGCTGATTTTGTCGGTCAATAATCTGGAGATTTAGAAGGAGGAGACATATGCAAGAGCACATTGCGAAGGATCTGCTCTCCATCGGAGCGGTCTTTCTGCGGCCGGAGGAGCCCTTCACCTGGGCCAGCGGCATCCGCAGTCCGGTGTACTGCGACAACCGTCTGACGCTGACAGCGCCCGCTGTTCGAAACGACATTGAAAACGGCCTGGCGGAGCTGATCCGCACCTACTACCCCACAGTGGAGGTGCTGATGGGTACGTCCACCGCCGGCATTGCCCACGCCGCCATTGTGGGACACATCATGGGCCTGCCCATGGGCTACGTCCGCAGCGGGAACAAGGACCACGGGCGCCAAAACCGCATTGAGGGTCGGCTGGAGCCGGGTCAGAAGGTGGTGGTGGTGGAGGATCTCATTTCCACCGGCGGCAGTGTCATCGAGGTGGTGGAGGCCCTGCGGGAAGCAGGCGCCATTGTGCTGGGAATTGTCAGCATCTTCACCTACGGCATGGAAAAGGGTCTGCGCCGTCTGGCGGAGGCCGATGTGGAGAACCACTCGCTGACCAATTTTGACGTGATCACACAGGTGGCTGCCCGGGAGGGGTACATCAGCGCCGGGGATATCGACCGGCTCATCGCCTTCCGGAACAATCCGTCTGATGAAAGCTGGATAACAGGAGGTACAAAATGAAAAATCTCATCGACATCATGCAGATGAGCACGGACGAGCTGCAGGAGCTCATCGACCGTGCCCTGGACATCATCGCCAATCCGGCCAAGTATGCCGAATCCTGCCGCGGCAAAAAGCTGGCCACGCTGTTCTTCGAGCCCTCCACCCGCACCCGGTTGAGCTTTGAGGCGGCCATGTACGAGCTGGGCGGCAACGTCATCGGCTTCTCTGAGGCCAACAGCAGCTCCGCCGCCAAGGGAGAGAGTGTAGCGGACACCGTGCGTACCGTGGGCTGCTACACCGACATCATCGCCATGCGCCATCC
>DGHJ01000030.1:9513-9904 GCA_002392625.1 Oscillospiraceae bacterium UBA3851
TCGCCATGCGCCATCCCAAGGAAGGTGCGCCGCTGGTGGCCACCCGCACCGCCGGTGTGCCGGTAGTCAACGCCGGTGACGGCGGTCACAACCACCCCACCCAGACCCTGGCCGACCTGCTGACCATCTACCGGGAGAAGGGCACCTTCGAGAACCTGACCATCGGCCTGTGCGGCGACCTGAAGTTCGGCCGCACCGTCCACTCTCTGATCTCCGCCATGTCCCGCTATAAGGGCGTTAAGTTTGTGCTGATCTCCCCGGAGGAGCTGCGGGTGCCCCGCTACATCATCACCGACCTGCTGGAGCCCAATCACATCCCCTACGAAGAGGTCACCAGTCTGGAGGAGGCCATGCCCGGTCTGGACATCCTGTACATGACCCGCGTGCAGCG
>DGHJ01000030.1:9956-15869 GCA_002392625.1 Oscillospiraceae bacterium UBA3851
AGCGGGAGCGGTTCTTCAACGAGGCTGATTATCTGCGTCTGAAGGATACCTACATCCTGACGCCGGACAAGCTGCGCACCGCCAAGAAGGACCTGGCCATCCTGCATCCCCTGCCCCGCGTCAACGAGATCTCCGTCGCGGTAGACGATGATCCCCGTGCCTGCTACTTCAAGCAGGTGCTCAACGGCAAGTATATGCGCATGGCGCTCATTCTGAAATTGTTGGAGGTAAACGTATGATTATCGGTCAGATCAAAGACGGCATCGTGCTGGATCACATCACCGCCGGACGCGGCATGGAGATCTACAACATTCTGGGCCTGGACAAGCTGGACTGCACCGTGGCCATGATCAAGAACGCCGACAGCGTCAAGAAGGGCAAGAAAGACATCATCAAGATCGGCCAGGTCATCGATCTGGACTTCGATGTGCTGGGCTATATCGATCCCGGCATCACCGTCAACATCATCCAGGACGGCAAGCTGGCTAAGCGGGAGCACCTGTCCCTGCCTGAGCGGGTCATGGACATCATCCACTGCAAGAACCCCCGCTGCATCACCTCCACCGAGCAGGAGCTGCGCCATGAGTTCCGCCTGGTGGACCGGGAAAAGAAGCTTTACCGCTGCATCTACTGCGAGAGTCCGGCCCCCAAGGCCGTTGATTGATCGTGTTGAACGGGGCGGGGGCATGTTCTCTTTCAGATACTGATAGTGCCTCTGTCCCCAAACCCCAACTTGTCCGATCCAACTTGTCCTTCATTTTGATACCTCCATTACCTTGATTTTTTTCGTCGGCGCGCCGATGATCTTGATCAGCAGTTCGTTTATGACCCCCCACGCATCCGTCTTCGTCGATGACCTGCTTGCGGTATGCGTTGATCCCTTTGACCAGCGCCCGCCACTCAAGGTCGTCCAGTACAATGTGCCTCTTGGATTGCTTTATGTATTTCAAAGCATCTCGCCCCCTTTCGCCAACATTGTATCGCAAAGAGGCGTATAAGACGAATGTACGGACTCTCTCTGTAAACAGAAAAATACCGGGACTACATGACTGTACATGCCTGTAATCTCGGTATTTTTCTTGCCCTGCGAATGCCCGGATGTTCTTGTTTCAGTATACGCCGGAGGAATACGCCGCTCATATACGGAATATTCTGTCTCTTTCCGACAGGCTGGTGGGCTACCGCGTCATCCCTCTGCCGGAAGCCCCCTTTGCGGATATCAAGGTCCTCATTTCGGATCGCGCCGTGGCGATGACACGGCTGAAGCCGCCGTACTTCACGATCCAATTCGAGCACCCCGACCTGTGCCGCGCCTTTGTTGCATATGCCCGGCGGATCGGAGAGCAGTACCGGCAGGACAAGCTGACAACGAGGCAGATGCTGGAGCGGTATCTATAGGCGTGGCAACAAGTCCTGTTGTAACAGTCGCTTTTCTCTGAATCTCGCCTGCGTCTATTCTGCAAACGGTCCCCGGCCTGAGAGGATAGATTGTTCCCGTGATCATCCAGATCTGTCCGGAGCGAGTCTGTCTCAACTCACGTGCAGACCTCGCAATGATCCTCCTAAGGATTGTATTATACGCGGCTTCGGTGAGTGCCCGGATCGTCACATGTCACAAAAGCTGCTTTGAAATATCTACGTACAGTTTTTTCCGAAAAGAGAAAAGTGGCAGATTTTGGGGGAATCATTCTCCCAAAATCTGCCTCTAAACGGTGGGGTCAGAGGTTCAGGTCCTCTCAAATAAATAATATCTATTTATTTTCATTTCTGCCTGTTTCTGCCGTCATTTTTGTTCTTTTGCTTCAATTTGTCATTCATAAACCAGTGGTTCAAGTAGTTGACCACCGGTTTATTCCATCTTGCGCTGAAATGTGACATAATGATCACCAAGACGACAATTTACCTGTATGATCTCAAAGCGTCTCTGCCAGCTCCTTGATCCGAGCTGCGACATTCTCGTCATGGTTCGTGAAAATGCCGCACCCTTCCAGGCCGAGATATCCGACGAAGTCCCCGTCGTAGGAGAACTTTGCACCGACGTACATATCATCATCCCCGGAGCTGAGGAACATCGCCACCTTTCTCAAAGAGGAGGGCGCTTTCGGGTAGAGGGCCGAATAGAACCTGTCGATCACACATTTCAGCTGTCCGGAGATACCGTGGTAGTAGATCGGCGCGGCGAGCACCAGCATCTCTGCGTCCTGCAGCTCCGCATAAATCTGCTGCATATCGTCCTTCTGGACGCATTCGCCCCGGCCCTTGCCGTGGCAGTATTCACAGGCAAGGCAGCCCTTGATGCTCATGCCGCAGATGTTGAAACAGACGACCTCATGGCCCTTTGCCTCCGCCGTTTCCCGGAACGTGCGGACCATCCCGGCCGTATTGCCATTGGGCCTGGGACTGCCATTCAATACGAGAATCTTCATTTATTTATCCCTCCATCACGATCGTGACCGTCACGTCCCCGTTTCCCAGCAGCCGGGCAAGCTCCTGCACTGTTTTACCATCGATATGGCCGAGCCTCGTATAGGCCCAGGAATTGGAGCCGTAGAACACGACGATCTGATTCCCGGAGTAGAGCACGATATCGCCGGGTCCCGTGGTCGTCTGCACGTCGTCTCTCGGTAGACTTGCTCCAAGCGGCCCAACCTGCTCGAAGCCGCCGTATTTCGACATCTGCACAGTAACCGCCCCGGAGGACACAAGCTCCTTCAGTGCCTCCACAGAGGCGTTATCCTCCCACGTGACTGATAGCGCTTCCCCGTTGATGGCAAGTGTCAAGTTTCTGTTCATGATACCCTCCTCGCTGTTGTCGTTCTCCGGCTCAGCCGCGTTTACCGTTTCCTGCAGCTGTGACTCAACAGGGGTTGCCGGTGTCAGCTGCGGCGTTGTCTCCGGGCCGGACGCCCCGCACCCGCACAGTATTCCCAACAGCAGGAACATGACAGCGGTAAGCACGGCGCGCCTGGAGAGATTACGCCAGCGCCTTTCCGAACGCATACGCTTCCTCCAATTTCTCATTTCTGCCTGCGGCCTCGCCCATGTCGTTGATGCCGCCGCAAAACAGCGAACCGGCAAGCTCCGCCTTTCCGAAGCAGTCCACCCAGCCCTGCAGGCCGCTGACGGCCTTTTCGGGCACATACGCCTCGTCCTCGGCAGCAGTCGCCAGCATATACACCTTGCGGAATCGGTAGTCGGACGGATACAGCGGATTCAAGCGGTCCAGCAGCGTCTTCATCTGTCCGCTCATCTCATAGTAGTAGATCGGCGTGACGAACACCAGCGTGTCCGCGTTCCTGGCCTTCTCCGCGATCTCCACGGCGTCGTCCTTCAGCACGCATTGCTGTGTCTTCTGACAGGTCAGGCAGCCGATGCAGAACTTGACGTTTTTGCCCTTGAGGGAGATGTGCTCCACCTCATGACCGGCGTCCTCGGCGCCGGCGATCAGCCGCTGGGCGAGAATGTCGGAGTTGCTCTCTGCCCGCAGGCTGGTCGTTATCACAAGTACCTTGCTCATTTCAGGTTCTCCTTCATAAAAGCCTCGATCTTATCAAAGGGGATGGCGCCCTTGCCGCCGCCGTCATAGAGGTCGGTGTGGGACGCGCCGGGGATGATATAAAGCTCTTTGTTGCTTGCATACTTGCTGTCCTTTACCATATCGGCGTAGGCGTCGCGGCTCATGTAGCAGGAGTGCGCCTTATCGCCGTGGATCATCAGCACCGCGCCGCGGATCTCTCTGGCGTAGGTAAAGAGGCGTGTGTTCATCAGAGAGGTGTTCGTGTTGACCGTCCAGCCGTCGTTGGAGTTCAGAGAGCGGGGATGGTATCCGCGGGGTGTCTTGTAGTAGTCGTGGTAGTCCTTGACAAAGTACGGCGCGTCCTCCGGCAGCGGATCCACCACGCCGCCCTGTCGGGCGTAGTCGCCGTTTTTGTAATCTTCCGTTCTCTGCGCATTGGTGGCAAGACGCATCCGATGGCGTGCCTCCTCGTTGTCGGCAGAATCGAAATAGCCGTTGCCCGCCACGCGGGACATATCGTACATGGTGGAGGTCACCGTCGCCTTGATCCGCGTGTCGACGCAGGCGGTCTGCAGCGCCATGCCGCCCCAGCCGCAGATTCCTATAATGCCGATGCGCTCGGAATCGACGTTCTCCTGCACGGACAGGAAATCCACCGCCGCCTGAAAATCCTCCACGTCGATATCGGGCGAATGCATGGCGCGGGGATAGCCGCCGGACTCGCCGGTGAAGGACGGATCAAAGGCGATCGTCAGGAAGCCGCGCTCCGCCATTGTCTGGGCGTAAAGCCCGGAGGACTGCTCCTTGCAGGCGCCGAAGGGGCCGCTGACGGCGATGGCGGGCAGCTTGCCTGCCGCGTTCTTCGGAGCGTACAGATCCGCCGCCAGGGTAATGCCGAAGTGATTGACGAAGGTCACCTTCCTGTGGTCCACCTTTTCGCTTTTCGGGAACACCTTGTCCCATTCTTTTGTCAGAGCGAGATCTTCTGTTTTCATCATGGTCGTTGCATCCTTTCAATTCTGTTTTGTCTGCCGGATCAGATAATCCAGGCGATCAACCTTCCGCTGGCTCTCGTGCATTTCCTCTACCAGTTCGCACCGCTGCACCTTGAGAAATCGGACCAGGTCGTCGGCTTGGCCTGTGCGGCAGAGCTCCATGGCCCGATCAACAAGCTCTTGGCGCATCCCCACATCCACAAGGCCGGTTTTCAGTGTTTCCGTGTAGTCAGTCATTCGTTTTTCGGTCTCCTTGTTCCTTGGTTCACTTTCATGATAACGCATTGACTTCCCTTTTGCTAATGGTTATAATGAATATCGTGATATTCGCAATAGGAATATCAAGAAGGAGGAACCGTATGGAGATACGAACACTTCGATACTTTCTGGCCGTTGCCCGTGAGGAGAATATGACACGGGCTGCCGAGCAGCTTCACGTGACGCAGCCGACACTGTCCAAGGCGCTGAAGTCCCTTGAGGACGAGCTCGACAAAAAGCTGTTTACCCGGCACAGCTTCAGCATCCGGCTGACGAACGAGGGTGTATTGCTCCGCGACAGGGCGGAGGACCTTGTCAGCATGGCGGATAAAATCGAGAAGGAGTTCGTCTCTCTCGGTGATATTTCCGGCGGAGAGCTGTTTCTCGGCCTGGCGGAATCGTATCAGATCAAGTATATGGCGGATGCGATCAAGAGCTTAAAGGAGCGGTACCCGAAGCTGCAATATCACATCACCAGCGGCGACACGGAGCAGGTGGCGGAAAAGCTGCAGAAGGGGCTGCTGGACTTCGTCGTTCTGGCGGAAGAACCGGATCGGAACAAGTACGAGTATATTGCGTTCCCCGATGCGGATCGCTGGGGCTTGGTATTTCCCGCGGACGATCCCCTTGCGGAAAAGGAGTGCTTCTGCCCCTCCGATCTCCGTGGGCTCCCGCTGTTCTGCTCCGAGCAGTCGTGGTATCAGGATATCAAGGCCTGGGCGGGAGACGATTTTGACGCATTTCACCTGGAGGGATCTTTCCGGTTGTCCTATAACGGATCGATCTTCGCAAAGGCGGGGCTTGGCTATCTGCTGACCTTTGATAAGCTGATCGACGTCTCCTCCCACAGCGGGCTGGTATTCCGGCCGCTCACGCCGCGCCTGGAAACGAAGCTATATCTTGTCTGGAAGAAGTATCAGCCGCTTACGCCGATCGCCGAGCGGTTTTTAAAACAGGTCAGGGCATCATTTTGAAAAAGCGCACCGGGCACATCGCGCATAAAAGCCGATGATTCCAAAGAACGGATTTGCCCAAAGCGAAAAAGCAGGGGTATGCCATACTCAATTTCTATATATCGAACGAGATGCGCACCTCCAGATGTAAATGAACAATCCCATTGTAGTCTTACACAACGAAACAGGA
>DGHJ01000108.1:0-143 GCA_002392625.1 Oscillospiraceae bacterium UBA3851
GAACCAACGCTTTACAGACTTTTTGGACAGTCTGACGGCGGGAGCATCAGCTCCCGCCGTTTCCGATCGCTGCCTTATTTCTGTGCCGCGAACGCCTCGTATTTGCCCTGGACCCAGGCCTGGAGCGCCTTGACGCCCTCGTC
>DGHJ01000108.1:211-3589 GCA_002392625.1 Oscillospiraceae bacterium UBA3851
GTCCAGGGGAAGGTCTCCTCCTCCACGTCGTCGGCCAGCTCGTAGCAGACCCGGCTGTACACCGACGCCTTCAGCGCCTCCTCGCCCACCTGGGCGAAGCGGTAGCGGAAGTCGCCGATGCTGCCGGTGTAGACGTGGGCGCGCCGGAACCACTGGGGCGTGAAATCCTGAAACTGCGGGTGCATACCATCCCTCCATTCGCGCACATTATACCACGTTCCGTGCCACTTGTAAAATGGAGAATAGGGTGGTATGATGGGGAAAACCGTGGGACGGATGAGGGCGGGGACAGAGCCCCGCCCCTGCGAAAGAACAGAGAGAGGACAGACATGAAACTCAACCGCAATCAGCTGAAATATCTGGTGATCGTGACCATGGTGGTGGACCACGTGGCCTGGGCCTTCGTGCCCACCGCCACGGTGCTGGGCCAGGTCATGCACTTCGTCGGCCGCTTCACCGGGCCCACCATGGCCTTCTTCCTGGCCGAGGGGTATCTCCACACGCGGGACGTGAAGAAGTACGCCCTCCGGCTGGGGCTGTTCGCCCTGATCTCCTGGCCCGCCTTCAGCTTCTTCGACTACGGCCGGTGGTTCACCCCCCACTTCGGCGTCATCTACACCCTGTTCCTGGGCCTGCTGGCCGTGTGGATCTGGGACAGGCTGCCCGTCCACCCGGTGGTGCGGCTGGTCCTCATCGCGGGGCTGGTCTACCTCTCCCGCTGGGGCGACTGGGACATTTTCGACGTGCTGTGGCCGTTGGCCCTGGTGGCATTCCGGGACAAGCCACGTGTGAAGTGGTGGACCTTTACAGCTATTTGTGGGGCGGCCTGCGCCTACATCATGTGGTACTACATGGGCTACGGCCTGCCCTGGTGGTACGGCATCCACAACCTGGGATTGCTGGTGGTGCCGCCGCTGCTGCGGTTCGGCTACAGCGGCGAGAGCGGCAGCCGCCACCCCTTCCACAAGTGGTTCTTCTACGCGTTCTACCCGGCCCACCTGCTGCTTCTGGCGGCGCTGCAGCGGGTGCTGTGAGAGACGGAAGGAGAAAACGGATTGCCACGCCGCTTCGCGGCTCGCAATGACGGGGGACGGATTGCCGCAGGCGCTTCGCGGCTCGCAATGACGGGGACGGGGGACGGATTGCCACGGGCTGCTGCGCAGCCCTCGCAATGACAGGGGGAACGCATCGGCGTGATAATGCGGAAAAAACTTGCCGCAGCGGGTAAAATATGGTAGGATGTGCCTGAAAAACAACTACACGCAAAAAGAAACGAGGGATATGATATGGAAGAAATGGAGAAAAGCGCCGTCCGGCGCATCGGCGTGCTGACAAGCGGCGGCGACGCGCCCGGCATGAACGCCGCCATCCGCAGCGTGGCCCGCTCGGCCTTCCGCCGGGGCATCGAGGTGGTGGGCATCCGCCGGGGCTACGCCGGCCTCATCAGCGGTGACATCTTCCCCATGACCAGCGCCGACGTCAGCCGCATCATCAACCGGGGCGGCACCGTGCTCTACACCGCCCGCAGCGACGAGTTCCGCTCCGTGGAGGGCCAGCAGAAGGCCGCCGCCACCTGCAAGCTGCTGGGGCTGGAGGGCATCGTGGCCATCGGCGGCGACGGCACCTTCCGGGGCGCCTGCGACCTGAGCAAGTTCGGCATCAGCGTGGTGGGCATCCCCGGCACCATCGACAACGACATCGTCTGCACCGACTACACCATCGGCTTCGACACCGCCGCCAACACCGCCGTGGACTGCATCGACCGGCTGCGGGACACCATGCAGTCCCACGAGCGCTGCGCCGTGGTGGAGGTCATGGGCCGTCACGCCGGGTATCTGGCCCTCCACGTGGGCGTGGCCGTGGGCGCCACCGCCGTGCTGGTGCCGGAGTACCCCTACGACTTCAACGAGCACGTGGCCGAGAAGATCCGCCGGGCACGGCTCAGCGGCAAGACCAACTTCATCATCGTGGTGGCAGAGGGCGCCGTGCCCGCCGTGTTCGTGGGCGAGCAGATCAGGGCCGAGCTGGGTCTGGACCCCCGCGTCACCATCCTGGGCCACATCCAGCGGGGCGGCGCTCCCACCGTCAAGGACCGGGTCATGGCCACCCGCATGGGCTATGAGGCCGTCCGCGTCCTGGCCGAGGGCAAGACCAACCGGGTCATTTGCGCCGAGGGCGACCGGATCATCGACCGGGACATCGCCGAGGGCCTGGCCATGAAGAAGACCCTGAACCCGGAGGAGTTCAAGGTCATGACCGTGATGACGGGAACGTGAGCCCTGCCTGAGATCCGCCGGGCCATAACGCGGTTGACACAGCGGCGGGGGGTCTGGTAAAATGATTGGCAGGAACTGGAAGAACACAGGCCAACGGAAAACGTGACTTGACGGAAGGAGAGGATCACCATGAAGAAGCTCTTGACCATCGCGCTGACACTGGCACTTATCCTGGGGCTGACGGCCTGCGGCGCAGGCGCCAACAAGCCCGACGACCCCGGCACCAACCCCGGCGGACAGACACAGACCGACCCCGGCACCGATCCCGGCGGCCAGACCGACCCCGGCACCGATCCCGGCGGCCAGACCGACCCCGGCACCGATCCCGGCACCGGCTCCGCCGCGCCGGACGGCACCCTCCGCTTCATCGACCTGGACGACCGGGACAGCTCCGTCCTGCGGGGCGTCCGATTCTCCGGCAACCGCTGCGGCTCGGAGGAGTTCAACAGCAAGGCGCCCGCCACGGAGGGCATCCGCTGCATCTTTGAGCTGAACGAGTACGTGGCCTGCCTGCCCGACACCGACGTGACCTCCGGCATCCGGATCTACGTGCTGCCCCAGCGGGAGGATCAGAAGTCCTATGAGACAGAGACGTTTTCCGGGGAGATGCCGGAGCTGGTCGCCGTATACGACGTGGAGCAGCGGGAAGGCGACGACTGGGGCGAATTCTACATCAACCCCGATGATGCCCAGCCCGGCTACTACGACTTCGTGTTCGTCTATGAGGACAAGGCCATCGCCACGCTGGCGACCCACTTCTATGGGGAGGGACAGCTGGATGGTCTGACCGATCAGGAACTGTTGGATCGCATGGCCTGAGCTCCATGCCGGACCGGCGTGGGGACAGAGGCTGAACGGAAAAAAGGAAATGAGGAACAGGCCCTGCGGCGCAATGCCGCAGGGCCTGTTGTATGTGTGGGGGGATACGGATTGCCACGGCCCCTGAGGGGCCTCGCAATGACAGAGGGGGTACGGATTGCCACGGGCGCTTCGCGCCCTCGCAATGACAGGGAGGGGGTACGGATTGCCACGGGCGCTGCGGGATTGCCCACCGTCGTGTCAGCCGCTTCTCGCTCCCGTTGGTCGCGACAAGCGGGACACT
>DGHJ01000115.1:0-1437 GCA_002392625.1 Oscillospiraceae bacterium UBA3851
GTCAGGGCCATGCGGGGCGTGGCGATACGCTCCACGGCGGGGTCGTTGGCCAGGTTGGTGAACAGCACCGTGCGGTCGATGGCGCCGGTGCGCTTGAACTCGCGGACGAAGAACTCGGACTCCTCAAAGGTGATGCCGATGGCGGCGAACACCACGGCGAAGTTGGAGGTGTCGTCCAGCACGCGGGCCTGGCGGGCGATCTGTGCCGCCAGGTTGGCGTGGGGCAGACCGGAGCCGGAGAAGATAGGCAGCTTCTGGCCGCGGACCAGGGTGTTCAGGCCGTCGATGGTGGATACGCCGGTCTGGATGAACTCGTTGGGGTAGTCCCGGGCGGCGGGGTTCATGGGCAGGCCGTTGATGTCCATGTACTTCTCGGCCAGCAGCTCCGGGCCGCCGTCGATGGGCTGGCCCATGCCGTTGAACACGCGGCCCAGCATGTCGCCGGACACGCCCATCTGCAGGGGGTGGCCCAGGAAGCGGATCTTGCTGTCCCGCAGGTTGATGCCGGCGGAGCTGTCGAACAGCTGCACCACGGCGCGGTCGCCGTTGACCTCCAGCACCTTGCAGCGGCGGACGGTGCCGTCGGTCAGCTGGATCTCGGCCAGCTCGTCATAGGTGACGCCCTCCACCTGCTCCACCACCATCAGGGGGCCGGAGACCTCGTGGATGGTACGGTATTCCTTCATCATTCGTCCTCACCAGCCTTTCTGATCAGCTCGTTGACCTCGCGGTCCATATCCTGGCCGATCTGCTCGTACTCCTCGGCATACTTGTCCGCCTCGGTGTACTTGGCCCAGCCCAGCCGCTCGCGGGAGGGCGTGGCGAACAGGGTCTGCAGGTCCACGTTCTTGGCGATGGCGCCGCGGCACAGATTCTCAAAGTGGAGGATCAGGCCCAGCAGCCGCTTCTGGCGGTCGAAGCTGGAGTAGGAGTCCACGTCCATAAAGGCGTTCTGCTGCAGGAAGTCCTCCCGCAGCATGCGGGCGATCTCCAGGGTCAGCTGGTCGCCGGCGGACAGGGAGTCCTTACCCACCAGCTGGACGATCTCGTTGAGCTCGTTTTCCTCCTGCAGCAGGTGCATGGCCCGGCTGCGGTTGGTCATGAACTCCGGACCCAGATTCTCGTCAAACCAGGGGCGCATGGAGTCCAGATACAGGGAGTAGGAGTTCAGCCAGTTGATGGCGGGGAAGTGGCGGCGATAGGCCAGGGAGGCGTCCAGAGACCAGAACACCTTCACGATGCGCATGGTGCCCTGAGAAACGGGCTCGGAGAGGTCGCCGCCGGGAGGCGACACGGCGCCCACGGCGGTCAGGGAGCCGGTGCGTCCGTCGCTGCCCATGCACTGCACCATGCCGGCGCGCTCATAGAACTGGGCCAGACGGGAGGCCAGGTACGCGGGGTAGCCCTCCTCACCGGGCATCTCCTCCAGACGGCCGG
>DGHJ01000115.1:1501-14669 GCA_002392625.1 Oscillospiraceae bacterium UBA3851
AGACGGCCGGACATCTCGCGCAGGGCCTCGGCCCAGCGGGAGGTGGAGTCGGCGATAACGGCCACGTGGTAGCCCATGTCGCGGAAATACTCGGCGATGGTGATGCCGGTGTAGACGCTGGCCTCACGGGCGGCCACGGGCATATCGGAGGTGTTGGCGATCAGAACGGTGCGCTTCATCAGTGTCTCGCCGGTGCGGGGGTCGGTCAGCTCCGGGAACTCCCGCAGCACGTCGGTCATCTCGTTGCCGCGCTCGCCGCAGCCGATGTAGACCACGATGTCCACGTCGGACCACTTGGCCAGCTGGTGCTGCACCACGGTCTTGCCGGAGCCGAAGGGACCGGGCACGGCGGCGGTGCCGCCCTTGGCGATGGGGAACATGGTGTCGATGACGCGCTGGCCGGACTGGAGCGGTGTCACCGGCGGGAACTTCTTCTGATAGGGACGGCCGACGCGGACGGGCCACTTCTGCACCATGGTCAGCTCCCGGACCTCACCCTTGTCGGTGCGGACCTTGGCGATCACGTCCTGAATGGTGTAGCTGCCTTCCGGGGCGATCCACTCCACGGTGCCGCGGACGCCGTTGGGCACCATGATCTTGTGGAGGACGGAGCTGGTCTCCGGCACGGTGCCCAGCACGTCGCCGCCGATGACCTTGTCGCCCGCCTTAGCCACGGGGGTCCACTGCCACTGCTTGTCGCGGGGCAGAGGGGGCACCTCGATGCCGCGGGTGATGTTGGCGCCCACCCGCTTGACGATCTCCTCCAGCGGGCGCTGGATGCCGTCGTAGATGTTCTCGATCAGGCCGGGACCCAGCTCCACGCTCAGCGGCGCGCCGGTGGTCACCACGTCGGCGCCGGGGCCCAGGCCGGAGGTCTCCTCATAGACCTGGATGGAGGCGCGCTCGCCGGTCATATTCAGGATCTCGCCGATCAGACGCTGGGGACCTACGCGGACGACGTCGGCCATATTGGCGTCGGCCATGCCGTCCGCCACCACCAGCGGGCCGGATACTTTGATGATCTTTCCCATATATTGCGTTGCTCTCCTTTCAAGAGATGTCTGCGCCCACGGCGCGCTCCACCGCGCTGCGCAGCGCCGCCTCGGCCAGACCCAGGGAACCGGTCTTGCCGGGGATCAGAATGATGGCGGGGATGGCGAAGTCCTTGTACTTGGCGATCTCCGCACGAAGGGGGGTGGACAGCTGTTCGGTCAGGTAGATGATGGCGTACTCCTCCTGCACCAGGCGGTGCAGCGTGGCGCGGGCGGCCTCGTCGGTCTCTACGAAGAAGACGTCTAGCCCCAGGGCCTTGAAGCCCAGCACGCTGTCCCGGTCGCCGATCACAGCGATCTTATACATAGCAATCACGCAGCCTTTCCCGGATAGTGTCGCCGTCCAGTCCGGCCAGACGGCCGGCCATAATGATACGCACGGCGGTAAACTCGTTCTCCCGCGCCGCCACGTAGCCGATGGCCACTTCCGGGCCGAAGGGCACGCTGCGGGCCTCGCCCACCTTGGCCAGCACGGCGTTGTCGCAGGCCTTTTCGAAGGCGGTCAGACTGCCGCCCGCCACGGCCTCCTCGCCCAGGACTGCGGCCTCCCGCAGGGGGGTGGCGCGGTACAGGGCGGCCACGCCGCCGCCGATATCCGCCAGGATGCGCTCCACGCTGACGGAGCCGCCCTCAAACAGCACCTGCTGCAGGAATGCGGCGGCCCGGCGCATCCGCGTGGTGCGGACGGCGGAGCGCAGATTGGCCGCGTCGATCTGGGTGCGGACGTAGTCCACCAGGAAAGCGCTGCCGGAGGATTTGGCCAGGTCCAGCATCTCGGCGAAATAGGCCTTGTCCAGCACGAAGTCGCTGCGCTGGGGATCGCCGGTCTCGGCCAGCACCCGGACGGACTCCTCAGCGGCGTCCTTCAGGGGCGCGTGCAGGAAGTCCCACTTGCCGGTCTGCTGGTATTTGGCGGCCATGTCGGCGGCGCGGATGCGCCCGGCGTCCACCAGCAGGCCGTCCACGTCGGCGCCCTGGCCCTTGATAAGGGTCTTGATGTTGTGGTAGTCGTATTTCAGCTTGAACACGTCCAGCAGGGCGGGGTCGGGCATGAACCGCGCCAGATCGGCGAACAGGTCGGCCCGAACCTGGGCCAGAGCCTGGTTGAGCCCCGCCTCGCTGTCAGCGTCAAAGGGGGGATAGCCCAGCTCCGTCAGCACCTGGGCGCACTCGGCGGCCGATTCCGCCTGGAGCATGCGCTCCATGCGGGGCTTGGTCAGCAGATTGCGCTCCAGAGAGCGGATGCGGGCGGACAGAAAGAGATAGTCGGTATCCTTGATCTTCTTTTTAGCCAAAGGGATGCCCCCTCTCAGTCAAAGAGCACGTGGGCCACGTCGGAGGCCAGCTCCTGGCGCAGCTGCCGCAGCGCCGTGTCAAAGGCGCAGTTGATCTCCACCGGGCCTTTTTTCAGCACCACTCCGCCGCCCAGCTCACGGGTCTCGTCAGCCAGGGTGAAGGCGGCGCCGGGCTTTGCCGCGTTGGCGGCGGCCACCACGGCCGGTCCGACGGCGTCATGGTCGGCCTGGGAGAGGATCAGCGCCTCGGCGCCGGTGCCGTTTTCCACGGCCAGCTTGGCCAGCAGGGCGACGTACTGGTCCGCCGGCAAAGCGCGCAGCGCCTCGGCGGCCTTGGCAAAGGCGTCGTCGATGCAGCCCTGCTTGGCGCCCAGCAGCATCTGGCGGCGCTCCATGTCGGCGCTGCCCGCCAGGCGCTCCAGCCGCTCGGCCGCGTCGCGCCGCCGCTTGTCCTCGGCGTCGGCGGTCAGCTGGGCGGCCTGGGCCTTGAAGCCGGCCTGGGCCACCTCGATCCGCTTACCGGCCTCGGCCAGGATGGCGTCCACCTCGGCGCGGCCGTCGCGGGCGATGCGCTCGGTGATTTTTTCCAGTCCGTTCATGGCACCCTCCTTACAGGGCGTTCATGAGCAGCAGGATGGTGGCCAGCAGGGAGAGGATGGCGTAGAACTCCACGATACCGCAGAAGATGATGCCCTTGGTGGAGGCTTCGGGGTGCTTGGCCACGATGTTCACGGAGGCGGCAGCCACGCGGCCCTGGAAGATGGCGCTCAGCCAGCCGCCCAGCGCGATGGGGATGCAGGCCAGGAAAATGCGCATGCCCTGCGCCAGGTCGATATCGATCCGGCCGCTGCCGCCGAAGATGCCCAGCGTCAGCAGAACGAAGAACCACGCCACCATGCCGTACAGGCCCTGGGTGCCGGGCAGCACCTGCAGGATCAGGCACTTGGTGGACTTGTCGGGATCCTCGCTGGTCAGGCCCGCAGCGGCCTCACCGACCATGCCGGTACCCTTGGCGGAGCCGACGCAGCACAGGCCCACGGCCAGAGCGGCGCCCAGGAAAGCCAGACCCAGACCTCCGAAGGTTTCAAAAAAAGCAGCCATTTTATTTATCCTCCTTAATAATTTCTACGTTGTTGGATTGAAGTGACAGGGGTTGATATGCTTTACCGCCGTCCTTATAGAAGCGGTTAAAGAACTCCAGGAATTGCAGACGCATGTCGTGTACGTAGCAGCCCAGCAGGTTCAGCAGCAGGTTCAGCACGTTGCCGATCATGGAGATGATGACGAACGCGATCACGCTGCCGAAGGTGGCGCCCAGCGTGTTGAATACCTGGGCGATGACCGAGCCGGACAGCATCAGCGCCATCAGGCGCACGTAGGACAGGGTGTCGCTGAAGAAGCCGGTGACGCCGTTGTAAACGGCGGAGATCAGAGCCGTCAGCTTTCCGAAGCCCTTGGCGTTGCGGGTGGAGCCGTAGAGCAGCATCAGTCCGCCGATGACCAGCACCACGGGCACGCCCTTGACGGTGCCGATCTTCAGGATCATCAGCGCCAGGCCGGCCAGGATCACCCACCAGGTGATCTCATCCCACAGGGCGTCGGCAAAGTGGCCGTCCTTTGTCTTTTTCACCACGCTGATCGTCATGCCGGTGATGATCTGGATGAGACCCAGGATCAGCGAGCCGATCATGATGGCCATGGTGTCGTTCAGCGGGGTGAACAGGGCCGGCAGCTCAAAGGTGCTGGCCGGGTTGATGATCCTGCACAGCTGGGGGATGAAATCCCCAAAGAAGCCGCCGGTCAGGGCGCCGAAGATGGTGGTGCTGATGCCGCACCAGAAGATCATCTCCATAAAGCTGCGGTCGGCGGGCCGCTTTTTCTTGAGGAACAGCAGCGAGCCGATGATCATCAGAATGCCGTAGCCCATGTCCGCCATCATCATACCGAAGAAGAAGATAAAGAACGGGGCCATCACCGGGTTGGGGTCCACGCCGTCGTAGGCGGGCAGGGAATACTGCTCGGTGATGCAGTTCATGGATCGGGTGAAGAAGTTGCCCTTCAGCTTCACCGGCACATCGGGGATCTCCTCCTCCGTGGGGTCGGCCAGATCCCAGGCGCAGTCGAACTGCTCCAGCAGGCCCGTGAGCCTGGCCACGTCCGCCTCAGGGACCCAGCCCTGCAGGCACACGATGTGCTGGTCGGTCAGCAGCCGGTGGCTGTTCACCTCCCGGTCCAGCTCGGTGGCAATGCGGTCGGCGGCCAGGCGCAGGTCGTCCTGCCTGTCGCCCAGCTCCAGCAGGAGAGATTTCTCCTGCTCGGCGGCCTGGCGGACCCGCTCCAGCTCGCCGTCCAGCCGGTGGGCGTTTTCGGCCACCGTGCCGTGCCAGCCGCCCAGCTGGCCGGTGGTGAAGCCGGCGTTTCGCAGCAGCTCCAGGGCGGAAGCCGTGGCGGACTTGTGGCACACCAGCAGCAGGCACTGCTGCTCGCTGCTCTGGGACAGGCGGTACAGCGCCGCCTCGGCCACCTGGTCGGCCAGCTGACCCTGCAGCTGGTCAAAGTTGACGGGGCCGGGCACCGTGCCGGTGATCACGTCCACCGTCTTGGTGCCCGTCATCTCCATGGGCAGATCCAGCGCCTGCCAGGGGACCAGCGAGGCCCGCTCGCTTTGGAGCCTCGTCTCCTGGGCCACCAGCCGGTTCAGCTCGGCGGCGCGGTCCGTCACCTGCTTGGCCACGGCCAGTTGGGCGGGCAGCTCCTTCTCGTTGAGGAACTCCTGCTCCGACACCATGGGGCGGGGGGTGAGAAGCCCTGTTTTCTGGGGAGCGTACCGCTTCAGCACGTCCAGGGCGTTCTGCAGCAGCCGCAGCTGCGCTTGCTTTTCGGCGGACTGGTCGGTCTCTCGGTGGAGAAGCCCCTCCCACGCCGATTCATCAGAGGGCGGCTCGCTCAGGTGCAGGCAGCCCAGCTTTTGCAGCCGCCGCAGAAGCGCCGTCCGATCGTTTTCCAGGGCGATCAGGCGCAGGCGCTTCATTTTGACGATAGCCATTCAGCGCCCCACCACCCTTCCGACGATCCGTGCCACGGCGTCGTCCATGCGTTCCGATGCCCGGTCGCGCAGGGCCTGGCAGTCGGCCTGTGCCGCGCGCAGAACGGCGTCGCGCTGCTGGGCAGCCTGGGCCTCGCAGGCCTCCATGGCCACGGCGTCCGCCTCGCGGATCGCCTTGCGGGCCTCGGCCAGCAGATCGCGGCCGGCCTTCTCCGCGGCCTCCTGCGCCTCACGCGCCTGGGTCCGGGCCTGGGCCTTGGCCTGCTCCATCTGCTCCTCCAGCTTCTGGATCTCTTTTACTGTGTCCAAATACATCTTGTCACCGCCTTTCGCGATTCCAAATTTTATTGATACTTATAAACTATACAGGTCCGTGAACTTCTCCTCCAGATAGGAGGCGAAAACGGAGGGGTCAAAGCTCTCGCCGGTGGCCATCTCAAAGAGCTGGCCGGGACGGTACAGGCAGCCGAACTGCCAGATATGCTTCCGGTTCCAGTCGTTGATGGGCTGGAAGTCACCCCGGCGCAGGCAATCGTCCACGTCCACCGTCTCCTTCATCTTCCGCAGGAACTGGGCGCCGTAGGCGCTGCCCAGGGCGTAGGAGGGAAAGTAGCCGATGGCGCCGCCGGCCCAGTGGCTGTCCTGCAGCACGCCGTGCCTGTCGTCGGGCACGTCCACGCCCAGGTACTCCTTGTAGAGCCGGTTCCACTCCGCGGGCAGATCGTGCACGGCCAGCTCGCCGGCCATGACGCGCTTTTCCAGCTCGTAGCGCACCAGCACGTGGAGGCAGTAGGTCAGCTCGTCGGCCTCGGTGCGGATCAGAGAGGGCTCGGCCTTGTTCAGCGCCCTGTACAGCTCTTCGGCGTTGTGGCCCGCCATCTGCTCCGGGAAGATCTCGGAGAGAATGGGGAACAGGTACTCACAGAAGGCGCGGCTGCGGCCCAGCAGGTTCTCATAGAATCGGCTCTGGCTCTCGTGGATGCCCATGGACACACCGCCGTCCAGCACCGTGTAGGCCAGGGAATCGTCGCTGCCGGTGTCGTACAGGGCGTGGCCGCCCTCGTGGATCACGCTGTAGAGGGAGGAGGCGAAGTCCTCTTCAAAGTAGTGGGTGGTGATACGCTCGTCCAGGTGGGAGCCCAGACTGGTGGTAAAGGGATGCTCCGTGGTACTGAGACCCACGTGGTCGCTGTCCAGGCCCATGACGGTCATCAGCCTCCGGCTCAGCACGTCCTGCTGTGCCTCCGGGAAAATGCCCTGCAGAATGGTGGTGTCCACCTGAGGGGCGGCGCAGACCTTCTGCAGCAGGGGCACGATGTGGCCCCGCATGGTGGCGAAGAAGGCGTCGGCTTTGGCCTTGTTCAGGCCCTCCTCGTATTCGTTCAGCCAGTAGTCGTAGGGGTCGGTGTCCGGCTCGCAGTACAGGGCGAACCTCCGGGCGTCGGCAAACAGCCTCTCCAGATACGGCTCAAAGAGGGGGAAGTCGGAGTTTTCCTTGGCGGTCTGCCAGGCGTCCTCGGCCTCCACCACCAGCCGCTCGTGGGCGATGTACTCATCCAGGGGGATCTTCTGCATCCTCCGGATGTCCTTGAGCAGCAGGTACACCATGCGCTGCTCCCTCTCGTCCAGCTCCGCCTTGTGCTGGTCCAGGAGCTCCAGCAGGGCCACGGTGTCCTCACCGGTGGTCAGCTTGTAGTGCTCCTCGCTGAGTACGGCCATGGTCTGGGCCCGGTTGGCGGCGGTGCCGCGGGGGGCGGAGGTGACGCCGTCATAGTACAGCAGGCTCAGGGCGTGGCCGTAGGCAGAGAGCTTCTCCTGCAGCTGCTTGAGGGCGACTCTGGCGTCTTCCAATGTCATGTCGTGTCCTCCTTATTTTAGATTGAGCAAAAAAGCATCGCAGATTTCGCGCCGTGCACGGCGCGAAGATTTTGAATCGTTTTTTCTGACGACATGCGCGTCAGAAAAAACACATCTCAGGCCGCAAGTGTGCGAGCGTCCCCCGCAAGCGATAAGTAAGCCCCCAAATCTTTGATTTGGCTGGGCGAGCTTATGCGTTAGCTGTGCGCGCAGCGGCCTGCAAACCTACTGGCAAAAATGCGCAGCAATTTTTGCGAAATCAGAGCCCCATTTCCTTCTTGACCTCGCCGAAGCACTTGACGGCGAAGTCCAGATCCTCCTTGGTGTGGCCTGCAGAGATCTGGGTGCGGATGCGGTCCTTGCCCTTGGGCACCACGGGATAGCAGAAGCCCACCACGTAGACGCCCTTGTCCAGCATGCGGCGGGCGAACTCCTGGGCGATGCGGGGATCGTACAGCATCACGGGCACGATGGGGTGCTCGCCGGGCAGCAGGTCGAAGCCCAGCTTCTCCATCTCGGCGCGGAAGTACCGGGCGTTCTCATGGACCTTGTCCCGCAGAGCGGTGGAGGACTCCAGCAGCTCGATGGTCTTCAGGGTGGCGGCGCAGATGGCCGGGGCCAGGGTGTTGGAGAACAGGTAGGGGCGGCTGCGCTGGCGCAGCAGGTCCACGATGGGCTGGCGGGCAGCGGTATAGCCGCCGGAGGCGCCGCCCATGGCCTTGCCGAAGGTGCCGGTGATGATGTCCACCCGGCCCATGACGCCGCAGTACTCGCAGGTGCCGCGGCCGTGTTCGCCCATAAAGCCCACGGCGTGGCTGTCGTCCACCATGGTCAGAGCGTCGAACTCGTCGGCCAGGTCGCAGATGCCCTTCATGTTGGCGATGTAGCCGTCCATGGAGAACACGCCGTCGGTGGCGATGATGATCTTCTGGCAGCCGGCGGCGCGGGCAGCCTCCAGCTGGGCGCGCAGGTCGGCCATGTCGTTGTTTTTGTAGCGATAGCGGTGTGCCTTGCACAGCCGCACGCCGTCGATGATGGAGGCGTGGTTCAGCTCGTCGGAGATCACGGCGTCGTCCGGGCCCAGCAGGGTCTCGAAGAGGCCGCCGTTGGCGTCGAAGCAGGAGGAGTAGAGGATGGCGTCATCGGTGCCGGCGAAGTCGGCGATCTTGCGCTCCAGCTCCTTGTGGATCTGCTGGGTGCCGCAGATGAAGCGGACGGAGCTGAGGCCGAAGCCCCAGCGGTCATAGCTGGCCTTGGCGGCGGCGATCAGATCGGGGTTGTTGGAGAGGCCCAGGTAGTTGTTGGCGCACATGTTGACGACGGCGGGCTTCTCGGTGGTGTCGATGCGGGAGCGCTGGGGGGTGGTGATGATCCGCTCATTGCGCCAGGTACCGGCGTCACGGATGGCCTGCAGCTCCTGCTCAAAGCTCTTCAGGGCGGTTTTCATATTCAGATCCTCCTTTTTATTTCGTCCAGTCCAGAACGACCTTGCCGGACATGCCGCTGTTCATGGCGGCGAAGCCCTTCTCAAAGTCGGTGTAGTGGAAGCGGTGGGTGATAACGGGATGCAGGTCCAGGCCGCCCTGGACCATGTAGCTCATCTGGTGCCAGTTGTCCATCTTCCGGCCGTAGATGCCCTGGAGGGTCAGGCCCTTGCAGATGATGTCGTTCATAGGCACCTCCACCATGGGCTTGCCCAGGCCCAGCAGGGAGATCTTGCCGCCGTTGCGCATCACGGAGCACATCTGGCGGAAGGCGGCGGCGTTGCCGGACATCTCCAGGCCCACGTCAAAGCCCTCGGTGAGGCCGGCCTTGGCCATGACCTCCTTCAGGTCCTCCCGGCCGGTGTTCACGGCGTAATCCACGCCCATCTTCCGGGCCAGATCCAGCCGGTAGTCGTTCAGGTCGGTGATGATGACCCGGCGCGCGCCGGCGTACTTGCAGATGCCGGAGGCGATGATGCCGATGGGGCCGGCGCCGGTGATCAGCACGTCCTCGCCCACCAGGTTCCACATGAGGGCAGTGTGGGTGGCGTTGCCGAAGGCATCGAAGAAGGCCACCACGTCCTCATCCAGGCTCTCGTCGATGGGGATCACGTTGGTCTGCGGGATGCAGACGTACTCGGCAAAGGCGCCGTCCCGGTCCACGCCCACGCTGTTGGTGTTCTTGCACCACTGGATGTTGCCAGTGTGGCAGTTGCGGCAGCGGTGGCAGGTGATGTGCCCCTCGCCGGATACCCGCTGGCCGATGGTGAGGCCGGTGACGCCCTCGCCCATGGCGGCGATCTCGCCCACGTACTCGTGGCCGATGGTCATGGGCGGGTGGGTGATGTGCTCGGCGGCCCAGGGATCCCAGTTGTAGATGTGCACGTCCGTGCCGCAGATGGCGGTCTTGTGGATCTTGATCAGCACCTCGCCGGGGCCGGGTACCGGCACGGGCACCTGCCGCAGCTCCAGACCGGGCCCTGCGGCGGGCTTGACAATAGCGTCCATCCATTCTTTCATCTTGCATGTCCCCTTATTATAAAATTTATGAGCTCAGACAGGGTTTTCCTATTAGAAAACGATATCACTTAATCCTACCTTTTTTATACAGTTTTGTCAATGCGTTGCGGTGCTATTTTTCACGGTGGAATATTGCAGGCGGACAGGCGCGGGCGCGGAAAAGACGCTGTCGGTCTTCCGAAAAAGGGTTGCATTTTTTGCCCGGCACGCTATAATGGTCGTGTTATCAGGACAGAGTAGAGTGCGGTATGTCCAAGTGCCGGCGGGACGGGGAGTTGTCCGCCGGACGAAAAGGGGAGAAACCTCTTGCAGTACCGCTCTCGCATCCCGCTGTCGTGCGTGAGAAAGCTCTCATGGATGCGCGGGCGGGTGAACGCGGCTGCCTGTCATCTGTGGGAGGTTTTTGCGTTATGAAGGGGAAAATTCCGCTGCGGCTCATCACGGCCTGCGCCATGATGACCGCCCTGTCCGTGGTGCTGAACCGGTTTTGCTCCATCCACACCGCCGGATGGATCATTGGCTTCGCCTTCGTCCCCGTGGCGCTGATCGCCATGGTCTACGGTCCGGCGGCGGGCGCCGTGGTGGGCGGCCTGGCGGACCTCATCGGCGCGCTGCTGTTTCCCTTCGGCCCCTATCACCCTGGCTTCACCGTCGTGGGCGCGCTGATGGGCGCCGTGTACGGCTGGTTCCTCTATGAGAGGAAGGCCCGGTTCTTCCCCCATATCCTGGCCCCGTCGGTGCTGAACACCCTGGTCCTTGGCCTGTGCGTCAACACGGTGTGGGTCAGCCAGCTCTACGGCTCCAAAACCTACTGGGGCTGGTTTCTATACCGCCTGCCGGAGTACGCGGTGCTGGTGCCGCTGAACCTGATATTGCTGCCGGTGCTGCTGCAGCTTGCCAAACAGATCAAGAAATACAGATAAAGGAAGCGATCCTATGATGACATATACCGAGGCTATGGCCTACATCGACTCCGTGGAGTGGAAGGGCAGCCGTCCCGGCCTTGGGCGGATCACGGAGCTGTGCCATCTGCTGGGCGATCCCCAGCGTGAGCTGCGGTTCATCCACATCGCCGGCACCAACGGCAAGGGCTCCGTCTCCGCCATGCTGGATGCCATCCTCCGCGCGGCAGGCTACCGGGTGGGCTTGTTCACCTCCCCCTATATCGAGCGGTTCAACGACCGCATCCGCTTCGGCGGTGAGGATATCCCCGACGGGGAGCTGGCCTGGGCCACGGAGCAGGTGAAAGCCTGCGCCGATGATATGGACGACGGCCCCACCGCCTTTGAGCTGATCACCGCCGTGGCGCTGGTCTATTTTCGGCGCGTAGGCTGCGACTATGTGGTGTGGGAGGTGGGCATGGGCGGCCGGCTGGACTCCACCAACGTGGTGGACACCACCGTGCTGTCCATCATCACCGGCATCGCCCTGGACCACTGTGCCGTGCTGGGGGATACCACCGCCCAGATCGCCGGGGAGAAGGCGGGCATCATCAAGCCGGGCGTCCCCGTCCTTTACGGCGAGTGCGACGCTGACGCCGAGGCGGTGATCCGCCGCACCGCCGCCGCGCAGGGCTGTGCCTGCAGCCATACGGACTTCTCCGCCATTTCGGACGTTCGCTCCGACCTCTTCGGCACGGACTTCCGGGTGGGCGATCGCCCCGTTCGCATCCCGCTGGTGGGCCTGTACCAGACCCGCAACACCGCCACCGTGCTGCGGGCGGTGGAGCTACTGCGGCAGCAGGGCCTCGCCATCTCCGACGGGGCGGTGACGGCCGGTCTGGCCGCCGTCCGCTGGAAGGCTCGCTTCGAGGTGCTGAGCCGTGAGCCGCTGGCAGTGTACGACGGCGCCCACAACCCCCACGGCGTCGCCGGCGCTCTGGAAAATATCCGCGCCCTGCTCTCCCCCCTGAGCCCCGACGGCAAGGTGGTGCTGGTCATGGGCGTCATGGCCGACAAGGACCACGGCCAGATGGTGGCCGAGCTGGCTCCCTACGTCGCCGCCGTGGTGACGGTGCGGCCCGACAGTGACCGGGCCATGGACGCCTCCGGCCTGGCCGAGGAGTTCCGCCGCTGCGGCGTAGCCGCCGCGGTGCGCCCCACCCCCGCCGAGGGCGTGGCGGCGGCCCTGCCTTTGGCGTCGCGCAGCGGCCGGCCCCTGATCTGCCTGGGCTCCCTCTATATGTACGGCGAGGTAAAAACCGCCCTCCGGGAGCTGCTTGGATAGCGGAACAAATTCAGAAACAGCCCCAAAACGGCAAGGCCGTTTTGGGGCTGTTTTTACAGCATGGCGCTGTCCAATATGGGGTCGCCCAGGATGTTCCGGGTCACCGGCGTGTCGGTGACGGCGGCGCGGGCCAGTACCATCTTGCCTGCCTCCACCGAGTGGGTGAGCCACACGCTGCCGCCGATGATGCAGTCGTTGCCGATGCAGGTGTCGCCGCCCAGGATGGTGGCCCCGGCGTAGATGACCACCCGGTCGCCGATGTCGGGGTGGCGCTTGATGCCCTTGACCAGGGCACCGTCAGCCCCGGTGTCGAAGCTCCGTGCGCCCAGCGTTACGTGCTGGTAGAGCTTGACGCTGCGGCCGATGGTGGTGGTCTCGCCGATGACCACGCCGGTTCCGTGGTCGATGAAGAAGGAGTCGCCGATCTCCGCGCCGGGATGTATGTCGATGCCGGTGACCCGATGGGCGTACTCTGTCATGATCCGGGGCAGCAGGGGCACGCCCTCCCGATACAGGACGTGGGCCAGGCGATAGGCGGCAATAGCGGTGAAGGCGGGATAGCAGAGGATGATCTCATCAATGCTGCGGGCGGCGGGATCTCCGGCGTAGGCGGCCGCCAGATCGGTGCCCAGCTGCCGCCGGACCTCCGGCAGCCGGGCCAGCAGGGCGTCCACCACCGCCTCCGGCTGCCGCGCGGGGGGCAGCACCAAGGCCAGGCAATCCGTCAGCAGCGCCGCCGCCCGTTCCAGCGCCTCTGCAGGCGTTTGCGCCTCCGGAGCGTGCCGGGGGAACATGGCGCCGAGGAGCAGGTCCGTCAGCTCCTGGGCCTGGCGGCGAAAGCCCCGGTAGTCCGGGCCGTTGTCCTCTGCCTGCCGGAGCAGCGCCGCCGTCCGCTCCAGCCGGGCTGTCAGCGCGTTATCCATGGCTCTCCTCAAAGAGGGGGGTGGAGAGATAGCGGTCCCCGCCGTCGGGCAGCAGGGCCACCACGGTCTTGCCCCTGTTCTCCGGCCGTCTGGCCAGCTGGATCGCGGCCCAGAGGGCCGCGCCGGAGGAGATGCCCACCAGCACACCCTCGGTCCGTCCCAACCGCCGCCCGGCGTCAAAGGCGTCCTCGTTCTCCACCTGGATGATCTCGTCGTACACGGCGGTATCCAATACGTCGGGCACGAAGCCCGCGCCGATGCCCTG
>DGHJ01000115.1:14725-15103 GCA_002392625.1 Oscillospiraceae bacterium UBA3851
CCCTGGATCTTGTGGGGGCCGGGGGTGCCGCCGCTGAGCACCGGGGAGGCGGCCGGCTCCACCGCCACGATCTTCACGGCGGGGTTCCGCTCCTTCAGATAGGCGCCCACGCCGGTGACGGTGCCGCCTGTGCCTACGCCGGCCACGAAGACGTCCACCTGCCCGTCGGTGTCCTGCCAGATCTCCGGCCCGGTGGCGGCGTAGTGGGCGGCGGGGTTGGCAGGGTTGACGAACTGACCGGGGATAAAGGCGCCGGGGATCCGGGCGGCCAGCTCCTCCGCTTTGGCGATGGCGCCCTTCATGCCGGCGGCGCCCTCCGTCAGCACCAGCTCCGCGCCGTAGGCGCTCATCATGCGGCGGCGCTCCACGCTCATGGTC
>DGHJ01000115.1:15229-15939 GCA_002392625.1 Oscillospiraceae bacterium UBA3851
TGCCGGAGGTGGGCTCAATGATTACAGAGCCGGGCTTCAGCGCGCCCCGCGCCTCCGCGTCGTCGATCATGGCCAGGGCCACGCGGTCCTTGACCGAGCCGGCGGGGTTGAAGTACTCCAGCTTGGCCAGCAGCCGGGCCTCCAGCCTCTCGGCGCGCTCTATGTGCGTCAGCTCCAGCAGCGGGGTCTTGCCGATCAGCTTGTCGGCGGATGTGTAAATGTTTGCCATGGTGGGATCCTCCTTACATATTTTAATTGATAGCTTTATCATTTTGCATACAAGACGGTTTATGCTTCTCAAGTGCAGGCGGTGACAGCCGGAATGGCGGCAAAAAAAGCCGGGGAGCCCATCGGCTCCCCGGCAGATAAACGACAAAATACCGTCAGAGAGGACAGATGGGTATGGCAAAGCCCACGCGCAGTGCACAGCGCGTGTTACAACAACAGATATTCTGCCGCAGGGCCGCCAAACGCATGATTCTTCCTCCTGTTCCGACGGGTTTACTTTAAGATGTTAGTACGATACCGGGTAAAACTGCTTTTGTCAAGAGGGAAAATGAGACGCGGCGCTTTTTGTTTACAAATAATTCAAAGGCGGCCCTATTGACTTTACAGGAAAGGGGTGGTAAACTGGCTTAGCACTCAGGGAAAAGGAGTGCTAAAACGGAGGGAGACAGCATGGAATTGACCCGCCGGAAAAAGGAAATATT
>DGHJ01000115.1:16066-17493 GCA_002392625.1 Oscillospiraceae bacterium UBA3851
AGATGTCCGGCAAGATCAGCTCCGCCACCGTGCGCAACGAGCTGGCGGACCTGACGGAGCTGGGCTATCTGGAGCAGCCCCACACCTCCGCCGGGCGCATCCCCTCTCCCGCAGGCTATCGCCTGTACGTCAACGAGCTGATGGAGCGCAAGCCCCTCAGCCCGGAGGAGACGGCGGAGATCAACCGGTCCCTGTCCGGAAAGATGGCGGGCACGGACGAGATGATCTCCCGGGCCGGCCAGATGGTGTCCAGCTTTGTGGGCTACCCCACCTATACCGTAGCCGATCACAAGAGCGCCGCCACCGTGCAGCGCTTCGAACTGATCGCCGTGGACGCAAGCAGTTTTATCGCCGTGGTGATGCTGTCGGACAGTCAGGTCAAGAGCCAGCTCATGGCGCTGGACCTGCCGGTGGAGGCGGAGCAGCTGCCCCAGCTGAGCCACCTGCTCAATACCCACTTCACCGGCGTCGGCAAGGCCGAGATGAACGGACACCTTATGAGCCTCAGCGATCAGGTGGATGGAAACTGGTTCCTGCTTTTGAACCGTGTGGTGGAGTACGCCGGAGAGCTGCTGGCCAGGAGCGAGCGGCAGGAGGTCTTCACCAACGGCGCCAGCCAGCTGCTGAAGTTCCCGGAGTACCGGGACGTGGACAAGGCCCACGATCTGATGAGCTTCATGGTGGACAACAAGGAGAACCTGCCGGTTCCCGCCGGCGACACCCCCATGCAGATCCTCATCGGGCCGGAGAACGTCAACGACGCCCTGAAGGAGAGCAGTGTGGTCATCGCCAGTTACGATATAGGTGACAATATGCGGGGCCTGGTGGGCGTTGTGGGTCCCACCCGCATGGATTATGCCACCGTGGCCGCCCGATTGAGCTATTTTGCCGAAAGCCTCAGCGCCATGTTCGGCAAGAAGAACCAGTTACCCCCCAAGGAGGAAGAGAAATGAGCGAGAAGGAAAAGAAGGACATGCCGGAGAGCGAGCCGGCGGAGAAAAAGGCCCCGGAGGAGGAGAAGGAGCAAGCTGCGGAGGAGACCTTCACCGTTACCCGTGAGCAGATGGAGAAGATGGAGGCCCTGGCCAAGCTGGTCAGCGACGGCAACGACAAGTATCTCCGTCTGGCCGCCGAATATGACAACTACCGCAAGCGCACCGCCAAGGAGAAGGAAAACCTCTACGCCACCGCCAAGGCCGAAACCATCAAGCCGTTCCTGGATGTGTATGACAATCTGGAGCGGGGCGTCAGCCAGTTCGAGGAGAACGATCCCCACCGGCAAGGCCTGGAGATGATCGCCAAGCAGCTGCTGGACGTGCTGAGCAAGCTGGGCGTGCAGGAGATCGAAGCGCTGGGACAGCCCTTCGACCCGGAAAAGCACAACGCCGTCATGCACGTGGAGGACGAGAGCCTCGGCGAGAACGTCG
>DGHJ01000115.1:17564-17715 GCA_002392625.1 Oscillospiraceae bacterium UBA3851
GGTGGAGGTCTTCCAGAAGGGCTTTATCATGGGCGACAAGGTCCTGCGTTTCTCCGTCGTCAAAGTCGCAAACTAATGAAGTCAATCACACGCAACGTGAAACAATAATAAATTGAAATAGAAAACAGGAGGCAATCATTATGTCTAAAGT
>DGHJ01000127.1 GCA_002392625.1 Oscillospiraceae bacterium UBA3851
ACGCGTCCGCCGGTATCCACCAGCTTCTGCTTGCCGGTGAAGAAGGGGTGACACTTAGAGCAGACTTCCACGCGAATATCCTTCTTCGTAGAACCTGTCTCAATCACATTACCGCAGGCGCATTTGATAGTAGTCTGCTGATAATTGGGATGGATTCCTTCCTTCATTGCTCTTGTTCACCCCTTTCCGGTTCACTTGTCGCCTGTGGTCGCCCACAAACGCAACGGTAATGATAGCACACTTTTTTGCGGATTGCAAGCATTTTTTTGCGGAATTTACAGGGCAAATTCCCGGCCCGTGGCGAAGAAGTACAGCACCTTTTCCGCCACCGGGCGCTCCAGCACGCGGCTGAGGGCCGCGGCGTAGGCCTGGAGCTGGGGACGGTAGACACCAGCCCTCGCAGCCTCCTCCCCGGCGGCGATGCGGTCCGTCTTGAAGTCCACGATCACCAGCCCCGCCGGGGTATCGAAGGCGCAGTCCACCACGCCCTGGAGCAGCAGCTCCTCGTCCGAGGCGGCGGGATCGTAGATGGAGGCGGGCATCAGAAGCGAAAACCGGTACTCCCGGTACACCTTGTCCGCCGATGCGATGCGCCTGCCCAGGGGCGAGCGCAGGAAGGCGGCGACGGCGGCGCAGTCCACCGCCTCCGCCTGCTCGGCTGTCATCAGGCGGCGGCGCGCCAGGTCGGAGATCCGGGCCGCCACGGCAGCCTCGTCGGCGTCGTTAAAGTCCACGAACTGCATGGCCAGGTGCATGGCGGTGCCCCGCTCGGCGCCGTTGAGCTTCCGCTCCTTTTGCAGGAAGCGGGGCTTGGCGAAGGCGGGCGGGCGGTGGGGCGCGGCGGCGCCCTCAGCGATCTCCCGGTCCAGCTCCCGGCCCTTGAGCTGCGTGGCGGTGACCTTGGTGGGGATCCGCGCGGCGCGCTCATGGGCGTAGACGCGCTCCAGGGCGGCGGGATCAAAGGTCAGCTCCTCCCGGCGGTCCGTCTCCTCCGTTCCGCCCGCTGTCTCGGCGTTGAAGTTGTCCCACACGCGGACGGTCCAGCCGGGGGCGGACATCGGCTCGCCGGCGCTCTCCACCTCTGCCCAGCGGCGCAGCGGCTCGCCCTCGCAGGCGCAGAGCAGGGGCAGCAACACCCAGTCGCCCAGGCTGCCACACTGGGCAGCCACCTCCGGGTCCGCCGGGTAGGTGGCCAGGCCGGCCAGATCCCGCACGTGGGTACGGGCGTTTTTCATGCAGTCCACCAGGATCAGCTTTTCCTTGGCGCGGGTCATGGCCACGTACAATATTCGCATCTCCTCAGCCTTGCTCTCCCGGTCCAGCCGCAGGGCGATGGCGGTTTTGGCGGCGGTGTCATAGCGGATGCGGCGGTCCCGATCCACACAGTCGGGGCCCAGCCCCAGCTCCGGGTGGACCAGCACCGGGTCGGACAGGTCGGTTTTGTTGAAGGCCTTGTGGAGATCCGCCAGGATCACCACGGGGAACTCCAGGCCCTTGGACTTGTGGACGCTCATCAGGCGCACACCGCCGCCGCTGCGGCGGGTGCTGGGCGCCGGAGCCTCGCCCCGGTCCAGCAGGCCGCGCAGATGGGTGACGAAGTCGAACACGCCCCCCTTCCCCGCAGCGGCCTGGGAGGCGGCATAGGTGAACAGGGCGATCAGGTTGCTCCGGCGCTGCTCGCCCCCCTCCATGGCGCCGAAAACGGCCAGCGCGTGGCAGTCCGTGTAGATGCGCCACAGCAGTGCATCCACGCTCAGGTCCCGCGCAGCCTCCCGTAGACCGTCCAGCACGGTGCGGAAAGCCGCCGCGTCGTCGCTGCCGTCCAGGCAGAGGGCGTCGTAATAGTCGCCGGCGGGGGCCAGGGCACGGATCTGGGCCAGCCGGTCCGGTGTGAAGCCGAACAGCGGCGAGCGCATCACGGCGATCAGCGGCACGTCCTGCCGGGGATTGTCGATGATCTGCAAAAAGGAGAACGTCACCGCAATCTCCAGCGTGGAGAAGAAATCCTCGTTCTCGTCCCCGGCAAAGGGGACGTTCTCCCGCGCCATGGCGGCGGCGTAGGCCCCCAGCCGCGCACCGGGGGCGCGCATGAGGATGACGATGTCCTCCGGCGTCACGGGACGGAAGTGATCGCCCTCCTGGACGCTGTAGCCCTGGTCCAGCAGCTGCCGGACGCGCCGGGCCACGAACCGGGCCTCCGTGTCCGTGCGGTCCACGGTCTCCTCCTCGGCGTTGGTCACGGAGATCAGATGAAGCTCCGTGTCGCAGTCGGTGCGGGGCAGATAGTAGTCCGCCCCGAAGTGCAGCCGCTCGTCCTCGCCGTAATCCATCTCGCCCATGGTCCGGGAGAGGACGCCGCCGAAGACGAAGTTGACCGCATCCAGCACCTGCTGCCGGGAGCGGAAGTTGCTCTGGAGCAGCACCTTGCGGGGCTCCCCCTCCGCCGCCTGCTCCGCAACGGGGTAAGCGTTGTATTTCCGCAGGAAGATGGTGGGGTCCGCCAGGCGGAAGCGGTAGATGCTCTGCTTCACGTC
>DGHJ01000080.1:0-853 GCA_002392625.1 Oscillospiraceae bacterium UBA3851
AAGGTGCCCTGGATCTTCCGCATCAGGTAGTTGGCATTGAGTACCGCGTTCTTCGCAGCTTCAGGCACACCCTCGCGGCCCAGGGTCATGAGATAGGTCAGGGCGCGGACCACCACCAGGAAGTTGCCGGCGAAGGACTTCACCTGCAGGTGGCCGGGCTCGTCCATCAGAGCGGAGTGGGGCAGGAACTCCTCCAGGAAAGCCTTGCAGCCCACGGCGCAGGCGCCGGGACCACCGCCGCCGTGCGGCGTGGCGAAGGTCTTGTGCAGGTTCATGTGGATGCAGTCGAAGCCCATGTCGCCGGGGCGGACCACGCCCATGACGGCGTTGAGGTTGGCGCCGTCGTAGTAGCACAGGCCGCCTGCCTCGTGGACCAGGCGGGTGATCTCCAGGATGTTCTCATCGAAGATACCCACGGTGTTGGGGTTGGTCAGCATCAATCCGGCGGTGTCGGGACCGAGGACGGCCTTCAGGGCATCCAGATCCACGCAGCCGTTGGGGGCGGAGGGGATGTTCACCACCTGGAAGCCGCACATGGCGGCGGTGGCGGGGTTGGTGCCGTGGGCGGAGTCGGGCACGATGATCTTGGTGCGGCCCATGTCGCCGCGGGCGTGGTGGTACTGCTTGATGAGCAGCACGCCGGTGAACTCACCGTGGGCGCCGGCGGCGGGCTGGAAGGTCATGCCGGTCATGCCGGTGATCTCGCACAGGTACTTCTTAGCGGTGTCCAGCACCTCACGGCAGCCGGCCACGGCGTAGGCCGGGGCCAGGGGATGCACGCCGGTAAAGCCGGGCAGGGCGGCCATCTCCTCGTCGATGCGGGGATTATACTTCATGGTGCAGGAGCCCAGGG
>DGHJ01000080.1:947-1077 GCA_002392625.1 Oscillospiraceae bacterium UBA3851
GCTCCGTGTAGTGGCGGCTCAGGTCCACCTCGCTCATCTCCGGCAGAGCCGGAGGCGTCTGGCGGCGGAGGGATTCAGGCAGGGCCACGGTCTCCACGTCGCACGGGGGCAGCAGGTCACAGTGCCGGCC
>DGHJ01000080.1:1158-1514 GCA_002392625.1 Oscillospiraceae bacterium UBA3851
GCCAGCACCTCCTTCACGATGGCAATGGCCCGATCCATGTCAGCCTTGGCGGCCTTCTCGGTGGCGCACCACAGCACGCCGCCCTCGATGGGCAGGCCGCCCAGGATGCCGGCCTTCTCCAGGGCGGAGAGGACCTCGTCGGTCCGGGGCAGGGTGGTGACGAACTCATGGAAGAACTCACCGGTGTAGACCAGGTCCACGCCGTCGATGGCGGTGAGGCCGCGCATCAGATAGTGGGCCTTGGCCATGGACTGACGGGCCACCTCGGCGATGCCGTCGGGGCCCATGGCGGCCATGTACACGCTGGCGGTCAGGGCGCACAGGGCCTGGTTGGAGCAGATGTTGCTGCTGGCCTT
>DGHJ01000080.1:1587-12269 GCA_002392625.1 Oscillospiraceae bacterium UBA3851
GCTGCTCGCGGGCCTGCAGGGAGAGGACGTAAGCGCGGTTGCCGTCGTGGTCCACCGTCTCGCCGACGATGCGGCCGGGCAGCTTGCGCATGTGCTTGGTGATGGTGGCCATGTAGCCCAGGTACGGGCCGCCGAAGGCGATGGGCATGCCCAGGGGCTGGCCCTCGCCCACGGCCACGTCGGCGCCGCAGTCGCGGGGGGTCTTCATGATGCCAAGGGAGATGGGGTTGCAGCCCATGACGTACATGGCGCCGGCCTCGTGGACCAGGGCGCCGATGGCGTCGGCGTCCTCCAGCTGGCCAAAGAAGTTGGGCTGCTGGAGATAGAAGCTGGCCACGTCGGGCGTGAGCATCTCACGCAGAGCGTCCATGTCGGTCCTGCCGTCCTTCATGGGCACCACGCGCATCTCGTCACCGGTGCCGAAGCAGTAGGTGCGGATGGTGTTGATGGTGTCGGGGTGTGCAGCGGCGCTGACCAGGGTCACCCGGCGCTTGCGGTCGCGGCACATGGCGGCAGCCTCGGCGGCGGCCTCGGCCCCGTCGTACATGGAGGCGTTGGACACGTCCATGCCGGTGAGCTCGCAGATCATGGTCTGGTACTCAAAGATGGACTGCAGCACGCCCTGGCTCATCTCCGCCTGATAGGGGGTGTAGGCGGTGAGGAACTCCTCTTTGTTGGGAACGGTCTTGACGATGCTGGGGATGTAGTGGTCGTAGGCGCCGGCGCCGCGGAGCACCGTGGGGAACACGGTGTTCTTCGCGGCCATGGCGGATACGGCACGGCTGACCTCCAGCTCGCTCATCCCCTGGGGGATGTCCAGCGGGCGATCCAGGTACATCTCCGCGGGCACATCGCGGTACAGGTCACGGTAGTCCTGCATCCCGATGGCCTGGAGCATCTCCTGGCGCTGCCGGTCGGTGGAAGGCACGTAGCTCATGTTTGCCCTCCGTTTAGCCTTCGGTGGCGCAGAAGGCCTCGTAAGCGGCGGCGTCCAGCAGCTCCTCGCTGTCGGTGACGTTCTCCACCTTAATGATCCAGGCGCCGTAGGGATCCTGGTTCAGCATTTCAGGGGCATCCAGCAGGTCCTCGTTGACGGCGCACACGGTGCCGGTGACGGGGCTGACCAGATCGCTGACGGCCTTGACGGACTCCACGTCGCCAAAGGGCTCACCGGCGGTGCACTCGTCGCCCTCCTGGGGCAGGTTGATGAACACCACGTCGCCCAGAGCGTCCTGGGCAAAGTCGGAGATGCCGATGACGGTGACGCCGTCTTCCTCGCGGGTCCACTCGTGGGACTGGGAATACTTCAGCTCAGCAGGAAAGTTCATGATGTTACCTCCAAAAATAGATTTATGTTGATGGATAGGATTGAAACAATCAGAAGCCGACCTTGGCGGCAAAGCCCTCCAGCGCGGTCTCGAACTCGTCGTCGGAGAAGCAGTACTTCATCTCCGTGAAGTTGCTGCGCAGGCGGATGACGTCCTCCTTGACGTCCTTGCCCCGCAGGATGCAATCGGCCATGATGGCGGCAAGCTGCTCAAACTCCTTCTTGCCGAAGCCGAAGCGGGTCATCTCACTCATGCCCATGCGCAGCGCGCCGGAGGCGGTGAAGCCCTCCTCGTCCGGCGTGGCCTGGTAGTTGACGATGATGTTGTTGCGCTCCAACCGCTCGGCGATCTCGGCGCCCTGGGCGTAGCCCACGGAGACGATGACCTGGTGGGTCTCAGTGTAGTCGATGGCGGGATCGCCGCACACGTTGAGGCCCTGGGCCTTCAGGCACTTGGCGAAGTACTTGGCGTTCTCGATGATGTTCTTCTGATACTCGTCCTTGAAATAGTTCATCTCATAGGCGGCCATCAGCAGACCCAGCTGGGTGCCCAGGTGGTGGTTGGACACGCTGCCGGGGAAGGCGCGGCGCTCGATGGTCTCCCACAGGCCGTACTTCAGATCGTCTTCCTTGTAGTTCACAGCCACCACGCCGCGCTGGGGACCGAAGAAGGTCTTGTGGGTGGAGCCGGTAACGATCTCGGCGCCCTCGGCGAAGGGCTGCTGGAAGTAGGGACCCACCAGACCCAGCACGTGGGCCATATCGTACATGATGGTGGTGGGGATCTTCTGCTCGTCCACGAACTGGCGGATGGCGGCCACGGGCTCCTTATGCAGCACCATGCTCTTGCCGAAGATGATGAATTCGGGGCGGTACTGCTCGATGACCTTCTTGGTCTCCTCCACGTCGATCTTGAAGATGTTGTCCTTGCACACGGGGAAGTTCACCACGGCGCTGCGCTCGGTGACGGGATCCACGGCGATGTAGTCATGGAGAGCGCCCATGGGCTGAGCGGACAGGTGGCCGCCCTTGATGATGTGGTTGTTCAGCACGTAGCCAAGGCGCTGGGGAGTGTGCTTGCGGTCCAGGCGGTTCTTCCAATCCATCAGAGCGGAGAACACGGCCATGTTGGACATCTGGCCGCTGATGACGCGGGTCTCCACCTCGGTGCAGCCGAAGTACTTGCGCAGCTCCTCCACGGCCAGCTGCTCCACCTCGTCGATGAACTTGGTGCCCTGATAATAGAAGATGTCCTTGTCATAGAAGGGGACCACCTTCTTGTGCTCGGCGTAGCGGCAGGAGGGATCGGAGGAGCACAGCAGCTGCACGGCGCGGCTGGGGGTGTTCTCGGAGGGGATCAGGTTGATGCAGTTCTTCTGGCGCCAGATGTGGTTTTCCTCGGCCTTCTTCAGCAGCTCCAGGGCGCGGATGGGGCGCTCGTCGGTGCTGATCTCCCGCTTGGCCAGCTCCACGCCGTAGATAAGGGGACGGGCGTAGGGGGGCGCGGTGACGCTCATGTGGCGGGCGGGGATGGCGGCCTTCATGCGCTTGCCGCGGATGTCCACCTCCACCACGTCGTCTACCAGCACGTCGCTGGCGATGTAGCAGGTGCCGATGGCGCGCTTGGCCACCTCGTCGGTGATGACGGTCTCCAGGCCCTCGCCCTCGGACTTGTAGTAGGGCACCATGGTGCCGCTGGTGACCCAGCCGATCTGCTCATCGCCCCGGTAGATGGGCATGCCGGCGCGCATGACGCCGCGGTCCAGCAGGACGATGGGCTTGATGACCTTGGGCAGGTCGGTGAGGTCGGAAAAGTCGCGGTTCTGGATGCGCTTGAACGCCTCGCTCTGCTTTTCCAGAGGAGCGCGGCCCACGAAGTCGCCCTTGCGCTGGGAGAAGCTGACGGCGAACTTGGCCAGAGGCACGGCAAAAATGGGCATGGGCACGCCATCGGGATCGACGCCCATCTCATGGCCGTACAGAGGCATACCGGCCTCCAGACGCAGGGTGTCGCGGGCACCCAGGCCGGCGGGCTTGGCGCCCAGCTCGATCAGGCGGTTCCACAGCCAGGCGGCCTCCTCAGAGCGGATGAACACCTCGTAGCCCAGAGGCTCGCCGGTATAGCCGGTCTTGGCCACGCGGACCTGATGGCCCTCAAACGCAAGGGTATTCAGCGCATTCTTCATGGGCTCGGTGACGGCCTCACCGCCGGAGAGAACGGTAAGCAGCTCCTTGCTCTTGGGGCCCTGCACGGCGATGGAGGCCCAGTCGGCGGTGATGTTGACGATGGTGACGTCGAACTTCTCGGCAATGGGCAGCAGGTGCGCCAGGTCCTTGTCGGTGTTGGCGGCGTTGACCACCAGCAGGAAGCGCTCCTCCTCGAAGCGGTACAGGTAGGCGTCGTCCACGGCGCTGCCGTCCTCAGCGGGGATGATGCAGTACTGGGCCATGTTCAGGTCCAGCGCATCCACGTTGCTGCTGAGCACGTGCTGCAGGAACGCGACGCGGTCGGGGCCGGCCACCAGCAGACGGCCCATGTGGGACACGTCAAACAGGGAGCAGAAGTGGCGGGTGTACAGGTGCTCGGCAACGATGCCGGTGGGGTACTGGACGGGCATTTCCCATCCGCCGAAGTCCACCATGGTGGCGCCAGCCGCCACATGGACATCGTAGAGCTGGGTGCGTTTCAGTTCGCTCATTTGGTTCCTTCCTTTCGCATTTGGGTTTATCATCATGGATTTGCTGTGATAACATAATAAAAAGAGGCAAAAAGACCCCTTACAGCCTTTTTGCCTCCGTCTATCCCTGAGAGATTCCCAGTCTGCGCCTCCGGGCGCAGGCGGTTGCCCCTTTGGCGTGCGCCCCGTGACGCGCACTCTCCGAAGTTTCGTCCGGATCCGATCCCCTTTGCCTGAGAGTTTTTGCATTCCCCTTCGGCGCCGCACGGTGTACGACCTCTCTCGGACCCATCAACCGACCTGTATTCAGTTTTTCGCGGTGGCCGCTGCCGGGCGAAAAAGCCCCGGCCCGCAACGGATTGAACACAGTTTATCATTTGGCGGTTTGGCTGTCAATCCCTCTTGGGACGAAACTGCCGCCTTTTTCTTGCGCCGCCGGGGGCGGCGGGGAGGGGCTTGCTTTTTTTCCTGTTTTCGCTATACTGATAACGGCAGCCGCCGACGGCGGCCATACGGAAAATGAGGAGAGACAGAAGATGTTCCAAGAACAGTTGAAAGAATACTTTGCCGCCCGCCGGGCGGCGTTCACGGCGGATATCTGCCGCCTGGTGCGTATCGACAGCGTCAAGGGGGAGCCGCAGCCCGGCATGCCCTTCGGCGCCGGACCCGCCGCCGCCCTGGAGGAGGCGCTGGCCATGGCCCGCGACATGGGCTTTGCCGTGAAGAACTGGGACGGCTACGTGGGCACGGTGGACTTCGGGCCCGGTGAGCGGCAGCTGGACATGCTGGCCCATCTGGACGTGGTGCCCGTGGGCGACGATTGGACGGTCACCGCCCCCTTTGTGCCGGTGGAGCGCGACGGCATGCTCTACGGCCGCGGCACAGCCGACGACAAGGGCCCCGCCGTGGCGGCCCTGTACGCCATGCGGGCCGTCAAGGAGCTGGGCGTCCCCCTGCAAAGGAGCGTCCGGCTGATCCTGGGCACCGACGAGGAGAGCGGCAGCGCCGACATTGCCTACTACTATCAGCGTGAGAAAGAGGCGCCCATGACCTTCTCTCCGGACGCGGATTTCCCCGTCATCAACATCGAGAAGGGCCGCGCCCACGGCGTTTTCACCGCCGATTGGGAGGCCGGCGACGCCCTGCCCCGGTTGGTGAGCGTCCACGCCGGCACCCGCGCCAACGTGGTGCCGGGCCTGGCCGAGGCCGTGGTGGCGGGCGTCAGCGCGGAGTTGACATGCTCCGCCGCCCAGCTCGTGACCGCGGAGACCGGCGTCACCTTTGACGTAGAGAAGAGCGGCGAGCAGACGAGGATCACCGCCCATGGCGAGAGTGCCCACGGCTCGGCGCCCAAGGACGGCAACAACGCCCTGACGGGCCTTTTGACCCTGCTGTGCCGCCTGCCGCTGTCTGACGACGGCGCCACGCGGCGCATCCACGCCCTGAACGAGCTGTTCCCCCACGGGGACTGGCGGGGCATAGCGGCGGGCGTGGCCCGGCACGACGAGCGCTCCGGCGCTACCACCCTGGCCTGCACCGTGCTCCATCTGGAGGATAACGCGCTGCGGGGCGAGTTCGACGGCCGCACCGCCATCGGCGCCAACCAGGAGAACACCTGCGACGTGCTGATCGCCGCCATGGCCGCGCGCGGCATGACCTTGGACTGCCGCCACCGCCCGGAGCACTGCGTGAGCGCGGATGCCCCCATCGTGGTGGAGCTGCTGAAGTGCTACGAGCAGTACACCGGCCAGAAGGGCGAGCCGCTGGCCATCGGCGGCGGCACCTACGTGCACAATATCAAAAACGGCGTGGCCTTCGGCTGTACCATGCCCGGCGTGGACAACCATCTCCACGGCGCCGACGAGTTTGCTATCGTGGACGATCTGCTCCTCAGTGCCCAGATGTTCGCCCAGGCCATCGTCGATCTGTGCGGATAAGGAGGAACCGAAGATGAAGGAGTTTCCCATTGACGCGTTTGCGCAGTTTGACAAAAAGTGGGCGCTGGTGTGCGCCGGCACGATGGAGCGCCACAACGCCATGACCATCAGCTGGGGCGGTCTGGGCACATTGTGGAGCCGCCCGGTGGCCACGGTGTACGTCAAGCCCGTGCGCTATACGTATCAGTTTCTGGAGGAAAACGAGTATTTCACCGTCAGCTTCTATCCGGAGTCCTGCCGCGAGGCGCTGGCCGTCATGGGCAGCGTGTCCGGCCGGGACTGTGACAAGGACGGCGCCGCCGGCTTGACGCCGATCCCCGCCGGAGAGAGCACCACCTACGCCCAGGCGGAGGTGACGCTGCTGTGCAGAAAGATCTATTCCCAGGATCTGGACCTTGACCGGATCCCTGCCGACGCCGTGAAGAGCTACTACAGGACCGAGGCGCCCCACCGCATGTACATCGGCGAGGTGGTGGATGTGATCCGGTAACCGAAAAACACCCCAAACCCGTTGTGCCGCAAGGCGTGGCGGGTTTTTATTTTTTTCTTGCGTTTTGAGAAAGAATATTGTATAATACGCCCGGCTTGAAAACTGAATAACGAGTCAGAGTTTTCTAGCGAAAACCGGGCGCTTCGGCGCCGCACATTGACTCCATAAGGTGAACGATGACTCAGTCGAAGTGCACGGATTGGCGAGCAGATTTTCTGACTGGCGAAGCCGAAAAAGCGCAGGAATACTTTGTGTATTTCAAGGTTTTTCGGCAAAGTCAGGCGGGAAATATGCCGTCAAGGCGCGTGCGGCGATTGATTCAGCGTTCACCCCGGAGCAGTGATGAAAGGAGAAAAACGATGAAGAAGAAAATTTTGGCAATGATCCTTGTTCTGGGGATGCTCACGGCGCTGCTGGCCGGCTGCGGCGGCAGCAGAGAGACCCCGGAAATGCGGGCGGAGGCCAACGCCATCACCATTGGCATCGCCCAGGACCTCGACAGTCTTGACCCCCATGTGGCTGTGGCGGCAGGAACCAAAGAAGTCATGTTCAACGTATTTGAAGGGCTGGTCAAGCCCACTTCTGATGGCAATCTCGATCCTGCAGTCGCCTCCGATTACAGCGTGGAGGACGGCGGTCTGACCTATGTGTTCACACTGCGTCAGGGCGTCAAGTTCCACAACGGCAAAACGGTGGAGATGCAGGATGTTTTGTATTCTGTGCGCCGCTGCGCCGGACTGTTGCCGGAGGGCGGCGACGCGCTGATCCCGGCCCTGTCCGTGATCGCGGATGTCCAGGGCGAGGGCGACAAGCTCACCATCACCCTCAGCGAGCCCAATCTGGAGTTTCTGGCCTATATGACCCTGGCCATTCTGCCGGCGGACTACGATCAGCAGGATACAGCCCCGGTGGGCACCGGTCCGTTCAAGTTCGTCTCCCGCAAGGCCCAGGACAGCGTGGTGCTGGAGCGGTTCGAGGACTACTGGGGCACCCCCGCCAAGCTGGATAAGGTCACCTTCAAGATCATCGAGGAGGACTCCGGCCTGGTGCGCGGACTCCAGAGCGGCGCCCTGGACCTGGTCTCCCATATGACCTCCACCCAGATTTCCCAGCTGAATAAGGACGCCTTCCACGTGGAGGAGGGCAGCATGAATCTGGTGCAGGCCCTGTACCTGAACAATTCCGCGCCTCCCTTTGACAATGTGCTGGTGCGCCAGGCTCTGTGCTATGCCATCGACAAGAGGGAGATCATCAACATGGCCTTCGACGGCTACGGTATCCCCCTGGGCACCTCCATGTTCCCCTCCTTCGGCAAGTACTATGACGACAGCCTGACCGACTACTATCCCCACGACGTGGCCAAGGCCAAGGATCTGCTGGCCCAGGCCGGCTATCCCGACGGCTTTGAAATGACCATTACCGTGCCCTCCAACTACCAGCCCCACGTGGACACCGCCCAGGTCATCGTGGAGCAGCTGAAGGAGGCGGGCATCACCGCCACCATCGTGCCCGTGGAGTGGGATTCCTGGCTCAGTGATGTGTACGGCAAGAGCGAGTTCCAGAGCACCATCACCGGCCTTACCAGCGACAACATGACCGCCCGCAAGCTGCTGGAGCGGTTCAACACCCAGGCCGGCAACAACTTCACCAAGTACGACAGCGCCGAGTATGACGCCCTGTTTGCCAGGGCGATCTCCGCCGCAGACGACGCTGAGCAGACCGCTATCTATCGTCAGATGGAGCGCCAGCTCACCGAGAACGCCGCCAACGTCTATATCCAGGATATGGCGGATCTGGTGGTCGTCCGGAACGGCGTGGACGGCCTGATCTTCTACCCCCTGTACGTGCTGGACGTGTCCACCCTGTACTGGGACAAGTAAAGAGAGAAACCCACAAGGGCAGGAGGGCTTGTCCCCCCTGCCCTTGTTGCGATAGGAGAATGCTCCCGTGAAATACGCACTCAAACGAAACCTCATGCTGGTGCTCACCATGGTCATCGTGTCGTTTCTGACGTTCCTGGCCTTTGAGCTGATCTCCGGCGACCCGGCGGAGGCCATGCTGGGCACCGAGGCCACACCGGAGCGGCTGGCTGCCCTGCGGGAGGAGCTGGGCCTCAACCGCCCGTTCCTGGTACGCTACGCCAGTTGGCTGGCCGGCTTTGCCTCCGGCGATCTGGGCGTGTCCCTTCACTACCGCCAGCCGGTCTGGGACCTGATCGCCCCCAAGCTGGAGATCACCCTGTGCCTGTGCCTGGTGAGCTTCGCGCTCATCACCGTCGTGTCCATCCCCCTGGCCATCTGGTCCTACCGCTGGACGGGCACGGTCTTTGAGGCAGTGCGCACCGCCTTCAACCAGCTGTGCATGGCAGTGCCGCCGTTTTTTACCGGCATCCTCATGTCCTATCTGTTCGGCATCCTGCTGCGGCTGTTTGTGCCCGGCGACTTTCCGGACCTCCGCGACCAATTCGGCGAGGCGCTGGTGCACCTGTTCTTCGCGGCGGTCTGCCTGGGCATCCCCCGCACGGCCATGACCGTGCGCATGATGCGCAGCACCGTCATCGGCGAGATGCAGAAGGCTTACGTCCGTACCGCCATCTCCCGCGGCAACGACCGCCGCGCCGTGCTGACGAGGCACGTGCTGAAAAACTCCCTGACCGCCGCCGTCACCTTCCTGGGGCAGACCATGGCAGAGCTGATCGGCGGCAGCGTGGTGGTGGAGCAGGTGTTCGGCATCCCCGGTCTGGGCCGCCTGCTGGTCTACTCCATCTCCACACGGGATTACCCGGTGGTGCAGACCGTGGTGGTGATCCTGGCCTTCTGGGTGGTGCTGGCCGGCACGTTGGCTGATCTCATCAACCAGCGCGTCGATCCGCGTCTGCGGCTGGGAGGTGCGGCATGAAGAAGAGAAGGATCAATGGCTATCTGCTCTGCGGCCTCATTATCACCGGCGTGCTGCTGCTTGCGGCGCTGGTGGGCACATTCTATACCCCCTTTGACCCCAACGCCATGAACGGTGCGGAGAAGTTCCAGGCACCGTCCTTCGTTCATCTGTTCGGTACGGACAACTTCGGCCGGGATATTTTCAGCCGCGTGGTCAAGGGCAGCGGCACGACACTGGCCATCGCCCTGGCCACCGTTGCCATCGGCGCCGTGGTGGGTACGCTGGTGGGCGCCGTCACCGGCTACTTCGGCGGCGTGGCGGACGACGCTCTCATGCGCCTTAACGACGCCCTGACCGCCTTTCCCAGCATCCTGCTGGCCCTGCTGGTCATCAGCATCGTTGGCCCCGGCAACAAGTACAACGTGGTGCTGGCCCTGGGCATCGTGTTCATCCCCAGCTTTGCCCGCGTCACCCGCACGGCCTTCGCCGGCCTCCGGGATGTGAACTACATCACCAGCGCACGGCTCATGGGCGCCAAAAACGGGCGTATCCTGCTGGTCCACATGCTGCCCAACACCGTGCGGGTGCTGCTGCCCGCTATCACCATCGGCTTCAACAACGCCGTGCTGGCGGAGGCCAGCATGAGCTTCCTGGGCATCGGCGTCACCCCGCCGGATGCGTCCCTGGGCTATCTCCTGTCGGAGGCCCAGGACAAGCTGTCCCGCGCACCGTGGTATGCCCTGTGCACCGGCGCCGTCATCGCCCTGCTGGTGTTCGGCGTGGGCCTGATCGGCGAGGGCCTGCAGAAGATGGACAGGGAGGTGGCATGATGCTGGAAATCCGTGATCTCCACGTAAAATTCCATAACCGGGACCGCGAAGCGGTGGCCGGCATATCCTTTACCATCAACGATGGAGGGATCCTGGGGCTGGTGGGCGAGAGCGGCAGCGGCAAAACCGTTACCGCCATGAGCATCGCCGGTCTGCTGCCCCGCAAGCAATGCGACCTGTCCGGCGATATCCTGCTGGACGGGGACGACCTGCTCCACGCCCCCCGCAGCGCTCTGCGCCAGATCCACGGCAGGAAGATCGGCGTGGTTTTCCAGGAGCCCATGAGCGCCATGGACCCACTGATGAAGGTGGGTGAGCAGGTGGGCGAGGTGCTGCGCATCCACACGAAGCTCAGCAAGGAGGAGCGGAAACGCCGGGTGCTGGCAGTCATGGAGGACGTAGAGCTGCAAAACCCGGAGGAGGTCTACCACAAGTACCCCCACGAGCTGTCCGGCGGCATGCTGCAGCGGGCCATGATCGCCGCGGCCATTGTCATCCAGCCCACGCTGCTGCTGCTGGACGAGCCCACCACGGCGCTGG
>DGHJ01000080.1:12330-14406 GCA_002392625.1 Oscillospiraceae bacterium UBA3851
CCATCCAGGCCCAGATCCTGGAGCTATTGAAAAAGCTGAACCATGAGCAGGGGATCTCCATGCTGTTCATCTCCCACAATCTCAACGTGGTGCGCAAGCTGTGCCGCCGGGTGGCGGTGATGCAGCGGGGTGAGATCGTGGAGGAGGGCGACACCGACCAGGTGTTCTTCGCGCCACGGCATCCCTACACCAAGCGCCTCATTGAGGCCATCCCCACTCGCCACGGAAAGGAGACGCTATGAGCCGGGAACCTGTACTGGAGGTGCGGCACGTCACCGGCGGCTACCGCACGCCGTCCCTGTTCGGCGGCAAGAACAGCTATCACGAGGTGCTCCACGACGTGGATTTCACCGTCTACCACGGTGAGATCCTGGGCCTGGTGGGGGAGAGCGGTACCGGCAAATCCACCCTGGCCCGGATGATCCTGGGCCTGCTGAAGCCGGAGCAGGGGGAGATCATCCACCATACGCCCCGGCCCCAGATCATCTTCCAGGACCCCTACAGCGCCCTGAACCCCGCCTACACCGTGGAGTGGAACCTGGAGGAACCCCTGCGGATCTACGGTAAGTACGACGCCGCCGAGCGCAAGCGCCGCGTCCGGGAGATGCTGGAGCGTGTGGAGCTGCCGGAGGAGTACCTTACCGCCCGGCCCGACGAGCTGTCCGGCGGACAGCGCCAGCGGGTCAGCATCGCTGCGGCCTTGATCCGTCGCCCCCGCTTTCTGATCGCCGACGAGCCGGTGTCCGCCCTGGACGTGACCATCCAGGCCCAGATCCTGCGGCTGATGCGCAATCTCCGGGAGGAACTGGACCTCAGCTACCTGTTCATCTCCCACGACCTCAACGTGGTCTATCAGCTCTGCGACCGGGTGCTGGTGATGAAGGCCGGGCGCATCGTGGAGCAGGGTACCATTGCCCAGGTATTCGACCACCCGCAGCAGGAGTACACCAAAAAGCTCCTGGCCGCCGCGGAATAGAAAGGAGACCGCCATGACCGTTCGCTACATTGCGGATATGCACTTTGACCACGGCGACATCATCGCCTACGACAACCGGCCTTTTGACACCGTGGAGGAGATGAACGAGACCCTGATCCACCGCTGGAACAGCGTGGTAGGGCCGCAGGATCTGACCTGGATCCTGGGCGATTTCTGCGCCGGGGACGGTGAGCGCTGGCGGCAGCATTTGACCAGGCTCAACGGCCGCAAGCGCCTGATCCTGGGCAATCACGACGACCGCACCGCGGTGGATGCGGTGGCCGACCTGCTGGAGGACGCGGCGGACTACCGGGAGATCGAGGACGAGGGACGCCGCGTGGTGCTGTGCCACTACCCCATCCCCGCCTTCCGGGACCACTACATGGGCTGGTACCACCTGTACGGCCACGTTCACACCGCCTTTGAGTGGAACATCGCCGAGAACGCCAAGCGGCTGGTGAAAAACCTGTACCTCCGCCAGGACGTGTGCCGCATGGCCAACGTGGGCGCCATGGTGTCCTATATGGACTACACGCCCCGGACCCTGGACGAGCTGACGCCGTATCTTTAACGAAACATATAGCCCCACATCCCTTGACCTTTGCGGGATGCGGGGCTATAATTATTTCATAATGGCTGAAAATGGAATTCTATCAAGGAGGACCACTATGGAAGCATATGAAAGACTGATCCGCTACATCGGATTCGACACCGTCAGCGATGAGGAGAGCGAAACCACGCCCTCCACCGCCAAGCAGTTCGACCTGGCCCGCGAGCTGGAGCGGGAGATGCGGGAGATGGGCTTGCAGGACGTGTATCTGGACGACCATGCCTACGTGTACGGCAAGCTGCCCGCCACCCCCGGCTATGAGGGCAAGACCCCCATCGGCTTCATCGCCCATCTGGACACGGTGACCACCGGCAAGAACGGCCCGGCGGCCTATCAGATCGTGCCAAACTACGACGGCGGCGCGGTGGCCCTGGGCGACAGCGGCAACAGCCTGACGCCGGAGATGTTCCCTCATCTGAAGGATATGGTGGGCGAGACCCTCATCACCACCGACGGCACCATGGTGCTGGGGGCCGACGACAAGGCCGGC
>DGHJ01000080.1:14446-16018 GCA_002392625.1 Oscillospiraceae bacterium UBA3851
ACAAGGCCGGCATCGCCGAGATCCTGACCATGTGCGAGCATCTGCTCCACAATGATCGGCCTCACGGCACCATCAGCGTCTGCTTCACCCCCGACGAGGAGATCGGCCACGGCGCGGCCCTGCTGGATCTGGACCGGTTCGGCGCCAAATACGGCTACACGGCGGACGGCTCCGCCGTCCACGAAATCGAGAGCGAGACCTTCAACGCCGCCGCCGCCAGGTGGGAGATCCGGGGCGTGTCCGTCCACCCCGGCAGCGCCAAGGACGTGATGGTCAACGCCGCCCGCGTGGCCACGGAGATCGACCACATGCTGCCCGGCAATGAGCGGCCCCGCGACACCGAGGGGCGCCAGGGCTTCTATCATCTGACCGACATGAGCGGCGACGTCAGCTCTGCCAAAATCAATTACATCATCCGGGATCACGACGCCGGGATGTTTGAAAAACGCAAGCAGGTGATGCGTGACGTGGAAAAAGCCATCAACGCCAAGTACGGCGCCGGCACCGCCACGCTGACGCTGGTGGACCAGTACCGCAACATGGCGGAGATCATCGCCCGGTACCCGGAGACGGTGGAGGCCGCCTTCGCTGCCGTGCGCAGCGTGGGCCTGGAGCCTGTCAGCAACCCCATCCGCGGCGGCACTGACGGCGCCCAGCTGTCCTTCCGCGGTTTGCCCTGCCCCAATCTGGGCACCGGCGGCTACAGCTATCACGGTCCCTTTGAGCACACCTCCGTCCAGCAGATGGACAAGGCGGTGCAGGTGCTGGAGGCGGTGGTGGACTGGTTCGCCGCCCGGTAAGACCGGCGAATTTGTTACCGATTGTTCCTTTTAATTCCAGCGGTTTTGCACTATAATAAATATTTGCCCGGCTGTTCCGGGCGATCAGAAAAAAGGATGGGATAACATGAAAAGAGCGATTTCCCTGTTGCTGGCACTGGTGCTGACGGTGGCCCTGGTGGGCTGCGGCGGGTCCAAGGTCAATAACAACGTTACGGCGGGCGGTCTGGCCGGCGCCCTGGTCAACACGGTTCCCTTTGATTCCGAGATGAAGGCCGCGTCCGTTGAAAACTATATGACGCTGCCAGAAGGGGCGGAGGCGGCGGGCTATATGAGCAACGGCGCCACGGCGGAGGAGATCATTGTGGTCCGCTGCGCCAGCGAGGCCGACGCCAAAACGGTGAAGACGGATATCGAGACGTTCCTGGCCGACCAGCGCTCGAATCTGGAGCGGTATCAGCCCGACGAGGTGTCCCGGCTGGACAGCGGCGTGCTGGTCCAGCGCGGTGTCTATGCGGTGCTGTGCGTGTCCGCCGACGCTGAGCGGGCCGAGACGGTGATTAAGGAGCAGCTGGGATGAACAACAGGTATCGCGGCCGTCGGCGCCGCCGCGGCATCAACCCTCTGGCCATCGGCCTGTGCGTGGCGGTGGTGGCGGTGATCCTGCTGGCGGTGAACATCATTATGGACCGCCACAAAAAGCCCCAGCAGGACCCGGAGCCCTCCGGCCCGGTGGAGCCTGTGGAGCCCGTGGATCCCACGCCCGTCGACGATCCTGAGACGCCCGAAGACC
>DGHJ01000080.1:16124-18517 GCA_002392625.1 Oscillospiraceae bacterium UBA3851
TGGACCCCACGCCCACGGACGATCCCGTGGGGCCGGCTACCTACGAGCCCATCGAGCTGACCGGCGAGCAGCAGCAGTATGAGTCCGTCTATCGCATCGGCAACACCGGCTTCGAGATGTACACCTACGTTCCCGAAACGGCGGAGAGATACGCCGCGGCGGTGAATGAGGCGGCGCGGCAGATGCAGGGCACGGCGGACGTCTATGTGATCACCGTGCCCCTGTCCTCCGGCGTCACCATGCCGGACGAGTTGCTGGGCACCAGCCTCTTCGGCGATCAGAAAAAGGCAGAGTCCAAGGTGGTCTCCATGCTGGGCGACGGCATCAAGGCGGTGCCGCTGTACGACACGTTGATGAGTCACCGCACCGAGTATATCTACTTCCGCACCGACCACCACTGGACGGCCCTGGGCGCCTACTACGGCTACCGCGCCTTCTGCCAGGCCAAGGGGATCACGCCCCATGAGCTGACGGATTACTGGATTGAGGAGTTCCCCGGCTTCCTGGGCACGTTCTATAAGGACAGCGGGGGAAACGGGGAGATGGGCGCCAACCCCGACACGGTGGTGGCCTATCACCCGGTGACTACCACAGCCCGGTTGGTCTTCACCGACCAAAACGGGCAGGAAACCCCCTGGAAGATCATCTTCCCGGTGGGCGACTGGCGTGCCGACATGAAGTACAACACCTTCATCGGCGGCGACAACCCCTATACCGTCATCACTAACCCGGAGGTGGAGGACGAGTCCGCCTGCGTGGTGGTGAAGGAGTCCTTCGGCAACGCGTTCGTCCCGTATTTGGCGGACCACTATCACACGGTTTACGTGCTGGATTACCGCTATTGGACCGGCAATCTGCAGACCTTTGTCCGGGAGAGCGGTGCGGAGGACGTGGTGTTCGTCAACAACCTGTCCGCTCTTCGCAACAGCTTCCTGATGGGCAAGCTGCGGGGGATCATCGACTGAAAATGACAGAAGTGGGACAGAGGATTCTGCCCCACTTCTGTATGATGATTGAAAGGAAATCGCGCACATGGTTTTTTCCAGTACCGTATTTCTGCTGCTGTTTTTGCCGCTGGTGGTGATCTTATACTATCTCTGCCCGCGCAAAGGCCGCAACGTCGTGCTGCTGCTGGCCAGCCTGCTGTTCTACGGCTGGGGCGAGCCGAAATACATCCTCATCATGCTCTTCTCCACGGTGTTCGACTACTGCAACGGCCTGGGCATCGGCTTTTTCCGCAGCCGCGGAAAGGAGAAGGGCGCAAAAGCTGTGCTGATTTTGTCGGTGGTGGGCAACCTGGCTATTCTGTTCTTCTTCAAGTACACCGACTTCGCCATTGCAAACGTCAACAGCCTGCTCAATCAGGGCATTCCCGCCCTGGGCCTTGCCCTGCCCATCGGCATCTCGTTCTACACCTTCCAGACCATGTCCTACACCATCGACGTGTACCGGAGCCAGGTGTCGCCCCAGCGGAACATCCTGGACTTTGCCGCCTACGTGACGCTGTTCCCCCAGCTGATCGCCGGCCCCATCGTCCAGTATAAGACGGTGGCCCACCAGCTCCACGAGCGTCGGGAGAACTGGCTGGAGGTCAGCCGCGGCATGCAGCGGTTCGTCATCGGCCTGGGCAAGAAGGTGCTCATCGCCAACCAGGCCGGCGCCATCTGGGAGACCATCTCCGCCATGGAACAGCCCTCGGCTCTCACGGCCTGGCTGGGCGCCATCGCCTTCACCTTCCAGATCTACTTCGACTTTTCCGGCTACTCCGATATGGCCATCGGTCTGGGCCACCTGTTCGGCTTTACGTTCCTGGAGAACTTCCGCTACCCCTATGAGTCCCGCAGCGTCACGGAATTCTGGCGACGCTGGCATATCAGCCTGGGCACCTGGTTCCGGGAATACGTGTATATCCCCCTGGGCGGCAATCGAAAGGGCGTGGCCCGGCAGATCCTGAATCTGGCCATCGTCTGGTTCCTCACCGGACTGTGGCACGGCGCCAGCTGGAACTTCGTGCTCTGGGGCGTTTACTACGCCGTTTTGCTGATCGCGGAGAAGACCTTCCTCTTAAAGTGGCTGGAGAAGGCGCCGCGGCTCGTGGGCCATATCTATACCTGCCTGTGCTTCATTATGGGCTGGGTACTGTTCGCCATCACTGATTTAGGCAAGCTGGGAGCCTATGTGTCGGCCATGTTCACCGCCCGGTTTGCCGACGGCACAACCTTGTACCTGCTGCGCTCCAACGCCGTGCTGCTGGTGCTGGCTCTGGTGGGCTGCACCACGCTGCCTGCCAGGGCGTGGGAGCGGCTTGGCGGCCGCGTCTCTGAGAGGACGGCGGTGGCGCTGCGCACCGTGGGCGTCACGGTGATCTTGCTGCTGAGCATCGCCTTCCTGGT
>DGHJ01000080.1:18576-20402 GCA_002392625.1 Oscillospiraceae bacterium UBA3851
GGCGACAGCTACAATCCGTTCCTGTATTTCCGGTTCTGAGGGAGGCAACGAGATGAAAAGAGAATTGCCGCCCCTGATCGCCGTGGCCGTGATCCTGCTGGGCCTGTCCATGGCCACGCTGCTGCTGCCGGACCGGACCTTTTCCCCCAACGAAAACCGCTATCTCCAGCAAGCCCCCCGCCTGACCGCCGACCGCCTGTTCTCCGGCAAATTCACAGAGGAGGCGGAGAAGTACGAGAGCGACCAGATTGCCCTGCGGGACGTGTGGATGGGGGCCGCCTCCTGGCTCCAGCGCCTGGCGGGCAAGCAGGACATCGGCGGCGTCTATCTGGGCCGGGACGGGTACTACTTCGCCCGGCTGACGGAGGACCAGTTCCCGCAAAGCCAGTATGAGAAAAACCTTCGGGCGGTCACAGCATTTTTCAACGCACAGAACGGCGTGGACTGCCGTGTGCTGCTGGCCCCCACGCCGGCAACTGTGCTTTCCGACCTGCTGCCGGCCAACGCCCCCATGTATGACGCGGCGCTGCGCCGTCAGCAGCTGGCCCAGGCGGTGGGGGAGGACCGGGTCATCGACGTGAAGGATGCTCTGTCCTTCCTGGATCAGCCCTACTACCGCACCGACCACCACTGGACCGGCGAGGGCGCCCGCGCCGCCTATGAGGTCTGGTGCGCCGAAACGGGCCACGCCGTCCGCAACATGCCGCTGACGACGGTGACGGACGGTTTCCGCGGCACCCTGTACTCCAAGGTCCTGCTGCCGGACAGCGATTATGACGCCGTATCCCTGCCGGAGGGGGTGACCGTCCGCTCCGTGGACTGCGACGGCACGGTGACCGACACCCTGTACGACCGGGCCAAGCTGGCGGAAAAGGACAAGTACGCCGTGTTCTTCGGCGGTAACTGGGCCAAGGTGACCGTCAAAACGGGGGTGGAGAACGGCAGGACGCTGCTGCTGGTAAAGGACTCCTTCGCCAACTCCTTCGTGCCGTTTTTGACGGAGGATTACGAGACGATCATCATGCTGGATCTGCGCTTCTACAACGAGTCCGTGGAGGAGCTGATGCTGGCCGAGGATGTCACCGACGTGCTGGTGCTCTACGAGCTGAGCAACTTTGCTGCCGACCGGAACCTTTTCAAGCTGGAGCCGGCGCGATAAGGTCTTGCGCCGGGCGTTTTGGTGTGATATATTGGGTAAAACGCGCAAGGAGGGCAAGCCCATGGAGCGCATCAGCAAGGAGAACTACTATCTGGATATTGCCCAGACGGTGCTGGAGCGGGCCACCTGCCTCAGGCGGGTGTACGGCGCCATCATCGTGAAAAACGACGAGATCATCTCCACCGGCTATAACGGCGCGCCCCGCGGCCGCCGCAACTGCGTGGACATGGGCTACTGCACGCGGGAGGCCATGTCCGTGCCCCGTGGGGAGCGGTACGAGCTGTGCCGCAGCGTCCACGCCGAGGCCAATGCCATCATCTCCGCCTCCCGGCGGGACATGGTGGGCGCCACGCTGTATCTGGTGGGCCGCAACGCCCAGACCGGCGAGCTGCTGGGGGATGCCACCAGCTGCTCCATGTGCCGCCGCACCATCATCAACGCCGGCATCGCCCACGTAGTGATCCGCCGCACCCCCACTGAGTTCGAGGTGGTGGACGTGCAGGAATGGGTCCGGGAGGACGATCTGCCGGAGATCGCCCGATAAAAACAGAAAGCCGGATCCTGTACGGATCCGGCTTTTCAGACTGTCAAAAAAGTCTGTAAAGCGTTGGTTCTCGGAAAGGAAGATAGTCTGAAAGAAACCCATCAGGGGTGTCTTTCAGCTATT
>DGHJ01000080.1:20544-20813 GCA_002392625.1 Oscillospiraceae bacterium UBA3851
CGGATCCTGTACGGATCCGGCTTTTATCGTTTGCGATGCCCCTACCTCGCCTGAAACAGGGCCAGCAGGTCGGCGGTGGCGTCCTCATAGAAGGTGGCGGCGGTGATCACGAAAATGTAGGGGCCGTTTTTGACCAGAACGATGGTCTCACAGAGGGGGATCCCCTGGATCTCGCCGGTCAGCTTCAGCGCCGCATGGTCCGCCCCGGCGAAGGACACGGTGGCTTTCTCCACGTTGTCCACGGTGATCCCAGCGGCAGCCAGCGTGTC
>DGHJ01000080.1:20872-21027 GCA_002392625.1 Oscillospiraceae bacterium UBA3851
GGGAGCTGCTTGATGTTGGCCTCGGCGTAGGCGTCCTCCGTCACCAGAGCGCCGCCCACCGCGTTCAGCTTCTGGATGGTGATGTTGAGGGACGAACCGTCCGACTTCAGCGCGTATAGATCGTACACCACGCTGCCGCTTTCCAGGTGCTCCTT
>DGHJ01000080.1:21098-21277 GCA_002392625.1 Oscillospiraceae bacterium UBA3851
AAGGAGTCGGCCACCATACCGCTCAGCTGGGCGATCTGCTCATCGTCGGCGATGTCCCAGGTGTCGTCCAGCTCCAGAACGACGCCCAGGGATTCGCTGGTGTACGTATTGCCCTCCACGGTGCCCCGGTGCAGCTGGGCCTGTTCTTTGGCGCCGCAGGCCGTCAGGCACAGAGCCAG
>DGHJ01000080.1:21421-21556 GCA_002392625.1 Oscillospiraceae bacterium UBA3851
TTTCTACTATATCAAAATGACGGACAGCCGTCAATATCGCCCGCAACGAAAAACTCCCGCCGATATATGGCGGGAGTTTTGGTTCGTTTGCCAATTACTCGGTCACGAAAGGCAGCAGGGCGATCTGACGGGCGC
>DGHJ01000146.1:0-2618 GCA_002392625.1 Oscillospiraceae bacterium UBA3851
GCCGATGGCCCAGCCCATCTTGATGCCGCGCTCGTCCATGTACTTCTCCAGGAACAGGTTGGCGGCCAGAGAGGGGCCGCCCACGCCGGTCTGGAAGGAAAAGCCCTCCTTGAAATACGGAGTGGCGGCGATGACCTTGGCCACGTTCTCCGCCATCATCAGGTCGCGGGGGTTCTGGGAGATGCGGGCGGCGGCGGAGGCGATCTTCTTGGGGTTGCCGATGGAGTCAACGACTACAACGGCGTCCACGTCAATGGCCTCCACGCTGGCAGGCATGTTGGGGAAGTCCACCAGGCAGTCGGTGACCACCACCACGTGGTCGGCGTACTTGGCATCGGTCATGGCGTAGCCCATGGAGCCGCAGTCGCTCTTGCCACCCACACCGCGGCAGTTGCCCACGCAGTCGCTGGTGGGAGCTGCCACGAAGGCAATGTCGATATGGACCTCGCCGCCCTCGATGGCACGGGGACGGCCGCCGTGGCTGCGGATGATGGCGGGGGTCTTCAGCTTGCCGGCGGAGACCACCTCGCCCATGCGGCCGCGGATGCCGCTGGTCTGGATGCCGATGACCTTGCCCTGCTCGATGTACTCGGCGATGGGGTCATGGGCGTTGCCCAGGCTGGTGGCGGCGATGGTCAGATCCTCCAGGCCCAGCTCCTCGATGGCGGCCTTCATGACCATGTTGACCACGAAGTCGCCGTCGCGCAGGTGGTGGTGGAAGCTGAAGGTCATGCCGCTCCTGGCGCCGCAGTGGCGCAGGGCGTCGGCCAGAGTGGCCACGATCTTGCTCTCCTGAGGCTTTTCATAGCGGCGGGTGCGGGGGGACGCCTTCTGGATGTACTTGCCATCCATGTAGTTCTTGCCCTGATAGACCTCCTTGCCGTTTACCAGCAGGAAGTCGGGAATATCTCTTCCAACCTTATTGATCATACCAAATCCCCCTCATACATGCCGCAGGCCCGTGCCAGGCGCAGGGTGCGCTCGGCGCCGGGGATAAACGCGATGTCGATCATCTTGCCGTCCACGGTGAACACGCCCACGCCAGCGGCGGACTGCTCACGGTAGGCACGGACGATCTTCTCCGCCTGCATAATCTCCTTCTCGGTGGGTGCGAACACCTCATGGACGTAGCGGATCTGCTTGGGGTTGATGAGGCTCTTGCCGTCAAAGCCCATGGCCTTGTTCTGGCGGACCTCAGCCTCGAAGCCCTCCTTGTCGTCCAGATTAGTGAACACGGTGTCAAAGCACTGTACGCCGGCGGCGCGGGCGGCGATGAGCATCTGGCCGCGGGCTACCACCATGTCGATGCCGTCGGCAGTAGGCTTGGTCTGCATGCACTTGCGGAAGTCGCCGCCGGAGATGGCCACGCCGAACATGCGGTCGGAAGCGGCGCAGATCTCGTAGGCGTTCAGGATGCCCTTGGGGCTCTCCAGAGCGGCCATCAGCAGCGTCCGGCCCTTCTCCACGCCGAACTCCTCCTCCGCCTTCTCCACGGCAGCCTCCACGGTGCGGACGTCGTCGGCACTCTCGCACTTGGCGATGCGGATGCCGTCGGCTCCGCCGGCCACGCAGACGCGGATATCCTCCTGCCAGTGGGGGGTATCCAGGCCGTTGATGCGGACGATGACCTCAGTGTCACCGTAGTCGATGGTCTTGAGGGTGTGGTACAGGGAGAAGCGGGCGGCGTCCTTCTGGTTCTCCGCCACAGCGTCCTCCAGGTCCAGCATGATGCTGTCCACGCCGTAGATATAGGCGTCCTTGATGAGGCCCGGCTTCTGGGCGCTCATGAAGATCATGGTCCGGCGCAGCCGGAACCGCTCAGGCTTGGGACGAGGGATCATCGAATCACACCTCCCCAGGGAATATTGGCTTGGGACTTGTCGCAGCTGCGGAATACCGCGCACTCCACGCGGGCCTTCAGGGTGCAGTCCAGGGCGCCCTTGTCCACCACGGTGACGCGGGCGTTCTCCACACCCAGGCGCTCCAGCGTCTCCAGCACGGTGGCCTTGATCTGACGGCCGTACTGATTCATAACGCTGCTGTGCAGCTCCAGGGCGATGCCGCCCTCAGCGGGCTCCACGGTGATCTGGGCGTCGCTGGATTCCAGCGTGCCGGCGGTGGCCGGCTTCAGAATTTCCATATTGCCTTTCCTCCTAATCAGTTTGGGATAAGCGTTCCACAGGAGTGGGCGCCGGGCGTCCACTCCTGTTTGATGTTTTTACCGCTTGGCCTCCAGGCGCTCCCGGATGGCGGCGATGAACTCAGCGCTGGTGACGGCGTGGGCCTCAAAGCCCTCGTCCACCAGACCTACCAGGTCCTTGGTCATGATGCCGGCGGACAGGGTCTCGAAGCAGGACGCCTCCAGCTGATCGGCGAAGGTCACCAGCTCGTCGATGCCGTCCAGCTGGCCGCGCTTGCGCAGGGCGCCGGTCCAGGCAAAGATGGTGGCCATGGGGTTGGTGGAGGTGGCCTCGCCCTTCAGGTGCTTGTAATAGTGCTTGGTGACGGTGCCGTGGGCGGCCTCGTACTCGGTGGTGCCGTCGGGGGCAACCAGCACGCTGGTCATCATGGCCAGGGAGCCGAAGGCGGTGGACACCATGTCGCTCATGACGTCGCCG
>DGHJ01000146.1:2673-5459 GCA_002392625.1 Oscillospiraceae bacterium UBA3851
TAGTTCTTGCAGGCCCAGATGAAGCCGCCCTTGGAGCGGATGACGCGGGCCACGGCGTCGTCGATCAGGGTGTAGAAATAGGTGATGCCCAGCTCATCGAACTTGGCCTTGTAGTTCTCGAACTCCTCCTCGAACACCTTCTTGAACTCGCCGTCGTAGATCTTGGCGATGGTGTCCTTGGTGGAGAACCACAGGTCCTGCTTGGTGTCGATGGCGTACTGGAAGCAGGCGCGGGCGAAGGAACGGATGCTCTTTTCCTTGTTGTGGGCACCCTGCCACACGGCGGGGCCGTCCACCTTCTGGACGGTGAGGGTCTTCTCCTCGCCGGACTCACCCTTGAAGGTCATGGTGCACACACCGGGCTCGGTGGTGTACATATCCACACTCTTATACACGTCGCCGTAGGCGTGACGGGCGATGGTGATGGGAAGCTTCCAGTTCTTCACCACGGGGTGGATGCAGTCGATCAGGATGGGGGCGCGGAACACGGTGCCGTCCAGAATGGAGCGGATGGTGCCGTTGGGGCTCTTCCACATCTCGGTCAGCTGAGGATACTCGATCATGCGCTGCTTGTTGGGGGTGATGGTGGCACACTTGACGGCCACGCCCAGACGCTTGGTGGCGTTGGCGGCGTCCACGGTCACCTGGTCGCGGGTCTCGTTGCGGTGCAGCAGGCCCAGATCGTAATACTCGGTCTTCAGGTCCACAAAGGGGGTGATCAGCTGATCCTTGATCATCTGCCACAGGATGCGGGTCATTTCGTCGCCGTCCATCTCCACCAGCGGCGTTACCATTTGGATCTTGTTCATCGTTTTATCTCCTTACTATTAAAATCACATACGCGCGGCGTAGTAGTTCATCAGGCAGCCGGCCAGCAGGATCTCCCGCTCGTCGTCCGTCAGGCCCTTGATGTGGAGCAGGATGTCCTCCACGGCGCCGTTCTGGCGGATGATCCTGGCGGGGATGTCCTCCTTGCCCTCGGCCACGGCCTTGCGGATGCCGGGCACGAACAGGCAGTCGCCGGGGTTGTACTCGAAGGCGGTACCCTCGTCGATGGTGAAGGGCAGGATGCCCCAGTTGATGCAGTTGCTGCGGTAGCGCTTGGTGGCGTACTCGTAGCACACGTTGGCGAAGCCGCCCAGCACCTTCTGGCAGGAGGCGGCCTGCTCGCGGGCGGAGCCGTCGCCGGGACGGTTGGCGAACACGGCGGAGCCGTACTGGGTGTTGGGCATCAGCTCAGCGGCGTCGCCCACGCGGCCCAGCACCTCGCGGATATGGAAGGGGAAATCACCGTGGCGGCGGGCCAGCTCGGTCTTGGCGATCTCCTTGGCGCGGGGCACGTAGTCGGGCACGCGGCGGCTGAGGGTGAACTCGGCCATGCGCAGGGGGTTGCTGCGGTAGGAGGAGGTCTCGCCGGAGGGAATCAGCTCGTCGGTGGTGGTGACGGGATCGTGGATGACGGCGGCAAACTCCACCAGCAGGTTCTCGCCCAGCTCGTACATCTTGGGCCAGTCGGTGATGTTGGGACCCATGACCAGCTCCACACTGGGATCGGCCTTGCCGAAGCCGTAGTAGATGCGGTTCTCATAGACGGACTTGTCGAAGTGATACTCGTGGTGCTCAGGCTCATAGTCCACCTCGGTGGCCGGGGTGATGCGGCCGCCGTTGCGGGCCGTGGCAGCGATGGAGCGGGAGTCCATCAGGCACACGGCGGCAAACTGGCCCTCGCTGGGCTTGGAGCCCTCGCGGTTGGGGAAGTTGCGGGTGGCGTGACGCAGGGACAGGCCGTTGTTGGCGGGCACGTCGCCGGCGCCGAAGCAGGGACCGCAGAAGCTGGGCTTGATCACCGCGCCGGCGTGGAGCAGGTCGGCGGTGGAGCCGATCTTGGTCAGCTCCAGGGACACGGGCACGGAGGTGGGATACACGCTGAAGCTGAAGCCGTCGTGGCCGATGTAGTGGCCGCGGATGATGTCGGCCGCCTCGGTGATGTTGTCGAACAGGCCGCCGCTGCAGCCGGCGATGACGCCCTGGTCAGCCCAGACGCCGCCGTCGTGGATCTTGTCCACCAGATGGACGTGGGCCTTGGGATAACGGTGGGCGGCGTCGTCCTCCACCTTCTTGAGGATCTCCTCGGCGTTGTCCAGGAACTCCCGGATGGTGTAGGCGTTGGAGGGATGGAAGGGCAGAGCGATCATGGGCTCCACCTTGTCCAGCTCGATGGTGATCATCTTGTCGTAGTAGGCGCACTGGCCGGGGTGCAGCTCGGCGTAGTCCTGAGGCCGCTTGTGGGTCTCATAGAAGCCGCGGGTCACCTCGTCGGTCTCCCAGATGGAGCTGAGGCAGGTGGTCTCGGTGGTCATGACGTCGATGCCGTTGCGGAAGTCGATGGGCAGCTCGGCAATGCCGGGACCGACGAATTCCAGCACCATGTTGTTGACGAACTTGCTGGCAAAGGTAGCCTTCACCAGGGCGATGGCCACGTCGTGGGGGCCGACGCCGCGGCGGGGCTTACCGGTCATGTACACCAGCACCACCTTGGGCATGGGAACATCCCAGGTGTTGTTCAGCAGCTGCTTGGCCAGCTCCGGGCCGCCCTCGCCCACGGCCATGGTGCCCAGGGCGCCGTAGCGGGTGTGGGAGTCGGAGCCCAGGATCATGGCGCCGCAGCGGCTCAGCTCCTCACGGGCGTAGGAGTGGATGACGCTCTGGTTGGCGGGCACGTAGATGCCGCCGTACTTCTTGGCGGCGGACAGACCGTACATATGGTCGTCCTCGTTGATGGTGCC
>DGHJ01000146.1:5512-7025 GCA_002392625.1 Oscillospiraceae bacterium UBA3851
TTGATGGTGCCGCCCACGGCGCACAGGCTGTTGTGGCAGTTGGTCAGGGCGTAGGGGATGGGGAACTCCTTCATGCCGGAGGCTCTCGCCTGCTGGATGATGCCCACATAGGTGATGTCGTGGGATGCCATGGCGTCAAACTTCACCTTGAGCTGCGCGGGATCGCCGGACGTATTGTGCGCCTGCAGGATCTTCCAGGCCATGGTCTCCTTCTTGGCCTCCTCCGGGGCGACGGACGCATTGTCCATAGGAACGCCGTTTACCAGATAGACGCCGTGATCGAACAGTTGAATCATAATGAGCCTCCTTAAATATTCCTTTCTCTCCGGGGGCGCGGCCCCCATTTTCCATGGGTGATTGTACCATATTTTCCGGCCGGTCAACATTCTTTTTTTGGCTATTTCGGCGGTTTTTTGCAAATTCTCCAAAATGACGGATATTATTTCGGCTTTTCCGGCGCTTTGGTTTTTCCCCGCTTTTTTTATGCAAAACGATCCGTCGGCGGCCGGCCCGGCGCCGTTTTTCCGGCGTGTTTTTGAAAGAAGCCCGCACCGAACTTGCAAGAGCTGAATAAAAAATTGCACAAATCCGCCCGGTGGGGGCTGCGCCGGGCCGCGGACGGGGCACTCCCGCCCCATCCGTTCCCGCTGCGCCGGGGACATCATCACTTTGAAGTGCTACCAAAAATTCGGCAAAGCACATAAAAATGCGAAATTGTTATTTACAGAACAGGTGATTTTGTATAAAATAGGAGAAGTGTTTAGAGACACCGCAATATCAGAAAGGTGGTTATTGAATTGGATCGACATCTGCTTTCCGGCAATGAGGCCATTGCCAGAGGCGCCTACGAGGCGGGCGTGAAGGTCTGCTCCGCCTATCCCGGCACTCCCAGCACCGAGGTCTTTGAGGAGCTGCCCAAGTATAAGGACAGCCTGTACTGTGAGTGGGCCCCCAACGAGAAGGTGGCCACGGAGGTGGCTTACGGCGCCAGCATCGCCGGCGTGCGCAGCCTGTGCGCCATGAAGCACGTGGGCGTGAACGTGGCGGCGGACCCCATCTTCACGGCGGCCTACAACGGCGTGGGCGGCGGCTTCGTCATCGTCTCCGCGGACGATCCCAGCATGCACTCGTCCCAGAACGAGCAGGATAACCGCTACTATGCCCGCTCTGCCAAGATCCCCATGATCGAGCCCGCCGACTCCCAGGAGTGCCTGGACTTCATGAAGGCGGCCTACGACATCTCCGAGAAGTTCGATATGCCCGTGCTGTACCGCACCACCACACGTGTGGCCCACTCCAAGAGCATCGTCACCTTCGGTGAGCGCACCGAGCACCAGGCGGCTCCCTACGTGCGCAACACCCGCAAGTACATTGCCGCCCCCGCCAACGCCTACATGAACCACCCCAAGGTGGAGAAGAACCTGGAGGAGCTGGCGCGCTACGGCTGCACTAGCCCCCTGAACCGCGTGGAGATGAACGGCTCGAAGATCGGCGTCATCACCGCCTCCATCGC
>DGHJ01000145.1 GCA_002392625.1 Oscillospiraceae bacterium UBA3851
GTCCCAGTTGGCGGCCTGCTCGGGGAAGAGGCCGGTGTGCTTGAAGTTCATGGGCTTGACCTGGAAGGTCAGGTCCTTATAGTGTACGCTCCAGCTCTCCGGCACCTGCTTGCGGTCCCAATGGCCGCCGCCGGTGGACGAGCGGCTGTACCGCGCGTCGGCGCTGCGCCAGCCGGGATGGGCGCGGTTCGTTGCCCAAATGGCCTGGGGGTCCGGGCGCACCAGGATCTGCCGGTCCCACCGCTCCAGCTTTTCGCCGCCGCCGCAGTCCAGCAGTTCGTAGTCCTTCCAACCGTCCGCAATCCACATCAGAGCATATACCTCCACACAATAAATCATCTTATTATACAACGCTCCCGCCCCATCGTCAACGATTTCGGACAGGGCGGGATTGTTAATTTTTTTCTGTTCACAGGGGCGGATCTCTGCTATAATGGGGCAAACGAGCTGTCATTCCGAGGCCGGTTCGCAAACCGCCGTGGGAATCCGCTGCTCCCCTGCGGAAATACGGATCGCCGCGCCGCCTGCGGCGGCTCGCAATGACAGCTATGGGCATCAAAGCGCCAAGGGAGGATGGCACCATGACACGAAAGAAGCTGCGGATCCTGTATCTGGCCCAATTTCTCACGGAGCAGAGCGACGAGGAGCATCCCGTCACCCTCCAGGAGATCCTGGAGCATCTGGCGCGCTGCGGCATCAGCGCCGACCGCAAGAGCATCTACGACGACGTGGAGCAGCTGCGCCTGTACGGCATGGACGTGCTGACGGTGAAGGGCGCCCACTTCGGCTATTATCTGGGGCAGCGGGACTTCCAGCTGCCGGAGCTGAAAATGCTCATCGACGTGGTGCAGGCCTCCCCCTTCCTGACGGCGAACAAGAGCATGGAGCTGATCACCAAGCTGGAAAAGCTGGCCAGCCGCCCCCAGGCCCATCAGCTCCGGCGGCAGGTGTACGTGATGAACCGGGTGCGCACCGACAACGAGCGGCTCTACTACACCGTGGACGGCATCAACACCGCCATCAACGCAGGCAGGCAGGTAACCTTCCGGTACTTCGACTGGACCGCCGGCGGCACAAAGGTCTACCGCCGGGGCGGGGCGCTCTACACTGCCGACCCGGTGGCCCTGTGCGTGGACCGGCACTACTATCTGGTGGCCTATGACGGCGCCCTGGGGGATTACCGCCACTACCGGGTGGACCGGATGGACAGCCTCACCGTTACCGATGCCCCCCGCTCTCCCCTGCCGGAGGGCTTCGACCTGGGGCAGTACGTGCGGACCGTGTTCGACATGTACAACGGCGAGACCCGGACGGTGAAGCTGCGCTTTGCCCGGCACCTGACCAACGTGGTGACGGACCGGTTCGGCACCGACGCCCACATCATCTCCGAGGGCGACGGCTTCGCCCTGACCGCCCAGGTGGAGGTGGGCCCCACCTTCTTCGGCTGGCTGTTCCAGCTGGGCGCCGAGGCGGAGCTGGCGGGGCCGGCAGACGTGCGGCAGCAGTTCGCCGACTACTGCCGGCAGGTGCTGGAGCTGTATCGGTGAGGCGGCAAATTGTGGCAAATCTGCGGCAGACTTGCGGCAGAATATAGAAGACGCGGCCGCTTTGCGGCGTTGCCGTGACGGCTGCGGGGCATGACGTTCCTTGTCATGCCGCGGAGCCGGTGCGCACGCAGGTGGCGCGGGAATCCGCATTCCTCCGGGAACAGGGGCTGCTGGATGCTGCGGATTGCCACGCCGCCTTCGGCGGCTCGCAATGACAGGGCGGGCGGGCCGTCGGGGACGCCGGCCCCTTAAATCGTGGCCTCCACGGTGATGCGCTGGCGGCCGATCTCCACCCAGTGGACCCGGACCTGCTCCCCCGGCAGGGCCGTGGCGCAGAAGCCCACCTGGCCCAATCGGCCCTCCACCGGGATCTCCCCGCCCAGCGCCGCGGCAAAGCGGCGGATGTACGCGCCCAGCTCCCGGATGCGCGGCACCGACAGATCCATGACCAGATAATCAAAAAACTTGTTCATACGTCATCCTCCTTTTCGGGGACTCTTCCCTTGATTCGACCCCATTCTACCAGGGCCACTGTCCGAAAATCCGGTCCGTTCTCTGTAACGAATTGTTTCCGCACCTTTACAAAATCTTAAAAAACTCCCCCCTTGTTTCTTAACCCGATCCCCGATATACTGGGGACACAATCCACCTATCTACGACAGCGCTCCCGGTGCCCGACGGGCACCGGGGCGTACTGTGCGCACCCCGTTTTTCCGGGTCGGAAAGGAGTTCTTATGGAAACGCTGAAAACCGTCAACTGGCTCATCGGCATCATCTTCTTCGTCTGCTACGCCTATCAGTTTCTCTATATCCCCGTGGTGTGGTTCCGAAAGGACAAGCCCCACGGCCCGTCCAAAAAGCACAGCTACGCCGTTCTGATCTGCGCCCGCAACGAGCGCGCCGTCATCGGCGATCTCATCGCCAGCCTCCGCGCCCAGACCTACGACGCGGACCTGCTGCGCATCTTCGTGCTGGCGGACAACTGCACCGACGATACCGCCGCCGTGGCCCGCGCCGCCGGGGCCACCGTTTACGAGCGGTTCAACAAGGCCCAGGTGGGCAAGGGCTACGCCCTGCGCGCCCTGATGGAGCACCTGGCGGAGGACTTCCCCGCCGGCTTTGACGGCTACTTCGTCTTCGACGCGGACAACATCCTCTCCCCCGACTTCGTGGAGCAGATGAACCGCACCTTCTCCGACGGGTACGACGTGGTGACCAGCTACCGCAACTCCAAAAACTACGGCGACAACTGGATCAGCGCCGGCTACGCCCTGTGGTACCTGCGGGAGAGCCGCTACCTGAACCACGCCCGCCACCGCCTGGGCACCAGCTGCGCCGTGGGCGGCACCGGGTTCCTGTTCAGCCGCGCCGTGGCCGAGAAGATGGGGCCCTGGCCCTACCACACCCTGGTGGAGGACATCGAGTTCTCCGTCCACCACATCGTGGAGGGCGGACGCATCGGCTTCTGCCCTGACGCCGTGCTCTACGACGAGCAGCCCTCCGGCTTCGTGCCGTCCTGGCGCCAGCGCGCCCGCTGGTGCAAGGGCGCCCTGCAGGTCTTCACCCGCTACGGCGCCCGGCTGATCCGGGGCATTTTCCACGGCAGCTTCTCCTGCTACGACATGGTCTCGGCCACCATGCCGGCCTACATCCTCTCCACCGCGGCCCTGGTGTGCAACGTGGGGCTGTCCATCTACGGCGCCGTCGTGGGCGACGACCTGATGATCGCGGTGCAGTCCCTGGCGGAGTTCGCCGGGCAGATGTACGCCACCATGTTCGTCATCGGCGCCATCACCACCGCCACGGAGTGGCGCATGATCCGCACCGCCGCCTGGAAAAAGGTGGCGTACGTCTTCACCTTCCCCCTGTTTATGGCTACCTACATCCCCATCGCCATTTCGGTGCTGTTCTGCAAAATCGAGTGGAAGCCCATCGAGCACAAGGTCTCCGCGGCTTCGCTCAAGCAGCGCAGCAGCGAGGAGGCCCTGCCGTTCTGAGCGGTACGGGGGTATGACGGATTGCCACGGGCCTGCGGCCCTCGCAATGACAGATAGGAGACGTACCCCATTCTGTCATTCCGAGACCAGTTCGCAAACTGGTCGTGGGAATCCGCAGAGAGACGGCGGATAGGACGGGACATGACGGATTGCCGCGCGCCGCCTGCGGCCCTCGCAATGACAGATAGGAGACGCACCAAATTCTGTCATTCCGAGACCAGTTCGCAAACTGGTCGTGGGAATCCGTAGAGAGACGGCGGATAGGACGGGGCATGACGGATTGCCGCGCCGCCTGCGGCCCTCGCAATGACAGATAGGAGACGCACCCCATTCTGTCATTCCGAGACCAGTTCGCAAACTGGTCGTGGGAATCCGTAGAGAGACGGCGGATAGGACGGGGCATGACGGATTGCCGCGCCGCCTGCGGCGGCTCGCAATGACGGTGAGGGATGGGTGCGCTATATTCTGTCATTCCGACGATTTCGGGAGGTTCCACCATGTACAACATCTTAGTCTGCGACGACGAGAAGGACATCGTGTCCGCCCTGACCATCTACCTGCGCTCGGAGGGCTATCAGGTCTTTACGGCGGGCAACGGCAGAGAGGCCCTGGAGGTGGTGGACCGGGAGGATATCCACCTGGTGCTCATGGACATCATGATGCCCGGCATGGACGGCATCACCGCCATGACCGAGCTGCGCCGGCACGCCAACCTGCCGGTGATCCTGCTGACCGCCAAGGGCGAGGACACCGACAAGATCCTGGGCCTCAACGTGGGCGCCGACGACTACGTGACCAAGCCCTTCAACCCGGTGGAGCTGCTGGCGCGGGTCAAGTCCCAGCTGCGGCGCTACCTCCAGCTGGGCGGCGGCACCGTGCGGCCCACCGCCGTCACCATCGGCTCCATCGTCCTGGACGACGAGGGCAAGACCGTGGCCGTGGACGGCGAGCGGGTCAGCCTCACCCCCCTGGAATACGACATCCTCCGGCTGCTGATGCTCAGCGCCGGCAAGGTCTTCTCCCCGGCGGAGATCTACCGCCGGGTCTGGCACGAGGACTGCGTGGGCGACAACCCGGTGGCCGTCCACGTGCGGCACATCCGGGAGAAGATCGAGATCAACCCCGCCGAGCCCCGCTACCTGAAGGTGGTATGGGGCAAGGGCTACAAGATGGAGGGCGAGGCACAATGAAAAAATGGATCGACCGGGCCTGGGCCAAGGTCACGGCCTACTGCCTGCTGGTCGTCCTCACCGCCGTGCTGGTGCTGGGCGGGGCCGCCATCGTGTGGCTGGTGACCTGGAACGCCTATCTGGACGGCGGCGCCGAGGCGGAACAGAGCATCTATGAGCAGCCCTGCACCAACATGGCGCAGACCGTCATCAGCTACCTGGAGAGCGTACCGGCGGAGAACGGGGAGATGGACATCACCGATCCCGCCTTTGCCGAGATGTTCGCCCGCGTTTTTGAGGACGCCTCCTGCGCCGTGTCCGTGGTGGACGGCGAGGGCACGGAGCTGCTGCGCAACTACCACCCCCTCAATCCCCTCTATGCCGTCAGCGTGGACTTTACGCTGAACGGCGTGCCCCTGACCGTCAACGCCCAGCTGGACGAGGACCACTTCCAGCCCGGCTACAGCGAGGCGGTGGCCCGCTGGCTGATCCGCTGGCGATACGCCGTGCTGGGGCTGGAGCTGCTGGCGCTGGCTGCGTGGATCTTCTGCCTCAGCTTCTCCCTGGCCTCCGCCGGCCACTGGCGGGGCTATGAGGGCATCCACCTGACCTGGTTCGACAAGATCCCCATGGACGTGTGGGCGGCCCTGCTCCTGCTGGGCTGGGGCGCGATGGAGTTCGAGCTCCGGGGTCTCTCGCCCCTGTGGATCGCGGCGGGCGTCCTGCCGGGGTATCTGCTGCTGATCGCCTTTGCCGCCCAGTGCAAGGCCGGCACCGTGCTGCGGGGCAGCGCCGTGTGGTGGCTGCTGCGGGGCGTGGGCCGCTTCTTCCGCTGGGTTGGCTACGTGCTCCGGCGCATCCCCCTGGTGTGGAAAACGGCCCTGGCGGTGACGGCGGTGCTGATGATCAACACCGTGTGCGCGGCCAACTACTGGGACGTGGAGTACCTGATTGTCAGCCTGCTGGTGGATCTGCTGGCGGGGCTGTTCCTCATCTACGTGGCCATCGGCCTGAGGACGCTGCAAAAGGGCGGGCAGGCGCTGGCCAGGGGCGACTATGACCAGCCGGTAGACACCCGCTGGCTCTTCGGCGATCTACGCCGCCACGGGGAGGATCTCAACGCCGTGCAGCAGGGCGTGCAGAAGGCCGTGGACCAGCGGATGCGGTCCGAGCGGATGCGCACGGAGCTGATCACCAACGTCAGCCACGACATCAAGACCCCCCTGACCTCCATCGTCAACTACGTGGATCTGCTGAAAAAGGAGAACATCGAAAACCCCCAGGCCGCGGAATATATCGGCGTGCTGGACCGGCAGTCCCAGCGGCTGCGGAAGCTGACGGAGGACCTGGTGGAGGCCTCCAAGGCCGCCACGGGCGCCATCCCCGTGACGCTGACGGACACGGACGTGAACGTGTTCCTCTCCCAGGCCGTGGGCGAATACCGCCAGCGCCTGGCCGAGTGCGGCGTGGAGCCGGTGGTGACCGCCGACGAGACGGACCCCCATATCCGCGCCGACGGCAAGCTGCTGTGGCGGGTGCTGGACAACCTGCTGAGCAACGTGTGCAAGTACGCCATGCCCGGCACGCGGGTCTACCTGTCCAGCCAGGTGGTCGGCGAGACGGTGCTGCTGACGGTGAAGAACGTGTCCCGCTACCCGCTGAACGTGTCCGCCGACGAGCTGACGGAGCGGTTCGTCCGGGGCGACGCCTCCCGCTCCACCGAGGGCAGCGGCCTGGGCCTGAGCATTGCCACGGGCCTGACGGCGCTGCAGAAGGGCGAGTTCCTCCTCAGCGTGGACGGCGACCTGTTCAAGGCCCAGCTGCGCTTCCCCCTGTACCGGGCGTGAGGCGGCAATCGATCGTGACGCTTAAAGGGCGCCCCTGAAGGAGGCACTTCGTAAGGAAGTGCCTCCTTCCCGTTTGAACAGGAGATCATTGACCGCGCCAGTCAGCAATGGTACAATAATTGAATCAGATCGGGATTTGTTGCAAAAACATGGTTGGGTTGCAGAAAAGAGGCAAGATAAGAATGACTGGACTGGAGAACGAAACCGGCAGATCACGGTATAGAGAAGCTAAAACGATTTTCTTCGCCATGATCGCCGAGATGGATCTGGTGATGAAAAACCTGATCAACCTCTTCTTTATCAGCCACTTCCTTGGTGCGGAAGGAGCGGCGGCCTATGAGGTCGTTATGCCCTGCATTATGCTTGTTTCAGCATTTGTCGCGCTGGGCTATAACGGGGTACAGGCTGTCTGCGCCAGGGACTACGGTGCAAGTGATTTCACGATGTTTGAGCGCCATAAGAATGCCGGTTATACCTGGTTGATCATGGTTATGACTGCATTTACGCTCCTGCTTACCCTGTTCAAAGAGCCCGTGCTTGATCTGCTGGGCGCAAACGACGGGAGCGCAGCCCTGGCGCTGTTAAGCCGCGATTGTTACTCGATCTTCCTGTTTTGCTTTATCCCCCAAAGCATATTCAGTCTGGCAGTCTGCTTTATGTATTTGGAGGAGCGGCGTCAGCTGCTGATTACAAATCTTATACTCTATGGGTGTATTCTTGCGGGCAATATCGTCGTTACGGTTTCCGGGCCATCCATGACAGGCTATATGCTGATGAATGTGATTGGCATTGCTGCGGCGGATCTTTATATCATACTGTCCTGCTTTATCATCCGGCGCAAAAGCTCGAAGGCGGCGTTCACAGCCTGGAACATGCGTCTTGCGGATATAAGGGAATCCTTTTTCACGGGCTTACCGGATTTTATGGAATATGGCTTCGTGGGAGTGCTGTATCTGGCGGAGAACTTATATCTGCTGACTCGCTTTTCTGAATCGGTGGTGGCCGGCGTGGGTGTCTTTGAGGCCATTGACAATCTGCCGGAGGTGACTTGCGTGGGCTTCAGTTTCCTTGTGACAGCGATGCTTGGCACAAGGGTGGGAAAGGTGTGCGGCGCGTCCTCCGACAGAGATCGGGATGCCGCGATGAAGGAACTGGACGAGATCGCAAGGCGGAACACAAAGGGAGGCGTCGTAGGATCGCTGCTTGTGGCAGCAGCTTTGCTGCTTTTGGCGCGTCCGTTCAGCAGACTTTTTTTGCCGTCCGGCGATGCCGTCGCGACGCAGAGCGCGATCCTGCTCACGGTATCCTGTGCCATCGGCTTTGTGTTCTATATGCTCAATTCGGAGCTGGTTTGCTACTACAAGATCGTAGGCGCGTATATCCCGGCGCACATACTCTTCTTCGCTGAGGCGCTGCTGTTTCCATTGGGCTTCAAGCTGATGCTGGGCGAGCTGTTCGGTGTGACAGGCTTTTGCTTCGGTGGCGCAGCCGGAGAAATCGCGGCTTTCCTGCTGAATCTTTGCATCGTCTGGCGGACGGCAGGGCGTTTCCCCCGGAGAATATCGGATTTCCGCATGGATAAATACCTTCAAAGGCTGATTCAAAATCATGCGAAGAGTGAGACAGAAATATGAAAAAAGCAGGTTTCTGTGAGAAGAAATTTCGTTCCATGCTCCTCACGGGCACATTGACGATGGCGGTCATCTATATCATGCTCCTTTGTGACAACGTGATTGCAGGATATTTCATCGGGGAGATGGGCGTTGCCGCGATCAATGCGGTCTCACCTGTAACGGGTATGATAACATTCTTCTCGACTGTGATTGCCATTGGCTCCGGAATACTCTACAGTCGGGAGATCGGCGAGATGAACAAACGCCGCGCCGATGAAATCTATGGGCAGGGTATGATACTGAGCGTCACCATCGCCGTGTTCATCGCGCTGGCCTTGGCGCTTTGCCGGGATGCTTATTTTCGGGCAAATGGCGTCACAGGGGAAATATACGAGCTGGCCAGCGCTTATTATCAATGGACGCCACTGAACGCGGCGCTGAATGTGATGGTGTCCTACCTGACCCAAATGGTGTACACGGATGGGGACGAAACCTGTAACAACATTTCTTATGGGTTCCAGATCGGCGGCAATATCGTTCTGTCCGTGCTTCTGGCGCGTTCCCTTGGCATGGTTGGCATAATCCTGGGTACAATCGCCGGGAATGTCCTTGGCCTTCTGGCAATCTGCTGGCACTTTTTCAAGAAAAGGAATACGTTTCATTTCGTCTGGCATTTTTCTTGGAAGGATTTACTGCAATGCGTGCGTTTTAGCATCGTGGACGCGGCAATCTATCTGTGCTGGGCTGTGATGGATTATGTGATGATCGGCCATATCTCCGCCAGGTACGGTGAGACGGGCCTGATTACGCTGGCTGTAGTCGTTAGCGTTATAGAGTTCAGCGTTGTAATGGACGGCGTTGGGATGGCCGTTCAGCCGCTCCTGGGAACCTATCTGGGAGAGAAAAACCATGTGCTGATTCGGCGGCTCATGCACGCAGCTGCGAAAGCGGCGATCATAGAAGGCTTGATTGCGAATGTGCTGGTGTTTGCCTTTGCCAGGCAGTTTTGCGGGCTGTTCGGCATCGCCGAGGGCGCGGCTCTGTTGCCGTCCATCCATGCAGTACGCATCGTTTCGTTCGGAATGGTGTTTTGCAGCGTTTTTTCACTTACGACCTCATACTATATGCTGGTGAACCATGTGGCATTGTCTGTCGCAATTACGGTGCTCAAGGATGGATTACTGTATTCCGTCCTTCCTCTGGTCGCATCGATGTTGTTTAGAGAAAACGGTATGTGGACGGCCTTTGCCGCTGCACCTGCCCTGGCTCTGGCGCTGTCCTTCCTGTTTATCCGGTATCGCTACGGGGCTGCCAGGTTTCCCTATTTGCTGGAGCACACGAATAGGGAAATAATCGTTATGGACGATACATTGACCAAGGATGGCTGTGCACGTCTTTCGGAGCGGGTGCAGGCAGCGATGCAGGAGCATGGATATTCAGCGCGCGTGGCGACCCGCGCTTCACTGTTCACGGAAGAGATCGGCCTTACTATCCTGGAGAAGAACGCAATAAGGAAAAAGCCGATTCTAATAGAAGTATCCCTGCTCTTTGAGGACGGCTCCGCGCTGCTGATCGAACGGGATTCCGGTGAGATATTCGATCTCACTGACCCGGATCAAGCTGTTTCCGGCCTCAGCAGCTTTATCCTGAGTGGTTTGATGGAAGCCCACAAGGAAAAGGCTTATCTCACAACCACTGGCTATAACCGAAATATGATGCGGTTTTCATGAGAAAGGTAAATGGTTCGAGAACCGTACTGACAAATCCCGGTTAGTAATATATAAGCGAGGGTTTA
>DGHJ01000144.1:0-5769 GCA_002392625.1 Oscillospiraceae bacterium UBA3851
GACGAGATCGAGAAGGCCCACGAGGACGTGTGGAACATCCTGCTGCAGATCCTGGAGGACGGCATCGTCACCGATTCCCAGGGCCGCCGGGTAGACTTCAAAAATACGGTCATCGTCATGACCTCCAACGTGGGAGCCAGGAACATCACCGCCGCCGAGACGGCCCGCCTGGGCTTTGACGGCGGGGACAAGGCGACTGACGAAAAGGCACGCTTCGACCGCATCCGCGAGTCGGTCATGGCTGAGCTGAAGCGCACCTTCAAGCCCGAGTTCCTCAACCGCATCGATGAGACCATCGTCTTCCGCCAGCTGACGGAGGAGGACATCGTGAAGATCGCCCGCCGCATGCTGGCCGTCACCGGCAAGCGCATGGCGGAGCAGGGCATCACCCTGGACGCCGACGACGACGCCGTGGAGGCCCTGGCCAAGGACGGCTTCGATCCCCAGTACGGCGCCCGGCCCCTGCGCCGCGCCATCCAGAACACGGTGGAGGACGCCGTAGCCGAGCAGATGCTGGAGGGCCAGCTCAAGAGCGGCGACACCGCTCACGTCCGTCTGAAGGACGGCAAGGTAGTCATCGAGAAGTAAAATCCTGGCAAAATGAAAACGGGACGCCCCTGCGCCCCGTTTTCTCTTTTCAAACCGTGAGCAGTGTGGTAGAATACAGGAAATCCCCGGAAAGGAGAACACCCATGAACGACAACTGGAACAAAGCGGGCTTCGAGGCGTTCAACAGGCAGAATCCCTTTGCCAACCGGCCCCAGCGCGCCAAAAAGGACCGCAAAAGCATCGGTTCGCCCCTGGGCCGCACCGCCGTCAACCTGCTGGTGACGCTGGTGTTCGGCGCCATCTACTACTATGTAGTGCTGCCGCCCATCAACCTCAAGGCCAGCGAATTTTACGTTTTTGTGATCCTGCTGTGCGCGGTGTACGCCTTCTGCGCCATGCTGACCTCCGGCTTCCAGGGGGAGGGGGTCAAGGGCTACTTTTCCTTCGTGAAAAAGCAGTGCCGCATCCCGCTGATCATCACCGTGGGCTTGCTTGCCACCGCCATCGTGGGCGGCATCCTGGGCTGGCAGCTGTTCCGGGCCAAGGATTACCGGGAGCTGCTGCAGGTGGACCCCGGCGACTTTGCCGCGGAGGTGGAGGAGATCTCCTTCGACCAGATCCCCATGCTGGACGCCGACAGCGCCAAGAAGCTGGGCAACCGGAAGCTGGGCGAGCTGGCAGACATGGTGTCCCAGTTCGAGGTGGCCGACGACTACACCCAGATCAACTACAAGGGCCGCCCGGTCCGGGTCACGCCCCTGCGCTACGGCGACGTCATCAAGTGGCTCAACAACCGCGCCAAGGGCCTGCCCGCCTACCTGGTCATCGACATGGTGACCCAGAACGTGGAGGTGGTGCGGCTCCAGGAGGGCATCCGCTATACCACCGCCGAGCACTTCGGCCGCAACCTGTACCGCTACCTGCGGTTCCACTACCCCACCTACATGTTCGACGCGCCCGCCTTTGAGATCGACGAGCAGGGCAACCCCTACTGGGTCTGCCCCCGCATCACCAAGACCATCGGCCTCTTCGGCGGCGTGGACATCAACGGCGCGGTGCTGGTGAACGCCGTCACCGGCGAGTGCACCTACTATGACGTGGCCGACGTGCCGCAGTGGGTGGACCACGTGTTCACCGCCGGTCTCATCATGCAGCAGTACGATTACCACGGCACGTATATCAACGGCTTCTTCAACTCCCTGTTCGGCCAGCGGGACGTGACCGTCACCACCGACGGCTACAACTATCTGGCCGTGGGGGACGACGTGTATATGTACACCGGCATCACCTCCGTGGTCAGCGACGAGTCCAACATCGGCTTCATCCTGTCCAACCAGCGCACCAAGGAGACCCGGTTCTATTCCTGCGCCGGCGCCGAGGAGTTCTCCGCCATGGACAGTGCCCAGGGCCAGGTCCAGCAGATGCACTACGTGGCCACCTTCCCGCTGCTGCTGAATATCGCCGACCAGCCCACCTACTTCATGGCGCTGAAGGACGCGGCCGGTCTGGTGAAGATGTACGCCATGGTCAATGTCAGCCAATATCAGATCGTGGCCACCGGCGGCACCGTGGCCGAGTGCCAGACCAATTACCGCCAGATGCTCACCAACAACCACCTGATCGACCAGGAAGGCACGCTGCCCGTGGATCGGCATGAGACCGTGGGCACCCTGGCGGAGATCCGCAGCGTGGTACAAAACGGCAACACCGTCTTCTACCTGGCGCTGGCGGAGCAGCAGGGGACCTACTTCTGCCTCTCCGCGGCGGACGATCCCACCGCGGTGCTGCTGAACGTGGGCGACCGGGTGACCGTGACCCACGGCGACCTGGCGCTGGCCGAAACCAACGTGGTCCCGGCCTACAGCGTGACCAAGAACAGTTGACATAATATTATTTCACGTGAAAAGTACACCGCCCCGCCGGGATTCCCGGCGGGGCGGTGTGCTTCTTTACGATAGGCGTTACCCTGTAGGGGCGGGCCTCCGTGTCCGCCCTTCCTCATCGTATGGCGGCGGGGCGTCGGGGAGGCCGGGTATGACGGATTGCCACGCCGCTGCGCGGCTCGCAATGACAGGCGGGGTGGTTACTTCACTGTCAGGGTGGCGGCGGAGGAGATGACCTTGTTGCCCCTCCCATCCACGATGACGCAGCGGTACTGGTAGCCGCTGCGCGCCGCCGTGGCGGAGATGGACAGCGTGGCGGTGTTATGGCCGGTGGCGCCGGAGTTCTTCCACGTGCCGTCCGGGGCCTTGTACTGCCAGCGGTAGGTGAGGTCCACGCCGGCGGCCTTGACGGTGAACTTGGCGGTGTCGCCCGCCTTCACCGCCTTGTCGGCGGGCTGGGTGGTGGCGGGGATCAGTGCCATCACCAGAGCCAGCGCCAGCAACAGGTGGGTGAGCTTGCGCAGATGTTTCATGGGGTTGCCTCCTTTTATAAATTCAATGTCCAGTTTTCCCCGCTGCAGGCACTTTTGCAAGTATTGAAAACAAAAAAAGCAGCTTTGGGATGTATGGACGCCCCACGTGCTCTGAAGGAAAAAGACAGCAGAGCGCCGCTGATACGGGCTCTGCTGTTTGGCTATCCCTCTGTGGTGAAGGCGATAAAGGCGTCCTTTACCGCGCCAGGATCGTCGCAGACGATCAGCACCGCGTACTGATCCCTTACGAACAGCTCCGCGTTTTCCACGCGGGGCACCTGGGCGGGGGCGTACTGGGTGTAGAGCTGGGCGCGGCTTTCCAGATGGGCCGACAGGGAGGCCAGGGCAGCTTCCGCGTCGCCGGGGTCTCTGACGGCAATGACGGCGATCTCGTCGGCCAGACCCGTGGCGGAGTAGGCCAGGAAGAAGCGCTCCACCTTGCCGTAGTCCATGTCGCTGAGATAGGCGAACAGGGCCTCCGCGTCCGCGCTTTCGTCGCTGACGGTTTTCATCTCCGGCAGGGAGGGGGCGGCGGAGAGCATATTCTCCCGCAGGTCGTGCATGGACACGGTGGGGGCGGGCTTTGCGCCGCAGGCAGCCAGGGCCAGGATCGACAGGGCTGCCAGCAGCGCGGTCATGCGGTGCTTTATCATCCCTGTGCCACCTCCCAGGTGATGACGCCGCCGTCCTCCACGGCATAGCCGTCCTCACCGTCATAATAGTAGGGAGGGTAGGGATAATCGTTCTCCAGGCTCACGTCGAACAGGTCGCCGAAGGCGTCCTGCAGAGCGGTCTCGGCCTTTTCAAGGGCCTCCGGGTCCTCCGGCACGTAGGGATCTTCGGTGCTGTAACTGAAGGAGATCAGCACGCCGTAGGCGCCCTGGTCGTCCGTCACCCAGTTCCGCTCCCGGATGGCGCTGGGCATGCCCTCCACGTAGTTGTTCATCAGGGCGCTGTCCAGGGCGTCCAGCATCTGCGAAGCCAGGGACAGGTCGGATTCATCGGCGTCCGCGCTGAAGGACAGGGCAAGGGCGTCCACCCCTTCGTCCATGGCCTGCCGCATGGCGGCAGGCACGTCATAGACGCTGTCCACGGTGCGGCGGGCACGCCAGCAGTAGTTGTATTCCAGCGAATCGGCGGCGGGGAAGAAGTCGGTGTCCCATTCCTGCTGCTGCAGGCGCACGGTGTCGGGCAGATTGAAGTTGGCGTGGCCCGTCTCCCCCACGTCGGAATAGACGTCCACGTGGTACCAATGGCCGTCCAGCTCCACCAGGTCCCAGGAGTGGAACAGCTCGCTGTTGTGCACCACCTTGCAGGGGATCTCCAGCATCTGCATGAACAGGCGGAAGGTGGTGGCGTAGCCCACGCACACGGCATTGTGGTATTTCAGCACGCCGTAGGGGTTGTCGCTGTCCTCGTCCGTCTCCGGGATGACGATCAGGGCGCCGCTGTCGTAGGCCAGATGGTTCACCATCCACTCGTATACGGCCAGCTCCTTTTCATAGTCGGTCATGCCGTCGGTGATGATCCCGTCCAGGATCTCGGAGGCCATGGCCAGCGTCTCAGCGTCCTTGGCACTGAGCCGGCTGCTGTCGCCGGAGAGGTATGCGTCGGAGATGGCGGCAGTAGACCGGATGGTGTACTCCCCGGCAATGACCACGTCGTCCTCCGAGGAGGCGTGGTCCTCATAGCCGGAGTCGTCGGGGTCCTCCTCCGTCAGCCGCGCCAGCTCCTGGGCCATGGCCCGGACGGTAAGCATGGTGACAACGGAAAACGCCAGCGAGCCGGCCAGCAGGACCAGGGCCAGCACCGCGGCGGTGATCTTAAAGCTCTTTTTCATGATACGTTCCTTTCTGCGCAATGATCTGCGGCCCTTGCGGACCGCAGATCAGTATAGCCTTATTTGACCTAAAATTCGTATAATACCGGTGACAAGTCGATAACAAAGGTAACAGCTACACCACCTGAAAGAGGAAGAACTTGAGGTAGTTGGTCTCCTCCACGCCCCAGAGGATAGGATGGTCGGCGCACTGCTGCCGCGCCTCGATCTGCCGCAGCTGGACCCCGGCGTCCCTGGCGGCGCTGCGCAGCATCTGCACGAACAGCTCCTCCGTGGCGAAGTGGCTGCACGAGCAGGTGGCCAGATAGCCGCCCCGGGGCAGCAGCTTCATGGCCCGATAGTTGATCTCCTTGTAGCCGGTCATAGCGTTGGCCGTGGTTTTCCGGCTCTTGGTGAAGGCCGGGGGATCCAGGATGATGAAGTCGTAGAGCGGCGGCTTCTCGGCCAGCTGCGGCAGCAGGTCGAACACGTTGGCGCACACGCAGTCCATCACACCGTCCAGGCCGTTGCGGCGGGCGTTCTCACGGGCGCACGCCACGGCGTACTCGCTGACGTCCACGGCGGTGACATGGGCGGCCCCTCCCTTTGCGGCATTGAGGGCAAAGGACCCGGTGTGGGTGAAGCAATCCAGCACCGTGCGGCCCTTGGCCAGCTTCGCCACAGCCTGCCGGTTGTACTTTTGGTCCAGGAAGAAGCCGGTCTTCTGCCCGTTGACAAAATCCACGGTGTAGACGATGCCGTTCTCCGTTATGTCAACCGACGTGAGGTCCGGCGTCGGCTCGCCGGGCAGGGGAAACCAGCCCTTGCCCTGCTCCATGCCCTCCAGGCCGCGGATAGCCACGTCGTTGCGCTCGTAGACGCCGGTGATCTTCTGGCCGTCAGATCGGAGCACCTCCGCCAGCAGGCGGAACAGCATGCCCTTGATGCGCTCCATGCCCAGGGACAGCACCTGGGCCACCAGCAC
>DGHJ01000144.1:5955-8489 GCA_002392625.1 Oscillospiraceae bacterium UBA3851
AGGCCTCGTCAAACCGGTCGTTGGCGTTGCGGGACAGCAGCCGCACCCGGATGCGGGAATGGCTGTTGTAGAAGCCGGTGCCCAGATACGCCCCCTTGGGGCCGATGACGTCCGCCAGCTGGCCATCGGTGACGGTGCCGCTCAGGCCGGTGATCTCCCCGTCGTACACCCAGGGATGGCCGCCCACCAGGGCCGCCTCGCCCTTGGCTGTGACGGTGACTTGTGCGTATGGCCGCGCTGCTTTCATGGCATCTCCGCCTCCCCCTCATGATATCGTTCCAAACCCATATTATATCACACTTTCTCTGAAAAGACCATATACTGGGACGAAATAATCCATGGAAAGGGGAAAACCCATGCCCAGCGTGTTTTTAAGTCCTTCCACACAGGAATACAACCCCTATATCACCGGCAGCGGCAGCGAGGAGTACTGGATGAACCAGATCGCCGACGCCATGGAGCCGTATCTCCGGGCCAACGGCATCACCTACGGCCGAAACGACCCCAATACCTCGGCGGCGGCCGCCATCCGCCAGGGGAACGCCGGGAACTTCGACTTTTACCTGGCCCTCCACTCCAACGCCTCCGGCAGCGGCACGGACGCCGGGAGCGCCAGGGGGATCGTGGCCTTCTACTATCCCACCTCCACCAACGGCCGCCGGGGGGCGGAGCTGATCGCCGGGAACCTGCGGCGGATCTATCCCCTGCCGGACCGGGTGACCACCCGCGCCACCACTGCCCTGGGGGAGGTGCGCCAGCCCCGGATGCCGGCGGTGCTGGTGGAGATCGGCTACCACGACAACGTGGCCGATGCCCTGTGGATCGAGAGCAACGTGGTGAACATCGCGCGGGAGCTGGTGCGCTCCCTGACGGAGTATTTCGGCATCCCGTTTACCGACGCGTGCATGAACCGCCCGGCCACGGTGGTCACCGCCGGAGGCAACCTCAACCTGCGCGCCGGGCCCTCCACCCAGAGCGCCATACTGGCCCGGATGCCCAACGGGTCCCCCATTACCGTCTGCGGGACGTGGGACGGATGGTACACCGTGGACTACAACGGGGTGCGGGGGTTTGCCTCGGCGGACTATATCCGTCTGTAAAAAAGCGACATTCTGTTAACTTGCGTCTTGACAGTTTTGCGGAAAGCGGTTAAAATTATTGAGGATTATTATTGGAAGATATAGATTGGCACAATGTGGCCCGTCTCAGGGGAAGTCTTTCAATTATTTTCTACATGCCAAACGGGAAACCGCTTCGATACACCAACAAAACTGTCAGGAGGAAACCAAGAATGATCGAACTATGGATCGCCATCGTTATGGCGGTCGCGGCGTTCGGCCTTGGCATCCTGGCTTGTATTCTGATCCAGCGGCAGAAGGCGAAGCGCGACGAGCGCAAGATCGCCGACGCCGAGCAGGAAGCGCTTCGTATCGTCAACGAGGCCATTAAGAACGCCGAGAGCAAGAAACGAGAGGCCCTGGTGGAAGCCAAGGAGGAGATTTTGCGCTCTCGAACTGAATACGAGAAGGAAGTCAAGGAGCGCCGCGCCGACCTGCAGAAGCAGGAGCGCAGACTGCAGCAGAAGGAAGAGAACATCGACCGCAAGACCGAGGCCATCGAGCGCAAGGAAGAGGCCCTGGCCGCCAAGCACGCTGCCGCCGACAAGGAGCAGGAGGAGATCCGGCTCATCAAGCGCAGCCAGACCGAGATGCTGGAGCGCATCTCCGGCTTCACCGCCGAGCAGGCCAAGCAATACCTGATCGACCAGGTGGAGTCCGACGTGACCCACGAGACCGCCCTCAAGATCAAGGAGATCGAGAGCCGCGCCAAGGAGGAGGCCGATCAGCGCGCCCGCGAGATCGTGGCCACCGCCATCCAGCGCGTCGCCACCGATCATGCCGCCGAAATCACCGTCAGTGTGGTACCCCTGCCCAATGACGAGATGAAGGGCCGCATCATCGGCCGCGAGGGCCGCAACATCCGCACCCTGGAGACCCTGACCGGCGCGGATCTCATCATCGACGACACACCGGAGGCCATTACCGTCTCCTGCTTTGAGCCGGTCCGCCGGGAGATCGCCCGCGTGGCGCTGGAGAAGCTGATCGCCGACGGACGCATCCATCCCACCCACATCGAGGAGATGGTGGAGAAGGCCCGCCGCGAGGTGGACGCCGTGATCCGCTCCGAGGGTGAGCGGGCCGTGCTGGAGACCGGCGTGCGCAGCCTGCACCCGGAGCTGCAGAAGCTGCTGGGCAAGCTGCACTACCGCACCAGCTACGGTCAGAACGTGCTGCAGCACTCCATCGAGGTGTCCCACATCGCCGGCATGATGGCCGCCGAGCTGGGTGCCGACGTCCACACCGCCAAGCGCGCAGGTCTGCTGCACGACATCGGCAAGGCGCTGGACCACGAGTTCGAGGGCACCCACGTGGCCCTGGGCGTGGAGTATCTGCGCAAGTATCGCGAGAAGGAAGACGTGATCCACGCCGTCCAGGCCCACCACGGCGATGTGGAGTGCAAGACGCTGGTGGCCT
>DGHJ01000097.1:0-5532 GCA_002392625.1 Oscillospiraceae bacterium UBA3851
GCCATGCCGAAGCCCTTGAGCACCCACACCGCGTAGAGCAGGGCCGGGAAGGTGTACTCGCCGTGGGCGGCATTGGCGGCGACCTGGCCGGTGGGCATGACGAAGCACATGACGATCAGGCCCAGGAAGGTGATGCCCAGGCCCAGGGAGATGGTCCACTTGCGGCCGATCTTGTCCGCGATGCCGCCGGCGATGGCAAAGCCCACCACGGAGGCCAGGCCGCCCAGGATCGTCAGGATCATGGTGGCGCTGGACGCGGCGTTCAGATAGTAGATGACGTAGTTGCCCACGTAGGTTCCCAGGGCGTTGTCGCTCATGAACCACAGGAACTCGGCGCCCAGGATGGCCAGCAGCATGTTGCGGTTGGCCTTGGACATGGGCTTGTCGTCGTCAATGGGCGTCTCCACGGCGGCCAGCTGCTCGCCCAGCGCCATCTCGCCCTTGAGCTCCTCGGCCAGCTCGTTTTCACGGATGGTCCTGAACAGCACCAGCGCGGAGATGACCATCAGCACGGAGGCGATGATGAAGGGCAGCTCGATGGTCCAGAGATTGCGCTCGGCCACGGGGGCGTTGATGTAATGGGACAGCACGAAGGCAAGGCCCAGCACCGTGGCGAAGGCGCCGCCGAAATAGCCCATGATATTGATGATGCCGTTGGCCTTGGCCCGCAGGGGCTTGGGCGTGATGTCGGGCATCAGCGCCACGGCCGGGTTGCGGTACATCATCATGAACAGCAGCACGATGGCCATCATGGCCACCATGCCGGCCACGTTGTTGTGGTGGAAGAAGAGGGGGATGAAGGGGAAGGCCACGGCGGATACGAAGGTGCCCACCAGGATGAAGGGCATGCGCTTGCCGATGGGGCTTTTGGTCTTGTCGGAGAGGTTGCCGAAGATGGGCAGCAGGATCAGCGCGGCCAGATTATCGCAGGCCATGATGATGCCCACGATCCACTGGACGTTGAGGATCTTCTCCGGGTCGCTGGCCTTCAGCTCCGCCGAGGACATCTCATAGATGTTGCGGGCGAAGATGTCGGTCAGGAAGGTGGGGCACCAGGAGTCGTACACCTGCCACAGCAGCAGGATGCCGAAAAAGGCAAAGCCGATCAGCGCGGTGCGTTTGTAGTTGAGTTTCAGCGGTTTCATCGCAATTCCTCCCAAATTTTCTCAATATCCCGATACACCCACGTGGGGGTGATCCCATACTTTTCCATATCCGCCATGACGCCCTCGCCGGAGAGCACGAAGATGCTGTCGATCCCGGCGTTGACGCCGCAGGCCACGTCCGTATAGAGCCGGTCGCCGATGATGACAGCCTGCTCCGGCGCAAAGCCTGTCCGCTCCAGCGCCAGCTCCACCATGGCGGGCCTGGGCTTGCCGATGACCAGAGGCTCCCGGCCCGTGGCACGGCTCAGCATCTGGCACACGCTGCCGCAGTCCGGCACGCTGCCGTACCAGGTGGGGCACACCCAGTCCGGGTTGGTGGCGATCCAGTCCACACCCCGGTTCAGGAGGATGCACCCATCCTCCAGCTTTTGAAAGGTCAGCTCCGTGTCAAAGCCGCACAGCAGCACGTCCACGTTGTCCTCCCGGTCCGTCGTCACCGGGATGCCGGCCGACTCCAGCTGGCCATAAAAGGACCGGGTGCCGAACACATAGCACCGCTTCCCGGGGAGATTTTTGCGCAGGTGGCGGACGGTGGCGTCCACCGAGGTGAGGAAGTCGTCCGCCGTGGTCTCAATACCCAGGCGGCTCATTTTCTTGATGTAGCCCTCCACGCCCCGGGAGGAGTTGTTGGTGAGGAAGAGATACCGGCCGCCGACGGCGCGAATGTGGGCGAGAAACTCCTTCACGCCGTCAAACAGCTGCTCATCCAGATAGATGGTGCCGTCCATATCCAGCAGAAAGAGACGCTTGTCACGCAGCGTAGCTATGGCTCTCACCTCCCATCCATAATAATACATAGTAAGCATAACACAAAGCCGCCCGCTGTGCAAGCGGAACGGCCTTGTGTCCATCAATTTTCATGTGTTCTCCCTGCTGATGGGGCGGCGATGCAGAATGGCGCCCAGGGCCTTGCCGTCGAAGGGGACCAGCGGATAGAGGTACCCCTTCCCCACCAGCGGGCGGGTGGTGGCCATCAGCAGCAGGATCACCGCCACGCCCAGGCCAAAGCCCCACCAGCCCAGAAGCCAGATGAGCCCCAACAGCGCCACCCGACACAGCTTGCAGGCAAAGCCCATCTCGTAGCTGTGCTGGGTGTAGCTGGCCACGGCCACGAAGGCCATATACACCAGCACCTCCGGCACCAGCCACCGGGACTGCACGGCGAAATCCCCCAATATCAGCGCGCCCAGCATGCTGAAGGCGGTGCTCAGGGAGTTGGGCGTGTTCAGCGACGCCAGCTTCAGAATGTCGATGATGAACTCCACCAGCAGCAGCTGCAAAATGAGGGGCACGGCATAGTCCCCCTCCACCAGAAGGAATCGCATGCTCTCCGGCAGGTGTTCCGGGTCGTTCACCAGCAGGTACCACATGGGGGTGATGAACAGCGTCAGCACCAGCACCACCAGCCGCAGGATCCGCAGATAGGAGCCGATGAGGGGCGGAAAATAATAGTCGTTGATCTCCTCGGCAAAGCTCCAGATGGTGGTGGGCAGAATCATGGCCGAGGCAGAGTTGTCCACCATCAGCAGCACGTCCCCCTCCATGAGGCAGGCCGCCGCCACGTCGGGCCGCTCGGTGTAGCGCACCTTGGGAAAGGGATTGTACCACTGGCGCGGCGACAGGCACTCCTCCACGCTCTCCTGCCCCATGGACAGCGAGCGGACCTCCATCGCAGAGAGCTTCTGCCGCAGCTCGGTCAGCAGCTTCTCGTCCGCCTTCCCCTCCATGTAGCAGATGGCCACGTCCAGAGCTGTGCGGCCGCCCACCTGGTGGGGCTCCAGCGTCAGGCCCGGATAGCGGATGCGGCGGCGCAGCAGGGCGGCGTTCTGCATCAGGCTCTCCCCGAAGCCGTCGTGGCTGCCCCGCAGCACCTTGCTGGCGTCCGGCTCCGAGATGGCCCGCAGCGGGAACTGCTTGGCGTCCAGCAATATCCCGCCGCCGAAGCCCTCGATCATCAGCAGCGTCTTTCCGGCGAACACCGCCGTGGCCATCTCCCGCTGCTCCGTCTCCGTTTTCACGTCGGCGATGCTGACGTACCGCTCCAAAAAGTCCTGCAGCGTGTCCATGCCGGTCCAGTCCGGCACCTGCAGCCACACGGCGATCATCCGCTCCAGCACCGCGTCGTCGGCATAGCCGTTCACCACCCAAAGCTTGGCCCGCCGCCCGCCGATGCGCAGCGTCCGGCTGGTCATGTCAAAGCAGCGGCCGTCCCCCAGCAGGGTGTCCATCTCCGCCGTGCGATCTGAAAACGATACCTGTCTCATGTCCCGCCTCCCCGTTGTATTCGCAATAGTATGGGGCAGCGAAATGGAAAAATATGCGTAAAAACGGGGAGCGAATCGCTCCCCGTTTTCTATACCGTTTTGATAAAATAGTAGAACGTCTCGTCCTCCCCGTTGCGGCGCATACAGGAGGCGAGCATTTTGTAGGAGGCGGCGTTCTCCTTATAACACTTGGCCACCACCCGGTCGATGCCCAGCCGGTACAAGGCCCACTCCGCCGCCGCGGCAAAGGCCTCGGTGCCGTAGCCGTGGCCGGCGCAGGCCGGGGCGATGCGGCAGCCCAGCTCGGCGCCGCCCCGCCAGTCCAGATTATAGAGCACCGCCTCGCCGATGAGCTGCCCCTCCAGCCGTACGGCAAAGTTCACCGCCATGCGCTTGGCAAAGTCCTCCCGAACCACGTTCAGGAAATAGTCCTCCGTCAGCTCGCCGTGGAGATCCTGCCGGTAGTCGTAGCCCCACCAGCGGTTGCGCGCGTCGTCCAGACACAGGGCGTTGTAGGCTCCCTTGTCCGCCTCGGTGAACCCATCCAACACCAGACGCTCCGTCTCCAGCCGGGGCACGGCGTCCAGATCGTCCAGCTCGCTGCCTACGGCGAAATGCACCTTGCTCCCCAGCTCGGCGGGCAGATACTGGAGCTTGGAGGTCCGCAGCCCCTTGTCCCTGGCGTCGTCCTCCCGGTTGATCCAGACGCAGTCGGCGGCAAAGCGCCCGGCAAAGGCCTGCACCAGCGCGGGGTAGGCGCCGGGGGCGGAGTAGAGGGCCTTCTCAATGTGGATGATCAGCGTGTCGCCGCTCTTTTCCGCCAGACACACGGCCAACAATCGGCCGTCCTCCTCCAGCGCGCCGGCGCGGAACCAGCCCGTATCCAACAGGCGGAACGTCTCGCGGGCATAGCGCAGCTCCCGCCGGGCGTTGAAGCTGTCCTTCTGGAACTCCCCCTCATACGCCTGCCAGAAGGCTTCCAGCCGCGACCCGTCCGCCCCCGTCAGCTCCACGAAACGGGCGTCGGGGTGCTCCTTGCGGAACTTGTTGATATGGTTGCGCTGGCCGCTGTAGCGCCGCCCGGCAAAATTGGCCAGATCCTCAGCGCGGTAGAGGTAGTCCTTCCACATGCGCTTGCTGGTGATCACCACGCGGGCGTAGCGTGAGCACAGCAGGGCCGTCTCCTCCTGGGGCACCACGGAGATCACCGGGCGCAGACCGACGGCGGTGCAGTAGGACTCAATGGCGGCCAGCGCTGCATCTACGTCCCCCTCCGGCGAGGGCACCGGCAGGTCGAACATGACCTCGCCCTCGATCTCGTTGCGGACGATCAGGCATCCCGCCGCCTCGGCAAAAGACGGGTTGAGATATCCGCTCCACATGAGCTTGGTGCCCACGGCGTATTCGCACAGCCGGTAAGGGCAGCTCTCGTAATAGGTGCGCAGGATGTGGCCGTTCTCCGGCGTTACGGGTGTAAATGTCAGCATGATGCTCTTTCCTCCCTGGGTGTGAAAAAGAGAACGCCGGCCAGCCGACCGGCGTTCCGCAAAATGATCCCATCAGCTGCGGCTGTGCCAGAAGGCGCGCAGCTTCTCATACGTCTCCTCGCTGAGGTGGTGCTCGATGAGGCAGGCGTCGTGCTCCGCCGTCTCCGCACTGACGCCCAGGGCGCAGAACACGTCTGTCAGCAGATGGTGCTTGTCCAGCGTCTCGCTGGCGATGGCCATGCCCTTCTCGGTCAGCACCAGCTGACCGTCGTCCATCCGCTGCAGGCAGCCGCTGTCCACCAGCTTGCCCACCGCCACGCTGACGCTGGGCTTGGAAAAGCCCAGGTGCGCGGCCACGTCCACGCTGCGGCAGCTGCCCTTGGCCTGCCGGATCATGAGAATGGCCTCCAGATAATCCTCACTGGAACGGTGTCCGTCCGCCATATCCGTCCCTCCTTGTCGGCAAATCCATGCCTTATATTGTCCTTATCCTACCCTATGCCGCCGCCCTTGTCAAGCAGAAAAGCGTCTGAGCCGCGGCTGCGGCACAGACGCTTCAGACTGTCAAAAAAGTCCGGAGCGCGTTGGTCGCCGGAAAGGAAGATAGTCTGAAAG
>DGHJ01000097.1:5618-8766 GCA_002392625.1 Oscillospiraceae bacterium UBA3851
ATCACCGTTTTCCGAACTTTTTTGAAAGTTCGGAAAACGCTTCAGATGCGTATTCTACAGCTCCACCAGCTCAGCATGGATGGCCTGGGCATGGGAGCGGTCATGGGTCACCATGAACACCGTTTTCCCCTCCGCCACCCGGTCGATAAGGGCCAGACACTTCTCCGCCGCGGACTCGTCCAGGCCCGTCAGGGCCTCGTCCAGCACCAGCACGTCAAAGGGGTGGGCCAACGCCCGTCCCAGGGCGGCACGCCGCCGCTGGCCGCCGGAGATCTCGCCGGGCAGACTGTCCAGCACGTTGCCCAAGCCCAGCTGCTCCAGCACGGCGCGGGCCTGCGTCTCATCGGCAAAGAGGGCCGCGTTCTCCAGCACCGTTTTTGTGCCGATGAGCCGGTCCTCCTGGAACACGGCGGAGAAGGCCAACCCCTCCGTGCCGGTGATCCGGCCCCGGCGGGGCTTCTCCAGCCCCATGAGGAGGCGCAGCACCGTGGTCTTGCCCCGACCGGAGGGACCAAAGAGGCACAGCCGGTCGCCGGGGTTGACGTCCAGACGGAAGTTTTCGATCACGGGCGGCTTCCCCCGGTAGCCGAAGGTTACGTTCTCAAACCGGATCATGGCGGCCTCCCTTCAGCAGAGCGCGGGCGCCGCTCTCCAGCGCCACGCTCCACACCACGATCACCAGTGTCAGGGCGAACACCTCGTCATAGGCCACGGCGCTCTTGCCGGCCCAGAGCATATTGCCCAGGGACAGATTGGTGCGGCAGATGATCTCTGCCGCTACGCCGGATTTCCACGCAAAGCCCAGGCCCGTGGCAATGGCCGCGGTGAAGTAGGGACGGATCTCCGGCAGGGTGATCTTGCGCAGGACGTCCCAGCGGCCCATGCCGAAAACGCGGGCCATCTCCGCGAGGCCGCGGTCGGCACTGCGGATGCCGCCGGCCACGTTGCTCCACACGATGGGGCACACCGTCAGAAAGGCAATGAAGCCGGGGATGCGCTCACGGGGCAGCCACAGGAAAACCAGGATGGTCACCGACGCCACCGGCACCGCCCGAACAAGACGCAGCAGCGGCTCGGAGGCGGCACGGAACAGGCCCCACCGCTCCGACGCCACGGCGCACACCGTGCCCAGCAGCACCGCCGCAGCGAAGCCCAGGCAGATGCGTCCGGCCGAGGCGCCCACGGACAGCCAGAAGCCTCCCGTGCCGCCCAGCCTCCACAGGGCGGTCAGTGTGTCCGCCGGGGTGGGAATGGGAATCAGCAGCTTTTGGTTTGCCACCGTGGCGCCAAGCTGCCACACGGCGATCCAAAACGCCACGGCGGCAGCGGTGTGCCACCGCTTATGCGCCATAGTAGAAGTCGTCGCCGGGCAGCTTGCCGCCCACGCTCTTGGGGTTGGCGTCAAACATGACGGCCAGATAGCCGCTCAGCTGCTCCTTCATCTCTGCGCCGGTCACAAAGGTCAGGCCGCACTGGGGAATAGCCTTCATAGCCAGGGCGGCCTTGGGGATGATGCCGTACTGCTCGCACAGGGCGGCGGTTCCCTCCAGATCGGTCTGGGCGGCCTCGATGGAGGCGGCGTAATCGGACAGGAAGCCCTTGACGGCCTCAGGATGCTCCTCCAGAAACGCGGTGCGCACGATGACGCAGCCCATCATCAGCGTGCTCTTGCCGCCGGAGGTCCTCTCCCACCCCTCAGTCATGTCGAGGACCGTGGCGGCGCCCTCGTTATGCATCAGCAGAGAGGTGGCCACGGGCTGGGGCGCCATAATAAGGGCGTCGGGTTCGCTCTGCCACACGGTCATCAGCTCGCTGCCCTCGCCCACGAACTGGATAGTCACGTCGTTGTCGGGATCGATGCCGTTGCCCTGCAGCACGTAGCGCAGGATGTACTCCGGGTTTGCGCCCTGGCCGGGGCTGTAAATGGTCTTGCCCTTCAGGTCAGCCACGGCATTCACCTCTGTGCCGTTCGTCAGAATGGACAGCACGCCCAGGGTGTTCACCGCCAGCACCCGCACGCCGCCTTCCGTCTTGTTGTAGAGGGTGGCGGCCAGATTGGTGGCCACGCAGGCGATGTCCGCCTCGCCGTTGGAGACGGCGGCCACCACCTCGTCGTTGGCGCCGGTCATAGTCACGTGGTAATTGTTGGTCAGTTTCTCCCCCGCCTCGGCCTTGGCACGCAGATTCACGGCGCCGATGCCGGTGGGACCGGACAGCACGTACAGGTTGACGTCAACAGGGTCCGCGGTCTCCACGGGATCCTGGGTCTCCACAGGATCGTTGGTTTCCACGGGCTTGGGGTCCTGCTCCGGGGTCTTCCCGCTGTTTCCGCCGCAGGCCGCCAGGGCAAATACCAGTGTCAGCGCCAGCAGCAGGCTCACGATCTTCTTCATCATCTGATTACCTCCATTTTTCCGTCCTTGCGGACAATTAGTTTCTTTTTTTCCAGGCTCTCCAGCGCGCGGTACAGGCTGGTGCGCCCCATGTTCAGCGTGGCGGCCAGGCTCTTCATGGTCATTGGGCCGGGCAGCCGCCCGTCCTCGCCGCAGTTCTCCGCCAAATACCGATACAGCCGCCCTTCGGCGTCGTTCTGCTCCAGCACGGCGATCTTGCCGTTGAGCAGCCGCACGCGGGAGGAGAGAAAGGCGATGTAGTTCACCGCCGTGCGGGGATAGCGCAGGAACAGCTGCTCCAGCAGCTCCTCCGGCAGAAACTGCACGGCGCACTCGGTCACGGCCCGGATCCGGCTGACGTAATGCTCCCCCATGCCGAACAGCGCCGCCGCGCCGAATACCGCGCCGGGGCCGAAGGTGGACAGCACCGCCGCCTCCCGCGCCGGAGACACCGCCTCGGCCCGGCCCCGCAGCAGCACGCCCAGGGCGCGGGGACAGTCCGCCCCGTCGTAAATCAGCGCACCCTTCCCGTAGATCATGGTCTTCGCCTGCCCCACGTCGGCCAGCGCCTCCGCCGCGCCGTCAAAGAGGAACAGCGACCCCAGACTCGCTTCACGCTCCGCCACGCTTCCGCCTCCAATCTGTTCCAAACGGAACACTATTTAGAGTGTAGCAAAAAATAGAGCGCCTGTCAAGCCCGCATGCACGCCCTTTCTGGGCGCGATGCCGCAATCAAAACCTCCGGCTAAGCCGGA
>DGHJ01000026.1 GCA_002392625.1 Oscillospiraceae bacterium UBA3851
CTCGGAAAGGAAGATAGTCTGAAAGAAACCCATCAGGGGTGTCTTTCAGGGTTTCAATCACCGTTTTCCGAACTTTTTTGAAAGTTCGGAAGACGCCTCAGCTTGTCAAAAAAGCGGCAATGCCGCTTTTTTGACATGCTGAGACGGCAGGTACGCAGATGGGCCGTCTGCGTACCTGCCGCCCTTGAAGAAGAGTCAATTGTCATGCCGGTCTCCCACGAAAAGCAGCCTCTGTCTGCTTTTTATGGAAGAACAGGCTCAGATATCCATATTCAGCAGGTAGGAGCTCAGGCCCTTACCGTGCATATCCACGCTGAGGGAGCGGGTCACGCCGCCCAGAGCCGCGTACATGACGAAGTTCAGCGCGCAGATATTGGGCAGCTCGTAGCGCACCACCTCGCCCTTGACGATGCCCTTGAAGTGCTCCTTCACCCGTTCGGGGGTGACCTTTTCCTTGAGCATCTCAAAGTCCTTGGGGTCGTACGCGATCAGAGAGACGTTGGAGATATTGCCCTTGTCGCCGGTACGGCTGTGGGCGATTTCCCAGAGTTTCATAGCTTCCTTCGCTCCTTTCTCAAGCGGAGAACTCCAGCACGTTGCGCAGCTCCCGCACGTTGCCGGGCCAGTCGTGGAGCTGGAGCTGCATCATGGCGTCAGGGGCGATGGCGATGGTCCGCTTCATGGACGCGGAGATCTCCCCCAGGAACTGGCGCACCAGGAAGGGCAGGTCCTCCATCCGCTCCCGCAGGGGCGGGATATGAATGTGGAAGGTGTTGAGCCGATAGTACAGGTCGGGGCGGAAGCGGCCCTCCCGCATGCACTGCTCCAGATCGGCGCTGCTGGCGGCCAGGATGCGCACGTTCACCGGGATCTCCTCCACGCCGCCCACGGGGCGGATGGTGTGCTCCTGCAGGGTCCGCAGCAGCTTGGACTGGATTTCCGGCTTCATCTCGCTGATCTCGTCCAGCAGCAGCGTGCCGCCCTCCGCCGCCTCGAACAGGCCCACCTTGCCTTCTGGCCTGGCGCCGGGAAAGGCGCCGCCCACGTAGCCGAACAGCTCGCTGTCCATGGTATCGGGGTTGAAGGTGGCGCAGTTGATGGCGGTATAGACGCCGTGGTTGCGGGGGCTTTCGTTGTGGATGGCCTGGGCGAACACGTCCTTGCCCACGCCGCTCTCGCCGGTGAGCAGCACCGTGGCGTCGCTGTGGGCCACGCGGCGGGCGAAATCCCGGCAGGCCACGGATTTCTCGCCCCGTGCCACCAGGGTGTGGAAGGAGTGCTCCGCCTTGCTGATCCGGTAGAGCATCTGGCGGCTCCGGTTCTTGGTGGTCTGCAGCATGTCCCGGAAGGCGGTGGCGTCCTCCATGAACGTCACCACGGAGAGGCCGCCCAGCAGCGTCTCGCCGTCCTCGGCCAGGACGGGGTACATGTTCACGAAGTGCAGGTCCCCCTGCTCCCGGCGGGGCTCCTGCAGGATGGGCCGGCAGGTCTTGAGCACCTCCGGCAGCCGCGCGTTGGGCCGCAGGTCCCGCAGGACGTAGCCGGCCACGTCGCCGATGTCCTCGCCGCCGCCCTCTCTGGTGAGGAAGCGGCGGTAGGCGGTGTTGCCGAACACGATGACGCCGTCGGTGTCGATGATGAGGATGCCCTCCCGCATGGCGTTGAACACCCTGCGAGCGTCCTCTGAAATGTGCAGCATGGTCTCCTCTCCCCTTCCGCAGGCCGCGGAGGCCCTGTCGGGACCAGTATGCACCGTCCTCGGCCAAATTTCCAGCTTTTTGGAAGCGTTTTTCCAACTTTCTGGAATCCTCGGCGCAAAAAGTGCGCCCCCCTGCCCTGTCGGTTTTCCGTCCCCCCGCGTGAAGCCGGGGGAACTTGATCGAGACGGGCAATCGCTGCTGGACAGTCGCTGCCAAATGGTTTATACTGTAGAGGCGAGTTGAAATAAATCGTTCAATCACAGAAAGGAACGAGACGCTATAGACCAAGACGCGGTCAAGGGTTGCGGGGTCATTCGGTCGATCCAGACGGCGGACGACCCGGCCTTTTTGATGGGCGTGGTTTTCTCCTGCCGGGACGAGGAGGGGAATTACCACATCCTGGGCTACGGCTGCGATCCCGACGCACCGTCTGTCCAAAAGCTGGTGCGCCTGGGCGATCCGGCCCTGTGGCCGGAGGGACTGCGAAGATTTCTGGAGGTTTGCCTGTGAGATTTGACACGAGGGATAAAAAGCCGAAGCTGTACGGTCTTCTTCTCCTAACAGCTTTGGCGGTCATTGCGCTGGGCGCGGTGTTTCTCCGGGGCGGGGAACGCAGCGCAGCGGCTGCCATCGTCGTGATGGACGTGTATTTGACCGCCGCATTGGCCATGCTGGTTGCAGCGTTTTTCCGGCAGATGCAGTATAACCTGTATTCCTACAATACAATTATTTACTCCGGCTTCGCCCTGTTTGTGCTGTCCGTGCTTGCGGTCTATCTGGCCATGACCCCGACTATTTTGGAGAATCCGGAGCTGTATCGCGAGAGGGGGATATTGTCGTTTCTCACCTCATCGGCCAGCTGGTACATGCTGCTGTCGTCCCCCTATCTTCTGGTGTTCTCCGTGGCGCTGTGTATCTCCAACATCGCTCTGCTTCGGCACGAGGGCAGGCGCTTTGTCAACGTGCTGGGGATCATTCTCTCTGTGCTGATCGTGGGGGGCTTCCTGCTCCATTGGCGGCTGGACTATAATGCTTCCGGCAGCCAGCGGGAGGTAATGATCCACGATCTTATCTGCAACACCCTGGCCGCCGTGTATCTCTACTTTGAGTGCATGCTGATCGGCGCCACCATAGCGAACGTGATCGCTGCCCGCCGGGAGCCCGCGCCGGACCGGGATTTTGTGATCATCCTGGGCTGCGGCCTGCGCCCGGACGGCACGCCCACGCCCCTGCTGCGGGGGCGGATCGACCGGGCCATCGCCTTTGCGGAAAAGCAGAGGGCAGCCACCGGGAAGGAACCGACCTTTGTTACCTCCGGCGGCCGGGGGAGCGACGAGGCCGTCTCCGAGAGCGCTGCCATGAAGCAATATCTTCTGGACCGGGGGATCCCGGCGGATCGGATCGTGGAGGAGGACCGCTCCACCAACACCTTTGAGAATATGGCGTTCTCCAAGGAAAAAATCATGGCCATCGACCCCAACGCCAAGGTCGCCTATTCCACCACCAATTACCACGTGTTCCGCAGCGGCCTGTTCGCCCGGCGGGTGAAGATGCGCGCCGCCGGTATGGGTGCCGGAACCAGGTGGTATTTCTGGCCCAACGCCGCCGTGCGGGAATTCGTGGGGCTTCTGACGGAGCACCGCGGCAAACAGCTGCTCATCCTGTGCGGTCTGATTGCCGGCTATATTCTTTTAACACTGCTGCTCTATCGGTGATTTTGGGCGGCAGCCGGAACACAGGGACCGGTTCTGTGTGTTTTGCTAACTCCCGCTCCTTTTGGGAGAACGCAGAGAACCGGCCCCTGTGTTCGTTCTAAGGCTAAAACCGGGCAATGGCGCCCGTGCGCCGCGCAGGGTATGCCCAGGCACTGAACGAAAACCGAATGAGTGAGATGGATGCTGGCGGCGGAAAACTTCCGCCGCCAGT
>DGHJ01000004.1 GCA_002392625.1 Oscillospiraceae bacterium UBA3851
TCGAGGGCGGCTGCTATGCCAAGTGCATCAACCTCAGCCCGGAGGGCGAGCCGGAGATCTATAACGCCATCAAGTTCGGCGCGTTGGTTGAGAACGTGGTCATGGACCCGGAGACCCGTGTGTTCGACTTTGACGACGACTCCCTGGCTGTCAACTCCCGCGTGGGCTACCCCGTGGAGTATATCCCCAATGCTGAGCTTTCCGGCATGAGCCCCAGCGTGCCCAAGACGGTCATTTTCCTGACGGCGGACGCCTACGGCGTGCTGCCTCCCATCAGCAAGCTGGACCGCAACCAGGCCATGTACTACTTCGTCTCCGGCTTCACCTCCAAGGTGGCCGGCACGGAGATCGGCATCACCGAGCCGGTGCCCACCTTCTCCACTTGCTTCGGCGAGCCCTTCCTGCCGCTGGATCCCTCCGTCTATGCCGGCATGCTGGCGGAGAAGGTGGAGAAGTCCGGCGCCAACGTCTATCTGGTCAACACCGGCTGGAACGGCACCGGCAAGCGCATGAAGCTCAGCTACACCCGCGCCATGGTCACCGCAGCCCTCACCGGCGAGATCGAGAAGAGCGAGTTCGTCACCGATCCCACCTTCGGCGTCCAGGTGCCCACCTCCATTCCCAGCGTGCCCGGCGAGCTGCTGATCCCGGAGAATACCTGGGAGGATAAGGACGCCTACCGCGCCAGCTGCAAAAAGCTTGCCACCAGCTTTGTGGAGAACTTCAAGAAGTACACCAAGATGAGCGCCGAAGTGGTGGCCGCCGGCCCCAAGGCGTAAAATAATCAAATCAATCCGAGACGCCGGAAGACAGCTTCCGGCGTCTCCTCGTATCGACAAAGTCTTGTCGATACGAGGAGACGGTTTTCAAACTTTCCAAAAAGTATGAAAACCGGATGATTTTACGTGAAGGGGGACTCCCATTCCCCTTCACAATCCCCCATGCGAGTCGAAAACTCATTAAAAACATTCTCGCGGTTTTATTCATCGATTTCTACAAAGGAGTACAAAAATGATCGAACTGAAGATCCTGGTGGACAATATTGACTACGATTCTCTGGCGGACGTGCTGGTTCCGCTGGTGGCCGAAAAAATGAAGGAGGGGGACAAGGGCGGCATTCTGGGCGGCATCCTGGCCAAGAACCCCGACACAGCCGCCGCCATGGCCCACACGCTGCTCAAGACGATGTCGCAGGAGAAGAAGGACGAGCTGCTGATCCAGCTCGCCGGCAAATACAGGGACAAGCTGCTGGAAAAGGGGCGAGGGCTGCTGGAGAGCCGCGGCATCGGCATGGAGCTGTGCGACATATCAGCCAAAAAACGGTGACACATTTTTTCAAACCGCTGCGATAAAAGCGGCTTCGGATGCATTATTCCTGTATCAAGTAGCTTACGGAGGTTTGACGGATGAAAAAGATGATCCGATCCCTGCTGATCGGCCTGCTGACGGCGGCGATGCTGCTCGCTGACGCCGCGCCTGCCTATGCCGGCTGGGAGTACGACGGCTACGGTACCACGGAGAGCGTTTCGCTCAACGGATGGGAGGGGGAGAACTATACCCTTCGCACGCCGTCCGGCCAGCCCAACACCTTGTACGTGGAGGGGCGCACGGTGTCGGAGACGGAGATTTTTCTCATCCGTGTCCTGAGTCAATCCGGCGGCACGGTGCTGCGCGTCTTCGTCTATCCGGACACTGACGGCGCTTTTGCCGTTTCTATCAACACGGAAGCGGGCAACAGAGCATACCCCACGGCCACAAGGGGCGCCGTGGTGGAGGATGAAGCAGGCGGGCAGACCGACACGCGCTGCTACGACACCATGCCGGGCTACAACGCCGTGCCGGAGATGGCAGACGGCTTTTATCGCGTGGTCATCACCCGCGCCACTACACAGGCCCAGGCTGACGCCGTGTATGACGGCGACTGGTGGGAGGATGAGAACCCCCTCAGCGGTTCTCTGGGATACGCCTGCAAGGAGTTCGTGGTAGAGATGACGGACAACGATCCACAGGCAGTGGACTACACGGAGATCCGCGCCCACAACGACTCCGTCCGCGCCAAGGATGCCGCGCTGACCGTCGGCACCGCCGCCTGGACGGAGTACACCGATACCTATCTCAAGGATATCGAGTGGGTCATGGACACCACCGGGATCACCCATCCCATGACGGCGGATAAGGTGGCCTATCTCAAGTCCGCGGCGGACGAGATCACCGCCCCGGCAGAAAGTGACTATGAGAAGGTGCGGCTGATCTACGAGTATCTCGCCGACCATTTCTACTACGACTATTACGCGTATCTCAACGACAACAAGCGCCAATACTGCAACCCCTACGATAACCTCCGCGCATTGCGCGATGGGGCGGAGGGCCCCAACTGCTCCGACGGAAGGGTGGCCACGGTGTGCAACGGCTTTGCCGCCATGGTCATTGCCCTGGCCCGTGCAGAGGGGATCCCTGCCCGCATGGCGCGGGGCTATCACATCGACACCGGCGCCACGGTATGGAGCGAGTCGCTGAATTTCACCACCAGGATCTCCCACTGGTGGAGCGAGGTGTACGTGGACGGGCGCTGGCTGGTGGTGGACGCCAACAGCGGCTGCCAGAACACCTGGAGCCGCACCGATTGGGACGACGACAGCGACGGGGCCTGGGTGACGGGCGACGTGCGCAGCTATTCCGGCTTCGATATGACGGACCAGGCCCTGGCCAACAATTATTTCTACGCCGGGTATTACAGCGACTATAAGGATCTGCTCCCGCCCCGGATCACCGCCGTGGACGTCACCGCTGACGGCGTGACGCTGCGCTGGGAGAGCGTGGAGGATGCTGACGCCTACTACGTCTACCGCGGCACGTCCGACAGCACCCTGACCTATCTTGGAGCGTCCAAGTCCGCTACGCCTACCCAATACGTTTCCACCACCGAGGAGGAGGACGTGACCTACTATTACCGCGTCCGCGCCGTGCAGAACAAGGTGGAGGGCACCTGGAGCAACATGGTCACCGCCGTTGTCCCAAGCGCCGCGATCATCACGGAGCAGCCGAAGTCCGTCGGTGTTCCCGTCGGCCAGACGGCCCGGTTCACCGTGGCGGCAGAGGGAACGGATCTTACGTATCAGTGGCAGTACTATACCGGCAGCAAGTGGCTCAACTCCGGTCTCAAGGGCAATCAGACGGCCGCCCTGTCCGTGGCTGCCACCGTTGCCCGGAACGGTCAGCAGTACCGCTGCGCCGTCACAAGCGCCGGCGTCATCACCGTTTACTCCGACGCCGCCACGCTGACGGTGCTGCCGGTGATCACCGCCCAGCCCACCGACGCCACTGCCTCTGTGGGTAAGACGGCCCAGTTCACCGTGGCCGCCTCCGGCGTGGGCCTCACATACCGATGGCAGTATTACACCGGCAGCAAGTGGATCAATTCCGGCATGACCGGCAGCAAGACGGCCACGCTGTCCGTGGCCGCCACCGTCGCCCGGAACGGCCAGCAATACCGCTGCGTCATCACCGACGCGGGCGGCAACACCTGCACCAGCGACGCGGCTGCGCTGTACGTCAGCCCGTTCATCACCGCCCATCCTGATGACGCCTACGCGCCGCTGCGGGGCACGGCGGTGTTCCACGTGGCCGCCACGGGGGAGGGACTGACCTATCGCTGGCAGTTCAACGCGGGGGGCAGCTGGCGCGACGCCACCACGCCCGGCCACGATACGGACACCATGTCCGTACCGGTAAAATCCAACCGGAATTTCTACAAATACCGCTGCGTGGTCACGGATCAAAACGGCGGGAAAGCCATTTCGAAGGCCGCCGTCCTCTATATGACGGTGTCGGTATCGATCCAGCCGAAGGGCATTTTGGCCCCTGTCGGCTCCACAGCCAGCTTTTTTGTCGCCGCGTATGGCAAACCAGCAACCTATTCCTGGCAGTATCAGTCGCCCGGCGGCAGCTGGAAGAATTCCGGTCTGACGGGACACGATACCGATACGCTGCAGGTCCCCGTCACCGCCGCCCGGAACGGCTACCGGTACCGCTGCGTGATAGAGGATGTGTACGGCGTGCGTGTGATTTCCAATCCTGCCGCGCTGACGGTCAAGACGGCGATCACGTCTCAGCCCGCTGACGTTACCGCAGCGGCGGGGGAGACCGCCCGCTTTACGGTCAAGGCCAGCGGCGCGGGGCTGACGTATCAGTGGCAGTATAACAAGGGCAACGGATGGGCTGACTCCGGCATGAGCGGCAGCACGACGGCGGCGCTGTCCGTCACCGCCACCGCCGCCCGGAGCGGCCAGCAGTACCGCTGCGTCATCACAGACGCCAACGGAGCGAAGACGTATTCCGCCGCCGCCCGGCTGACGGTCAAATGAGATGTAGAACCCAAGAGGAGCGCAGCCGAAATGACTGCGCTCCTCTCAAGCTGTCGACAAAGTGTCGACAGCTTGAGAGGCAAATTCAGAAACATTCAAAAATGTTCCTGAATTTGCGTTGATTGGACGTGAAGGGGGACTC
>DGHJ01000135.1:0-2899 GCA_002392625.1 Oscillospiraceae bacterium UBA3851
TCGCCGGAGGAGCCCAGAGAGCCCTTCTCCGGCACGATGGGGGTGACGCCCTTGTTCAGCATGTCGATCAGCATTTCCACCAGCAGGGGGCGGACGCCGGAGAAGCCCACGCACAGGGCGTTGGCCCGCAGCAGCATCATGCCGCGCACGATCTCCTCGTCATAAGGGTCGCCTGCGGCGGTGCAGTGGCTGAGGATCAGATTGGTGGAGAGCTGATTGCTCATCTCCTTGGGCACGGCCACCTTCTGAAACTCGCCGAAGCCGGTGGTGATGCCGTAGGCCACGCGGCCCTCGGCAGCGATCTTCTCCGCCAGGGCGCGGGATTTCTTCATGTTCTCCAGCGCGGCGGCCGCCAGCTCCACCGTGGCGCCATATCGGCACACGGCCACGAATTGCTCCAGGCTCAGGCTCTGACCGTCGATCACAACATGGTGGATCGCAGAGGGATTCATGATCATATCTATCTACCTCGTTTGTTCAGATTATGGGGAGCGGTCAGCCCTCAATGAGCTGCAAAAGCCGGTTATAGCACGCGTCTGCAAGGGGCAGTGCGCGGGCCAGGATGGCCTCGCCCTTGGCGCGGTACTCAGCGGCAAATTCCTTGTCCTTCAGAGATCCGATGTTGATAAGCACGTTGAGCCACGCGCCCTGGATGCCGGCCTTCAGGCTGAGGAAAGCCACGCCCAGATCGCTGGCGGCGGTGTCGTTGAAGCCGTTTTCCAGCAACGAGGCGGCCAGCGTAACGGCCTCGTCCATCAGCTCCATCATCTCCATGGGGGTCTTGGTGCAGCCCTTGAGGCCATTCTGGATGGCGGCGGAACGGGCGGCCTTTTCCTCGTCGGTGGACTTGGGCATGGCAAAGGCGTCGCTCACCACGTTGAAGGCCTCGGTGTCCCGGTCCATCACGTCCATGAGCCGGGCCTTCAGCTCGTTGCCCTTGGTCTCCACTTCGGCGGCGTGGGCGGCGAAATCGGCGTACTTCTTGCGGCCCTGGGTGAGGATGCCCACCATGGCCGTCAGCGCGGAGCCGATGGACCCGGCCAGGGCGGCCACGGAGCCGCCGCCGGGCGCCGGGGCGTCGGAGGCCACGGTATCGGTGAAGGCGGCCACTGTCATATCAGCAAGCTTCATGGGTGCGCCTCCTCAATTGTTCATGTCGATCAGATGATACTCCATCACCTGCTTCTTGCAGTCAAAATTCTCGATGCGCAGATAGTGCTCGGCGCAGTCGATGAGGGCCTTGCCGGGGGTCAGGCCCACCAGCTCCGTGCCTACGATGGAAACGCCATAGCGCTCGGCCAGGACGCGGACCATTTCATAGGCGTAGTAGAGGGGGGTATCCTCGTAGTTCACCATGTTCATGGACACCTGGGCGATGTTCCGCTCCTCCAGCATGATGCCGATGGCCTTGCAGCTGCGGAAGCCGCCGGAGCTGCCGCGGATGGCCTTGGCAATCTTCTTGGCGATCTCCAGATCGGAGGTGCTGAGGTTGATGTTGAAGGCGATCAGGGGCATCCGGGCGCCGATGGCGGTGATGCCGGCGGTGGGGTGGATCTTGCGCTCGCCGTAGTCGGGGGCCCAGTCGGGCTGGAGCAGCTTTTCGGGCATACCCTCGAACTGGCCCTTGCGGCAGGTAGCCAGATTCCGGCGCTCGGGGCGGGTGGCGGAGTCCTCATAGAGGAAGGAGGGGATCTGCAGCTCGTCCCAGATCCGCTGGGCCACGCGCTTGCTCATCTCCACGCACTCGGCCACGGTCACGTCCATCTGGGGCACGAAGGGGATCACGTCGGTGGCGCCCATGCGGGGGTGCTGGCCCTCGTGCTTGGTCATGTCGATGGTCTCGGCGGCCTTTTTGGTCAGCCGGAAGGCCACCTCCTCGATGGCGGCGGGAGAGCCGATCATGGTGAATACGCAGCGGTTGTGGTTGCCGTCGGACTGGACGTCAAAAAGAGTGCAGCCGGGCACGCTGTTGGCGGTGTCCACCAGGCCCTGAAAGACCTTTTCGTCCCGCTCACGACTGACGCTGAAATTGGGGATACATTCTACAAGCTTTGCCATAATATGCCTCCTATGTGTTGATTTTACACCATTGCTTATTATATCGCAGGGAACGATGATTTGTAAACTGAAAATTGGCTTCTTTTTCTTTTTTCATGAAAAACGGAAAAAGTGATTTTCCCACTTTTCATCGGCTGATTTTTCCGCTATAATATATCGTGTTAATTTATGGGATCCCGTTTACCGGGTCCAGTATTGTTTGAGGGAGGCATTTTCATGACCGATTTGGCAAATGAAGCGATGACCATCAAGCTGGACTACGACTTGCCGCCTTATCCCAGGATGGAGAGCGGCTACCGCCGGGCGCCCCGGCGCGAGTCGAAGCTGACCGAGGCCGACAAGGCTCTGGCCATCAAGAACGCCCTGCGCTATATCCATCCGGACCATCACGCCCAGATGGCCAGGGAGTTTGCCCAGGAGCTCCAGGAGCACGGCCGCATCTACGGCTACCGTTTCCGTCCGGAGGGCAAGCTGTACGGCAAGCCCATTGACCAGTACAAGGGCAAGTGCATCGAAGGCCGCGCCATCCAGGTGATGATCGACAACAACCTGGACTTCGACGTGGCGCTGTACCCTTACGAGCTGGTGACCTACGGCGAGACCGGCCAGGTCTGCCAGAACTGGATGCAGTACCGCCTCATCAAGAAGTATCTGGAGGAGCTGACCGACGAGCAGACGCTGGTGGTCATGTCCGGCCACCCCCTGGGTCTGTTCCACTCCCACAAGCTGGCGCCCCGCGTCATCATTTCCAACGGACTGATGGTGGGCACCTTCGACGACCAGGAGAACTTCAACCGCGCCGCCGCGCTGGGCGTGGCCAACTACGGCCAGATGACCGCCG
>DGHJ01000135.1:2987-3941 GCA_002392625.1 Oscillospiraceae bacterium UBA3851
TCGTCCACGGCACCTTCAACACCCTCTTAAACGCCGGCCGGCTGAAGCTGGGCATTCCCAACGACGGAAATCTGGCTGGGCGCCTGTTCGTCTCCGCCGGCTTGGGCGGCATGTCCGGCGCCCAGGGCAAGGCCGCCGAGATCGCCGGCGCCGCCTCCATCATTGCCGAGGTGGACGACTCCCGCATCGACACCCGCTATACCCAGGGCTGGGTCAGCCACCGCACCGACAGCCTGGAAGAGGCGGTCAGCATCGCCCGCGAGCATCAGACGGCGGGCAAGCCCTGCGCCGTTGCCTATCACGGCAACATCGTGGATTTGCTGGAGTATTTGTACGACCACAACGTCCACGTGGACCTCATGAGCGACCAGACCTCCTGCCACGTGCCCTATGACGGCGGCTACTGCCCCCAGGGCCTGACCTTCGCCCAGCGCACCGAGATGCTGGACAAGGACCCGGAGACCTTCCGCCAGCTGGTAGACAAGACCTTGCAGCACCACTATGAGATGATCTGCAAGTTCCACGACCGGGGCACCTACTTCTTCGACTACGGCAACAGCTTCCTGAAGGCCGTGTACGACACCGGCGTCAAGAGCATCTGCAAGAACGGCGAGAATGACCTGGACGGCTTCATCTTCCCGTCCTACGTGGAGGATATTCTTGGCCCGTGCCTGTTCGACTACGGCTACGGCCCCTTCCGCTGGTGCTGCCTGAGCCGAAACCCCGACGACCTGGACAAGACCGACATGGCCGCCGCCGAATACATCCGCACCCACGACCGCCGCTATCAGGACCACGACAACTACGTCTGGGTCCGTGACGCCAAGAAGAACAAGCTGGTGGTGGGCACCCAGTGCCGCATCCTGTATCAGGACGCCATGGGCCGCATGAACATCGCCTTGAAGTTCAACGAGATGGTGCGAAACGGCGAGATCGGCCCCGTGATCCTGGGCC
>DGHJ01000135.1:4026-4173 GCA_002392625.1 Oscillospiraceae bacterium UBA3851
CCGGCGGCACCGACGCGCCCTTCCGTGAGACCTCTAACATCAAGGACGGCTCCAACATCATGGCCGAGATGGCCACCCAGTGCTACGCCGGCAATGCCGCCCGCGGCATGAGCTACATCGCCCTCCACAACGGCGGCGGCACCGGCA
>DGHJ01000057.1:0-153 GCA_002392625.1 Oscillospiraceae bacterium UBA3851
GAGAGGCGGCTGGGCCGACGGTGTGCAAGAGTGTCCCGGTTTTCACGACCAACGGGAGCGAAAACCGGCTGACACGACGGTGGGCCGCGCGCAGCAGCCCTCGGAATGACAGGGGCAATCCGTATCCCCCTCTGTCATTGCGAGGCCCCAACG
>DGHJ01000057.1:214-6543 GCA_002392625.1 Oscillospiraceae bacterium UBA3851
AACGGGGCCGTGGCAATCCGTTCTCCCCCCCGTGCAAAAGGATCCCGGCGGGGCGACCCGCCGGGATCCTTTCGTGATTCGTTCAAAAGCGTCGCAGATTTCGCGGTGGGGATAGAAGCCGGAACGTAGCGAGCGAGGCGTACCGCTGCACGGCACGACGAAGGATGCGCAGTCTCCCGCAAGCGATAAGTAAGCCCCCAAATCTTTGATTTGGCTGGGCGAACTTATGCGTTAGCTGTGCGCGCAGCAATCTGCAAGCCCTTTGCCTTAAAACGGCACAGCCGTTTTAAGGCAGGATTTTAGGGCATCGTGGGCGTCCAGTACTCCTGGCCGTAGAGGTCGGTCAGGCAGTAGCAGGCGGCGGCGCGATAGTCGCTGATGTCCACGTCGCTGACCTGTTCCTCGCCGGTCCAGGTCATCTGCTCGCCCAGCATATAGGTATTCTCGTAGTCGCCGTCGTAGGTGTAGTAGTCGCACAGGAAGTCGATCTTGTCGCCGGCGGAGAGCTCCACCTCGTTCTTGGCCACGGTCTCGGTCTCGCCCTTGTCGTACACCGTCCGTGCGCCGGACACGTAGCCGGTGGGATGGTCGTTGTCAAACACGATCAGCAGCTCGGCGCGCTGGCCGTTGAGCAGCACGGGCACGCGGCCGCGGATCATGAAGTCGTCGCCGTCGAAGGAGCTGTCCTCATAGTAGAAGGACACCACCTGTTCGTCGATGGCCAGCCAGGTGCCGCGGTACAGGCCCATCAGATCGCCGTCGGCGGTGAACTCATAGGCGCAGTCCATGCCCAGGTCGATATAGCCCTCGCCGTCGTCCACCCAGACGTTGAGCTGCAGGTCGTTGACAAGGCCCCACTGGTCCTCGCTCAGGTGCAGCACGGGGGTGCCGTCGCCGTTGAGGGTCCACTTCAGGGCAGAGCAGTCGAACTGATTGTCGGCCAGATAGGCAGCGGTGTCGCCCTCGTCCAGGCCCACGTCGGCCAGGGAGCGTCCGCCGCCCAGCAGGGTGCCCAGCAGGGAGCCGATGGCGTCGGAGCCCATGGAGGAGCCGGACGAGCCGGAGGCGCCGCCGCCCAGAATGGCGTCCAGAGCGGAGAAGCCGCCGCTGACGCCGTTGGTGGCCACGGCCTGACCGCCGCTGCCCATGGCGGCGAACTGCTGGATCACGCGGGCATAGTCGCTGTCCATGCCGATGGCCTGATAGGTGGACACGGCGGAGTTGACCTTATTGGCGCTCTTGTAGGGGAAGTAGATGGACAGGCCGTAGGCGTTGGTCATGGCGTCGGAGGTGCGGTTGTACTTCACCGCGCCCAGCAGAGCCGTGGCCAGAGCCTTGCTCTCCTTGGTGTCCATGTTGTAGGCCAGATGGGCCAGATCCACCTGATCGATCTTGTTGGAGGCGGCGAATTCCCGTGTGGCGCTGCGGGCGTCGGACACCACCTGATACTGCTGGCCCTGCAGCAGCTGGGAGGTGCCGGAGGCGAAGGCGGAGAGCTTGCTGGGCACGGTGTGGCCCAGCTCCGCCAGATCCACCACGGACAGCGTGGTGGCCTGGCCGCGGCACTTGCTGCTGCACTCGGTGACGAACTCGTCCACGATCATCTTGCCCAGCTCCAGGGTAGAGAGGGAGGTGTTCTTGTCCAGGGCCTTGAGCCAGTTGGTGTAGTACCAGCCCACGCCCGGCTCGGTCTCCTCGGAGGCGATCATATAGTCGGCGTAGGGCTCCAGCATGAGGCCGGTCTCCAGGGTGGCCATGAGGCAGGCGTCGAAGCCCACGAAGTCGAACTTCATGTCGGCGGCCTGGAGCACCTGGTTGATGGCCGCCAGGTTCATGGACCCGGACCTGGCGCTCTTCTCATCGTAGCCGTAGCCGGTGAGGGAGCCGCCGCCGTGGTCCCACAGGATCAGCATGTTGCGGTTGGCCGGGAAGGTCTGCTTGCAGTAGCCGATGAAGCCCAGCAGGGTGTTGGGGTCGGTCATGACCTTGCTGCCATCCTCGCCCAGCAGCGTGAGCTGGCCGTTGCGCACCTGGTAGACCTGGTTGACGCTGCTGGAAACCACGTTGTTCTGCCACTGCTTGCAGCCGCCGGTGTAGATGATCACGTTGAGGTTGGGGTTGGTCACGCTGGCGCTGAGGATCTCCTGCAGGTCCATGGTGCCCATGCGGCTGCGGGACTCCAGGTCCGTGCCGCACATATAGATCATCATGGTGACGACGTCCTTGCCGCCGCCCAAAATCCTGGTGTACTTGGCGCGGGAGCCGGAGGCCACGTTTGTGTTGAGCCGGCCCACGTTGGAGGCGGCCAGCCAGCCGTTTGACACGGTGGAGCTGCCGCCGAAGGAGGTGGGGGCGGAGCTGCCGCCCAGCAGGCTGCTCAAAAGATCCATGCCGCCGGAGCTGCCGGAGCCGGTGCCGCCGCCCAGCAGGCTGCCGATGATGCCGCCGCCCTGGCTCTGGGTCTGGGTCTGGGTCACGGTGCTGGGCATGAAAGCGTTGATCAGGGAGCCGGTGTTGCTGCCGGTATTGCCGCCCAGCAGGCCGCCCAGCAGACCGCCGAGGCCGTTGCCCTTGCCCAGCAGCACCACCGCCAGAATGATGACGATGATCAGTCCGCCGCCGCCCAGTGCGCGGGTGGGCACGCGGCCGCTGCCGCCGGAGCTGCCGGTAGCCTGGAAGCCGCCCTGGGGCCGCTGATTGCCCTCTTTCTTCCCCTGATAGCCGTCCTCCCGGCCCACCGGGCCGGTGTTCAGGCCCTCGCCCCGCTTATAGAGGCCCTTGCCCTTGCCGGTCACGTTCTGATTCCGTCCGTTGGGTCTGTTATCCATTTTTTCATCCCTCCATCCGTAGAATGGGAAATCACTTTGTTTATTATAGCAAGATTTTTCCCATAATGCAATTTTTTTTGCGCCGGCTGCATTATATTCCCGGACGGAGCCGCTCCGGCAGATTTCCACTTGCATGCTCAGCCTCTTTGTCCTATAATATTGTTCATTAAAACATAAAAAATGCAGGAGGGTTTCCATGGAACGCTTTGACACTGCCTATTTCGACACCCCCCAGGACCGGCGGGGCACCGGTTCTCTGAAATACGGCACGCCCCCGGCGGGCGCCCCGGCGGACGTGATCCCCATGTGGGTGGCGGATATGGACTTCCCCACGCCCCCCGCCGTCACCGCCGCCCTGCGCCGGGCCGGTGAGCGCACCATCTTCGGCTACACCGCCGTGGACGAGGGCCACTGGGACACGGTGGCAAGCTGGTACCGCCGCCGCATGGGCTGGACCATCGACCAATCGTGGTTCGCCCCCATCCCCAGCGTCCTCTCCGGCGTCAGCGCCGCCGTCCGGGCGCTGGCCGCCCCCGGTGAGGGCGTGGTGCTGTGCCAGCCGGTGTACTATCCCTTCGCCCGCATCATCACCGGCTGCGGCCGGTCCCTGCGCATCGCCCCCCTGCGTCTGGAGGGCACGCGCTGCACCTTCGACTATGACGCCATCGAAAAAGAGCTGTCCCGCAAGGATTGTAAAGTATTTCTCCTTTGCAACCCCCACAACCCCGTGGCCCGCGTCTGGACCCGTGAGGAGCTGCAGAAGCTGGGCGAGCTCTGCCTGCGGCACGGCGTGGTCATCGTCTCCGACGAGATCCACGCCGACCTGATCCTGGATGAGCGGCGCCACGTGCCCATGGCCTCGGTGTCAGAGGAGCTCGCTCAGATCACCGTCACCGCCATGGCCCCCACCAAGACCTTCAACATGGCAGGCATCCCCGCCGCCCACCTGATCATCCCCAACGAGGAGCTGCGCGGCAAGGTCCGCGACATGTGCTGGGCCTCCGGCCTGGCCGGCTGGGGCGTGGCCTCCATGCTGGCCGCCCGCGCTGCCTACGGTGAGAGTGAGCCGTGGCTGGAGGGTCTGCTGGACTACCTGCGCGGCAACCGCGAGGTGCTGTACGAAGCCTTCCCCGCAGGCGGTCCTATCGTGTGCCTTCCGGTGGAGGGCACGTACCTGGCGTGGCTGGACTGCCGCGGCCTGGGCCTTGACGACGGTTCTCTCCACGATCTCTTCCTGAAAAAGGCCGGCGTCTGGCTGGACGACGGCACCATGTTCGGCAAGGGCGGCGAGGGCTTCATGCGGCTGAACTTCGCCTGCCAGCGCGCCACGCTCACCCAGGCCATCCGCCGCATCAAGACCGCCGCCGGCATGAACTGACCGGAAAAAGGAGACGATCCTATGCTCAACGAACTGTTTCACACCAATCTGACTCTGGGCGACGTGGCCGCCGCCTGCGGCGTGGAGCTGCCCGCCGGGCTGGATGGCGACGCCCCCTGCGGCCGGGTGCTGACCCAGGCGGTGTACGTCAAGCCCGGCGACGTGGTCATCAGCGCCGGCTGGTACTACGACCGGGAGATCATCCCGCCCGCCCTTCAAAAGGGCGCGGCCATGGTGATCTGCTCGGCCAAGGCCGCCAAGCGGTTCCCCGACCCCCGCGTCGCGGTGTCGGATGATCCCCAGGAGGCGGTGCGCCGGTTCCAGCGCTGGCGGGCCGAGGGGTGCCACGCCAAGCGCATCGCCATCACCGGCAGCGTGGGCAAGACCACCACCACCGGCCTCATCAACTCCGTGCTCACCAAGTGCTATCCCACGCTGACCCACCACACCATGGCCAACAGCCACGGCGCCATTTTGCGCAACGTCCAGCGGCTGCGGCCCACCCATAAGTACTGGGTGCAGGAGGTGGGCGGCGTCCAGCCGGGCTACATCGAGAGCTCGGCCCAGTTCCTCTGCCCCGACGCCGTGGTGCTGACCAACATCGGCGAGTCCCATCTGAACCTCTACAAGACCAAGGAGGGCATCTTCCACGACAAGGCCAGCCTGGAGCGGTACGCCCAGCCGGACGCGGTGGTCATCATCAACAGCGACGATGAGATGCTGCGCAATGGCCAGTACACCCATAAGGTCATCACCTGCTCCTATTCCGACCCCGCCGCCGACTATCACGCCGAGAACGTGCACACGGATCTGGACGGCGTGGTCTTCACCGTGGTGTGCAAGGACGGCGAGAAGTGCGAGATCCGCCTCCACATCTACGGCGAGCACAACGTGTACAACGCCCTGTCCGCCGTGGCGGTGTGCCGCTGGGCGGGTGTGCCCCTGGAGAAGATCGCCCGGCTCATGGCGGACTACCGGCCCGACGGCATGCGCCAGAACATGATCCACGTAGGCGGCTACAACCTGCTGGTGGACACCTTCAACGCCGAGCCCAAGACGGTGCTGCTCTCGGCCCAGACGCTGGAGAAGCTGCCGGTGCCCCAGGGCGGCCGCCGGATCTTTGCCACCGGCCACATTGACAAGCTGGGCGACCACTCCCCGGAGATGCACGCCCGGCTGGGCCACGACATCGCCAAGCTGAACCTGGACCAGGTGCTGTTCTACGCCGGGGACAGCCGCTATGCCTACGAGGCCATGGTGTCCGACGGCTGCACCAACGCATTGATGTTCACCGACCGTGACAAGCTGGACGACTGGCTGCGGCAGAACGTGAAGCGGGAGGACGTGGTGTTCTTCAAGAGCGGCCAGTTTGAGGCGGCCCTTGCCAAGACGGTGGACCACGTGTTCGGCACCAGCTTCCAGAACGAGCAGCAGTTCAACAACGGGGAGAAGGTCGTCACGCCCGACGGCTTCCACCTGCGCTTGCGCAAGGACGGCATCGCCGAGCTGGAGGGCTACGACGGCGACGCGGCGGAGGTGGTGATCCCGGAGACGTACGGCCAGCATACCGTGATCCGCATCGCCCCGGAGGCCTTCAAGCGCAACAAGACCATGACGTCCGTGGTGATCCCGGACACGGTGGTCAGCATCGGCAGGGAGGCCTTCTACTCCTGCTCCGCCCTGACCGATCTCCACCTGCCCGCCGGGCTGAAGATCGTGGACAAAAACGCCTTCAACTACTGCCGGTCCCTGAAAACGCTGACCATCCCGGAGGGCGCCATCCATCTGGATCGCCACGCCTTTTACGACTGCAAGGCTCTGGAGGACGTGACCATTCCCGCCTCGGTGGGCTTCATCGGTGAGGAGGCCTTCGGCACCACCGCCCAGCGCAGCCATAAGGTTCGCTTCCACTGTGTCCCCGGCTCTGCGACGACAGACGCGGCGGCCCACCTGCCCCCTCCCCCGTCCCTGGCCCAGCGCGTCACGCGTAAGCTCACGCACGAAATCAAGCACTTGCTGAAAAAGTGATACCCGTGTTCAAAACGGTAAGGGAGGGCCTCCGCGCCCTCCCTTTTCCATTGTCTTTTCCCCATCCCCCGTCATTGCGAGGCCCCAACGGGGCC
>DGHJ01000132.1:0-651 GCA_002392625.1 Oscillospiraceae bacterium UBA3851
CACGCCGATGTCCACCCGGTTGGAGTGGGTGGTGATGGCCAGATCCCGGCACACCGTCTCCATCCACTTGCTGCCGCTGCGGCCTACGGACACGATGCAGTAGCGGCCTTCGTAAGACCCCTTGTCGGTGGTGATCCGGTAGCTGTTCTCCGTCTTCTCTACCGTGCGCACCGGGGTGTCGAAGTAGAGATCCATCCGGTCCTTCAGCTGATTATAGAGGTTCTCCAGCACCACATAGTTTATATCAGTGCCCAGGTGACGGACGCTGGCGTCCAGCAGGTGCAGGTCGTTCTCCAGACACAGCTTCTTGATGGGCGTGTTGCCGGTGGCGTAGAGCCTGGTGCCCCGGCCGCCGTTCTGCACGTTGATCTCGTCCACGTACTCCATCAGCTCCAGAGCGCGCTGCTTGCCGATATACTCGTGGAGGGTGCCGCCGAACTGGTTGGTGATGTTGTACTTGCCGTCGGAGAAGGCGCCGGCGCCGCCGAAGCCGTTCATGATGGCGCAGGTGGGACACTTGATGCAGGACTTCACCTTGTCCCCGTCGATGGGGCAGCGGCGGCGGTGGAGATCGTGGCCCGCCTCAAAAAGGGCGATGCGGGCCTGAGGCGCCTTGTCCAGCAGCTCGTAGGCGGAGTAGATGCCGCCGGG
>DGHJ01000132.1:713-9000 GCA_002392625.1 Oscillospiraceae bacterium UBA3851
CCGCCGATGATCAATACGTCGTACATATCCTTTATTCCTCCTTGCACTTGAGAAATGCACATATTTTCAAGCTTATTATAGCTGCTGACAGCGCCGGGGGCAACCATTTTTTTATTGCTTTTGGGGCGGGACATGGTACAATAGAAGCAATAAAATGGGGGAGAAGGAGGAACCTGCCATGAGCCGCGCTGACGAGATCTTCCGGCAGAACTGCCGCGACATTCTGGAAAATGGAGTGTGGGACACCGACCGGGAGGTGCGCCCCCGCTGGGAGGACGGCACGCCCGCCCACACGGTGAAAAAATTCGGCGTCGTCAACCGCTATAACCTGGCGGAAGAGTTTCCCATTCTGACGCTGCGCCGCACCTACTGGAAGACCAGCATTGACGAGCTGCTGTGGATCTGGCAGAAGAAGTCCAACAACATCCACGACCTCCGGGGCCACATCTGGGACAGCTGGGCCGACGAGAACGGCTCCATCGGCAAGGCCTACGGCTACCAGTTGGGCGTCAAGCACCACTACCCGGAGGGGGACATGGACCAGGTGGACCGGGTGCTGTACGACCTGAAGCACAACCCCGCCAGCCGCCGGATCATGACCAACATCTACAACTTCCAGGACCTCCACGAGATGGCCCTGTACCCCTGCGCCTACTCCATGACCTTCAACGTATCCGGCAACACCCTCAACGCCATTCTCAACCAGCGGTCCCAGGACATGCTGGCCGCCAACAACTGGAACGTGGTGCAGTACAGCGTGCTGGTGCACATGATGGCCCAGGTCAGCGGTCTGCAGGTGGGCGAGCTGGTCCACGTCATCGCCGACGCCCATATCTATGACCGCCACGTGCCTATCATCGAAAAGATGCTGGACAAGGAGGCCCGCCCGGCGCCCCAATTCGTGATGGACCCCTCCGTCACCGATTTCTATCAGTTCACACGGGACAGCTTTGCCCTGGAGGGCTACGATCCCCAGCCCTTTGAGGACAAGATCCCGGTAGCCATTTGAGGTGAGCCCATGCAGGCGATTGTCAATGTGACGGAAAACTGGGGCATCGGGCGGTACAACAAGCTGCTCTTTCCTCTGCGGGCGGATCTGAAGCGGTTCAAGGAACTGACCATGGGCCACGCGGTGGTCATGGGCAGAAAAACCCTGGAATCCCTGCCGGGGAAGAAAGGGTTGCCGGGTCGCCGGAATCTGGTGCTGACGCGGGATGAGAGTTTTAACGCACCCAACGTGGAGACGGTCCACACCCCCTTGCAGGCGGTGTTTGCCACCGGGGCGGAGGATTTTTGCATCGGCGGAGAGAGCGTCTACCGCGTGCTTCTGCCGGTCATCGACCGGGTGTACGTCACCCGCGTGCTGGCCACGGCGGAGGCCGACGCCTGGTTTCCCAACCTGGACGAGGACCCCCAATGGCGGATCGAGCGAGAGAGCGAGATCATGGAGGAAAACGGCGTCCGGTTTCAATACGTGGACTACGTGAGGGTGGAAAAAGAATAAACAAAAAGGAGATGCGACGCATCTCCTTTTTCTATTGCCCGAAGAACAGCCGCACCGTCACTGCGGCGGCGACGAAGCCGGTGAGGTCAGCCGCCAGCGCGGCGGGGATGGTGTAGCGGGTGCGTCGGATACCGGCGGCGCCGAAGTAGACGGCCACGGTGTAGAAGGTGGTCTCGGTGGAGCCCATCATCACGGCGGCCACGCGGCCCACGTAGGAGTCCGGCCCGTAACGGCCCATGACGTCCCCGGCGGCGGCCAGCGCGCCGCTGCCGCTGAGAGGGCGGACCAGCAGGATGGGCGCCGTCTCCGGCGGGATGCCCAGCCATTGAAGCGCCGGGGCCAGCAGGGCGGTCAGGGCGTCCATGGCGCCGCTGGCGCGGAACATGTACACGGCGGTCAGCAGAGCGATCAGCGCGGGCAGGATCCGCAGCACCACGGTGAGGCCCTCGGCGGCCCCGGCGGTAAGGGCGCCGTAGACGTCCACCTCTTTGAAAAGCGCGTATGCCGCCAGCCCCGCCAGCAGGCAGGGCACTACGAACGAGGTCAGAGCCACGGTCATCGCCCCCGGACCCGGCCCAGCAGACGGGCTGCCAGCAGCCCCGCCGTCACCGACAGGAGAGAGGTCACCCACACGGCGGGCAGGATGTCAAAGGGCGCGGCGCTGCCGCAGGCGGCGCGCAGGCTGGCCACCGTGGTGGGCAGCAGCTGGATAGAGGCGGTGTTCAGCACCACCAGGCGGCACAGCTCGTCGCTGGCCGTGCCGTCGCAGCCCCGTGCCATGCGCCGGGCCGCCCGGATGCCCAGGGGCGTGGCGGCGTTGCCCAGGCCCAGCAGGTTGGCCGAGAGATTGGCCGACACCGCCGAGAGAGTCTCGCCGTCCCGGCTGGCGCGGGGCAGCAGACGCCGGAGCAGCGGGCGGAACAGGCCCGCCAGGCGGTCAGCCAGGCCGCACCGGCCCATTAGCTCCATGACGCCGGACCAGAGGCAGATCGCCCCAGCCATGCCCACCGCCAGCTCCACCGCGGCCCCGGCGCCCTCCATGGCCGCCCGGCTCACCTCACCCATTCGGCCGTTCACCGCGCCGAACAGCACCGACGCGCCCACCAGAACGGCCCAGACCCATGCCATTGCCACATTCCCACCCCCTGCTTGACCCATTTTATGAGGGGGAGTTAGCGGTTATTTGCAAAATAAACGAAATATTTATTGCCGAACGGTTGACAAATTGTGAAATATATGTCATATTTGATAAGAACAAATGATAAGAAACACGCGTTTGGCACATACATGTCGGACTGCATCAGAAAAACAAGCTTAGGGGAGAGGCAGTGTGAAATCGATCGGAATCGTGCGAAGAGTGGACGAGTTGGGCCGGATCGTGCTGCCCATTGAGCTGCGCCGCACACTGGACATCGCGGAGAAGGACCCGCTGGAGATCTACGTGGACGGCTCCAACATCGTCCTGAAAAAATACCGTTCCACCTGCATTTTCTGTGACAGCACCAAGGACGTGGTCACCTTCAAGGGGAAAAACGTATGCCCCCGGTGTCTGCGGGAACTGAAAAACCTGTGAAAAAAACGGCGCTTTCCCGGTGGGGAAAGCGCCGATCATTTTTTTGCCCTTATGCCCGCAGGGCGGCGTCGTACAGCTCGTTGCGGCTCAGACCCGTGTCGTCGGCCACCCGGCGTACGGCGTCCTTGAGCTTCATGCCCTCGCTGCGGCGGCGCAGGACCATCTCCACACCCTCGGCCAGGGTCACCTGGGGCCCGGCGGGCCTGTCTGCCCCGCCCACCACCAGCACGTATTCGCCCCGCGGCTCGTTGGTCCCGTAAAACGCGGCGGCCTGGGCCAGGGTGGTGCGCACCGTCTCCTCGTGGAGCTTGGTCAGCTCCCGGCACAGGGCCACGGGCCGGTCGCCCAGCAGCTCGGCCATGTCGGCCAGGGTGGCGCGCAGCTTATGGGGCGCCTCGTGGAAGATCATGGTGCGGCTTTCGCCGCTGAGTTCACTGAGGCGCGCCCGGCGCTCCGAGCGGTTGGCGCTGAGAAAGCCCTCAAAGGTGAACCGCCCGGTGGGCAGGCCCGACACCGCCAGCGCCGTAATGGCGGCGCAGCAGCCGGGGATGCTCTGGACGGTGACGCTGTTTTCGGCGCAAAGCCGCACCAGATCCTCGCCGGGGTCGCTGATGGCGGGGGTGCCCGCGTCGGTGACCAGGGCGCAGGTCTCGCCGGCCAGGAGCCGCTCCAGGATCGCCTGCCCGGCGGCGGCGCGGTTGTGCTCGTGGTAGCTCACCAGGGGCTTTTTGATCTCAAAGTGGTTCAGCAGCTTCACGGACACGCGGGTGTCCTCGGCGGCGATGAAGTCCGCCTCCGCCAGCGTCCGCACGGCACGGGGGGAGAGGTCCTCCAGATTGCCGATGGGGGTGGCTACCAGATATAACGTTCCGGCCATGGTCGTTCTCCTATCTGTCCTGAAAATAGATCCGCCGCAGCTCCGCCGTGTCGCGGCCCTGGGCGTCGTGCATCAAAAGGGGCGGCTCCACCGCAAGGCCCGGCCTGCCGCCCAAACGGCTCTCCAGCAGCAGAAGCGACGGGGCGGCGGTGGCGGTGTGGTGGACGAAACGCAGCCGCTTGGGCTCCAGCCGGTGCCTTTGCAGCACCGAGAGCAGCTCCGCCAGCCGCTCCGGCCGGAACACCAGGGAGAAGCGGCCACCGTAGGTCAGCAGATGCGCGGCGGCGGCGCACACGTCCTCCAGCGTGCAGGTCAGCTCGCTGCGGGCGGCGCCCCGGGCCGGGTTCTCCGACACGGCGCCGCTGCCGGGGGCAAAGTAGGGGGGATTGGACACCACCGCGTCGAAGGCGCCATGAGGCAGGGCGCGCAGGTCCCGCAGGTCGGTTTGCAGCACGGTGATGCGGTCACTGAGGCCGTTCAGCGCCGTCGTCCGGCGGGCCAGGTCGCAGGCGGCGGCCTGAAGCTCCACGTCCGTCACGGTCGCTTCTCCCTGCCGCGCCAGCAGCAGGAGGCCCAGCAGTCCCGTGCCGGCTCCCAGGTCGCAGACCCGGTCGCCCCGGCGCAGGCGGACGAAGTCCCCCAGCAGGAACGAGTCGGTGGAGGGCTGAAACAGGGCGTCGTCAAACAGGAACCGGAACCCGCCCGGCCACAGCTGATCGGTCTTCTCCATGAGCGCCCTCCTCTCCTGTTTGCAGCTATTGTACCATGTCCAAACGGAAAAGACCAGAAAAAATGCAGGTGAGTCAAGACTAACTCTCCTGCTAAAGAACACCGGACGGCCGTCCGGTGTTATTTTCCGTATGGATGATCCGATTACTCAGCGGGGCTGATAGCGCCGTTGGGGCAGGTATCGCTGCAAGAACCGCAGTCCAGGCAGGCATTGGCGTCGATCACGTAGGAAGTGTCGCCCTGGGAGATAGCGCCCACGGGGCAAGCATCCGCGCAAGCACCGCACATCACACAAGCGGAACCGATCTGATAAGCCATAGTAAAGCACCTCCGTCTTTAGATTGGTGAATTCATTGTAACATGATTTTTGCAAATTGCAAGACCTTCGCCTGTGAAATTTCTGTGAATACCGGGAATTTTTTGCGGCATGCGGCACAAATTGTCCAACCGGACAAAAATTGACACCGGGACAGGCCTATGGTACAATGGCGCGGGATCGGGAGCGTCCGCGACGCCGCAAGGAGGAGAGAGACATGGTGAAAATGCGTCCTTAATACGGAAAAATTACACAAAAAAACGAAAAAGGAGCATGTGAGAAAGAGAGTATTTCTGATGGAACAACGACCCCAAGAGGTGAAGAATCCCCTGTGGACGAAGGACTTCACCATCATCACGGTGGGCAGCGTGGTGTCCATGCTGGGCAGCGTGCTCTCCGGCTTTGCCATGAGCCTGCTGGTGCTGGACTATACCAAATCTACGCTGCTGTTCGCCGTCTATAATGTCCTCTTTATGCTGCCCCACGCGGTGATGCCGGCGCTGTGCGGCCCGTTTCTGGACCGCTTCTCCCGCCGCAAGACCATCTATACCCTGGACTTTATCACCGCCGGACTCTACGTGGTCATGGGGCTGATCTTTGCCGGCGGGTATTTCAACTTCGCCCTGCTGGCGGTCTTCTGCGTGGCCATCGGCATCATCGGCAGCGTCTACCGGGTGGCCTACGACAGCTTCTACCCCCTGCTGATCACCGAGGGGAACTACACCAAGGCCTACTCCGTGGCCAGCACCCTGGAGACCCTGACCACGGTGATGACGCCCCTGTCGGCCCTGATCTACAACAAGCTGGGCGTGGTGCCCCTGTTCTTCTTCAACGCGCTGACCTATCTGGCCGCCGCCATCATGGAGACCCGCATCACCGCCCAGGAGCACTATATCGCCCGGCAGGAGGAAAACCGCACGGAATCGCGCATGGGCCGCCAGATGGTAGCCGATTTCAAGGAGGGCATGCGCTACCTGTGGGGCGAGAAGGGGCTGCTGGCCGTGGCCGTCTACTTCTGCTTCTCCGCCTTTGCCAACGGCGCCAGCCAGACCCTGGACCTGCCCTACTTCAAGAGCACCTTCCAAAACGGCGAGTACATCTTCATGATCGTGTGGGGCATGAGCTCCGTGGGCCGGGCCATCGGCGGCGGACTGCACTATAAGCTGCATCTGCCCAAGGAGAAGAAGTACACCATTGCCCTGGCGGTTTACATAATCATCAACGCGCTGGAGGGCACCTATCTCTATACGCCCATCCCGGCCATGATGGTCATGTGCTTCATCGTGGGCATCCTGGGCGTCACCTCCTATAATATCCGCATCGCCGGCACCCAGCGGTACGTGCCGGATGAGAAGAAGGGCCGGTTTAACGGCGCCTTCGGCACCATCGAGACCGTCGGCATGGTGGCCGGGCAGCTGATCGCCGGGGCGCTGGCGGAGTTCCTGCCCATCCGGGGCATCATCAGCGGCATCATGGCACTGACTACCGTGGGCGCCGTGGTGTTCATCGGCGGCAACCGCGCGGCGGTGTCCAGGGTGTACAACACGGAGGACTAAAAGTTGACATAATTCACAGTCAATCCCCCGGCATGCGGCGTGTCGGGGGATTGATGCTTGCTGTTCACAAATTGTTTTCAAAAAGGTCAAAGAAAGTCAAAATTCACCTGTTGACATTTGGCGTGGATGGGAATATGATATAGTCAAAGATCAAAGAAAGTCAAAGTCAAAGCTGACGGAGACCGGAAGGAGATGGGAAGCATGGGTATCAGCGATATCATCGCCGGGTTCATCCAGGCGGAGCTGGAGGACCACGGCGGGGCACTGGAGCTGCAGCGCAGCGATCTGGCCGCGCGGTTCGGCTGCGTGCCCAGCCAGATCAACTACGTGATGTCCACCCGTTTTTCACCGGAGCGGGGCTACATCGTGGAGAGCAGGCGGGGCGGCAACGGCTATATCCGCATCACCAGGGTCAAGGTGGATCGTCAGACAATGTTGATGCACGTCATCAACTCCCTGGGAGACGAGCTGGATCTCAGCAGCGCCAGAGCCATCGTCACCAATCTGGTGGAGTCGGAGGCGATGGATGCCATGAGCGCCCGCGCACTGCTCTGCGCCATCGGCGACAGCGCCCTGCGCACGGTGCCCCAGCCCTACCGCAACGCCCTGCGAGCCGACATCGCCAAGCAGATACTCATCCATCTGGTTTGAAACAAGGAAAAGGAGGAGACCATTATGAAATGTCAACACTGCGGAATGAATGATGCAACCTTTTATTATAGGAGCAGCGTCAACGGCCGGGTGACCGAGCAGCACCTGTGCGCCGATTGTGCCCGTCAGATGGGCCTGAGCCAGGCCATGCCCGCCATGGACCTGTTCGGCGACGACTTCTTCACCCGGCCCTTCCGGATGTTCGAGCCGCTGCTGGGCGGGCTGGGCACCAGGATGCTCACCGAGTTCCCGGAGCCGGCGGACGTGAGGCGGGAGGCCCGCGCCGCCGTGGCCGAGCCGGAGCAGGCCGAGCCGGGTCTGGTGGACGAAGCGGAGCAGGAGCGGCTGCGGCGTGAGCGGCAGCGCAACGCCCTGGAGGCCCAGATGAAGACGGCCATTGAGACGGAAAACTTTGAGGAGGCCGCGCGGCTCCGCGACGAGCTGAAGAAGCTGGCCTGAGAGGAGGAAACACCATGAATGAGAACAAATTCACGCCGAGAGCCGAGGAGGCCCTGCGGCTTTCCCAGGAGGCGGCCCAGGAGATGGGCCACGGCTATGTGGGCACCGAGCATCTGCTGCTTGGCCTGCTGCGGGAGGAGGAGGGCATGGCCCACCGGGTGCTGACCGAGTACGGCCTCACCGACGAGATGGTCTGCTCCATCCTCCAGCGCAGCGTGGGCCACGGCCTCAGCGGCGCCGCCCCCAGCCAGGGGCTGACGCCCCGCGCCAAGGGCGTGGTGGAGCTGGCGGTCAGCGAGTCCATGCGCAGCGGCGGCGCCTATATCGGCACCGAGCATCTGCTGATGGGCATCCTGCGGGAGGGCAACAATATGGCCCTGCGCATTCTGAAGACGGTGGGTGTGGACCCCCGGAAGATGTACGCCACGCTGCAGCAGAAGATGAACCAGACCAGCCACACCGTCACCAGCGGGTCTGCCACCGCCAACAAGGAGGAGAAGAAGGGCAAGACCCTGGCTGAGTTCACCCGCGACCTGACCGAGGCCGCCCGGGAGGGCAAGCTGGACCCGGTGATCGGCCGTGAGCAGGAGATCCAGCGGGTGATCCAGATCCTGTCCCGCCG
>DGHJ01000132.1:9095-10190 GCA_002392625.1 Oscillospiraceae bacterium UBA3851
GGCAAGACCGCCATTGCCGAGGGGCTGGCCCAGGCCATCGTCTCTGCCGATGTGCCGGAGGAGCTGCTGGACAAGAAGATTCTGTCCCTGGACCTCAGCGGCATGGTGGCCGGCACCAAGTACCGCGGCGAGTTTGAAGAGCGCATCAAGAATACCCTCAATGAGGTGAAAAACGCCGGCAACGTGATCCTGTTTATCGACGAGCTTCACACCATTGTGGGCGCCGGCAGCGCTGAGGGTGCCGTGGACGCAGCCAACATCCTCAAGCCTGCCCTGAGCCGGGGTGAGATCCGCGTCATCGGCGCAACCACCCTCAATGAGTACCGCAAGTACATCGAGAAGGACGCCGCTCTGGAGCGCCGTTTCCAGCCTGTCACCGTGGGCGAGCCCACACCCGAGGCCAGCATCGAGATCCTCAAGGGCCTGCGGGACAAGTACGAGGCCCACCACAAGCTGACCATCACCGACGAGGCCATCGAGGAGGCCGTTATGCTGTCCCACCGGTATATCAACGACCGCTTCCTGCCCGACAAGGCCATCGACCTCATGGACGAGGCGGCCTCCAAGGTCCGCATGGCGGCGGAGGAGGCGTCTCCGGACCTGAAGGCATTGGAGGAGAAGATCGCCACGCTGCACCGGGAGAAGGCGGAGGCCATCGCCGCCCAGGACTTCGAGAAGGCTGCCCAGCTCCGTGACATCGAGCAGAACTACGTGGAGCAGGTGGAGATCGAGCGGGACAACTGGAAAAAGCAGCGCCAGCAGAACCGGGGCCAGGTCACCGGCGACGACATCGCCGCTGTGGTGGCCGGGTGGACCGGCATCCCCGTCACCCGCCTCACCGAGAGCGAGAGCCAGCGGCTTTTGAAGCTGGAGGACACCCTCCACGCCCGTGTGGTGGGCCAGGATGAGGCCGTCACCGCTGTGGCCAAGGCCATCCGCCGCGGCCGTGTGGGTCTGAAGGATCCCAAACGCCCCATCGGCAGCTTCCTGTTCCTGGCCCCCACCGGCGTGGGCAAGACGGAGCTGTGCAAGACGCTGGCTGAGGCCATGTTCGGCGATGAGAACGCCATGATCCGCATCGATATGTCCGAGTAT
>DGHJ01000153.1:0-259 GCA_002392625.1 Oscillospiraceae bacterium UBA3851
GATATCAACGACAAGCACATCGAAGTCATCGTGCGCCAGATGATGCGCAAGGTCCGCGTGGAGGAGGCCGGCGACACCCACCTGCTGTCCGGCTCCATGGCAGACGTGCTGGAGGTGGAGGACGAGAACGCCCTCATCCGCCAGCGCAACGCCAACGGCGAGACCAACGAGAACGGCGAGCCTCTCCAGGAGGCCGTCTACACCCAGATCCTAATGGGCATCACCAAGGCCTCCCTGGCCACCGATTCCTTCCTGTCCG
>DGHJ01000153.1:362-2535 GCA_002392625.1 Oscillospiraceae bacterium UBA3851
GCCATCAAGGGCAAGGTGGACCACCTGGTGGGTCTGAAGGAGAACGTTATCATCGGCAAGCTGATCCCCGCCGGCGCCGGCCTGAACGCCTACCGCCAGCTGGCCGAGAAACTGGTCCCGGAGCCGGAGCCTCCCGCTGAGGAGCCGCCCGCCCCCATGGAGACCATCTTCTCCAATGCGCTGTAATACCGTTGGCAACAAATGGGCACACCGTCTCCGGTGTGCCCATTTTGCACGCGGGGAAGGGGAGAAGGACGCCGTGCCCGGCGCCCTATGGGGAGCCCTTTCGTAATAATTGACGGAATTGCCCAGTGTGTCGACATAGTGTCGACACACTGGGCAGCAAATTCAGAAACATTGAAAGAAAAATGTTCCTGAATTTGCATGGATTTTACGTGAAGGGGGACTCCCGTCCCCCTTCACAATCCCCCTTGCGTCTCGAAGCTTTCCTGTAAATACCCTTTGTCTACAGTCTGATTGCTCTTGTTTTTCCCGGCAGATCACCAATTTTTTGGCACAAAAAACCTTGACGATGGACTGTGTCTATGCTATAATTCCAAATTGCGCGGATATTGTTCCGCGAGTTTTGTCATGCATTGGCAGGGAGGGACACCCGTGCTGGAAGGGCTCGCCGCAAAGGATAAAGTGACCGGCCTCAAGCAGACCCGCCGCGCCTTGAACGCCGGCCGGGCCCAGCGGGTGTACCTGGCCTGTGACGCCGACCCTTGGCTCACGGAGCCGGTGCGCGCCCTGTGCGCTCAGCTCCGTGTGACCGTGGAAGAGGGCCACACCATGGAGGCCCTGGGCCGCGCCGCCGGGATCTCGGTGGGCACCGCCGCCGTTGCGCTGCTGACAAAGCAAAATTCGGTTTTTCCGGAATAAAATCCCATTATTCCGCGGAAAATAAAGGGAGCTATCCCAACAAAATCTTTAGAAAGGAGTCTATTCGCATGCCTACTTTTAATCAGCTGGTCAAGCAGGGCCGGAAGGCGGCTACCTACAAGTCCAATTCCCCCGCTATGCAGAAGGGCCTGAACACGCTGAAGAACAAGGAGACCGACCTGTCCTCCCCTCAGAAGCGTGGCGTCTGCACCGCCGTGAGAACCGCGACCCCCAAGAAGCCCAACTCCGCTCTGCGCAAGATCGCCCGTGTCCGCCTGACGAACGGCTATGAGGTCACCGCCTATATCCCCGGTGTCGGCCATTCTCTGCAGGAGCACTCCGTGGTCATGATCCGCGGCGGCCGTGTCAAGGACCTGCCCGGTGTTCGTTACCACATCATCCGCGGTACGCTGGATACCCAGGGCGTTCAGGGCCGCATGCAGGCACGTTCCAAGTACGGTGCCAAGCGTCCCAAGAGCAAGTAAACATCAGCAAAATTAAATTGCGCTTTGCCGAATAGGTTCTATATCATATCGTATATCTACCTCTTTGGCAGGCCGAACAACAGCCGCTATGGCTGCTGAGTACCTATGAAATCATATTTTTATGAAGGAGGGAAGCAAAGTGCCCAGAAGAGGTAATGTTCCCAAGAGAGAAATTCTGCCCGATCCCATGTACGGCTCCGTGCTGGTGACCAAGCTGGTCAACAGCATCATGCTCGATGGCAAGAAGGGCGTGGCTCAGAAGGTCGTCTACGGTGCTTTTGACATCATCAAGGAGAAGACCGGCAACGAGCCCCAGGAAGTATTCGTCCAGGCTATGGAAAATATTATGCCCAGCCTGGAAGTCAAGGCCCGCCGTGTCGGCGGCGCCACCTACCAGGTCCCCATGGAAGTTCGTCCCGCCCGCCGTCAGACCCTGGGTCTGCGCTGGCTGACCAACTACTCCCGCGCCCGCAGTGAGCGCACCATGGCCGAGCGCCTGGCCGGCGAGATCATGGACGCCGCCAACAACACCGGCGCGGCCGTGAAGAAGCGCGAGGATACCCACAAGATGGCCGAGTCCAACAAGGCTTTCGCCCACTTCCGCTGGTAATCCCCGCACCGCATTAAGAAGGAGAACGGTATGCCGAGAAAGGTTACGCTTCAAAACACAAGAAATATCGGCATCATGGCCCACATCGATGCAGGCAAGACCACGACCACAGAGCGTATTCTGTACTACACGGGCGTCAACTACAAGATCGGTGAGACGCACGAGGGTACCGCCACCATGGACTGGATGGAGCAGG
>DGHJ01000153.1:2578-3616 GCA_002392625.1 Oscillospiraceae bacterium UBA3851
ACTGGATGGAGCAGGAGCAGGAGCGGGGCATCACCATCACCTCCGCCGCCACCACCTGCTACTGGAAGGGCTCCAAGGAGCAGTTCCCCCAGACGCGCATCAACATCATCGACACCCCTGGCCACGTGGACTTCACTGTGGAGGTGGAACGTTCTCTGCGCGTACTGGACGGCAGCGTGACCGTCATGTGCGCCAAGGGCGGCGTTGAGCCACAGTCTGAGACGGTGTGGCGCCAGGCTGATCACTACCACGTTCCCCGGATGATCTACGTCAACAAGATGGACATCACCGGCGCGGATTTCTTCCACGTGCTGGACATGGTCCACGACAGGCTCAAGGCCAACGCCGTGCCCATCCAGCTCCCCATCGGGAAAGAGGATACCTTCAAGGGGATCATCGACCTGGTGGAGATGGACGCTGACGTCTACTACGACAAGCTGGGCGAGGATATGCGCGTGGAGCCGATCCCTGAGGATATGGTGGATCTGGCCAACGAGTACCGGGAAAAGCTGCTGGATGCCGTGTCCATGTTCGACGACGAGATCATGGAGCTGTATCTGGAGGGCAAGGAGATCCCCACCGAGAAGATCCGTGCCGCCATCCGCCAGGCCACCGTGGCCGTGGAGATGGTGCCCGTGGTCTGCGGCTCCTCCTACCGGAACAAGGGTGTCCAGAAGCTGCTGGACGCCATCGTGGACTATATGCCCGCCCCCACCGACGTGCCCGCCATCGTGGGCACCAACCCCAAAACCGACGCGGAGGAGGAGCGCCATTCTTCTGATGAAGAGCCCTTCGCCGCGCTGGCCTTCAAGATCATGACCGACCCCTATGTGGGCCGTCTGGGCTTCTTCCGGGTCTACTCCGGCACGCTGACCGCCGGCTCCGCCGTGCTCAACGCCACCAAGGGACACCGGGAGCGCATGGGCCGCATCCTGCAGATGCACGCCAATCACCGGGAGGACATCGAGTGCGTCTACGCCGGCGACATCGCCGCCGTGGTGGGATTGAAGAACACCACCACCGGCGACACGCTGTGCG
>DGHJ01000076.1:0-5815 GCA_002392625.1 Oscillospiraceae bacterium UBA3851
GGCATCATGGCCGCCAAGCGCACCGGGGAGTGGATTCCCATGTGCCACCCGGTGGCCCTGACCGGCGTGGACATCCGCTTTTCCCTGGGGGAGGACCGGCTGGAGATCCTGGCCACCGCTCGCTGCAAGGGGGAGACCGGGGTGGAGATGGAGGCGCTGACCGCCGCCTCCGCCGCGGCGCTGACCGTCTACGACATGTGCAAGGCGCTGCAAAAGGACATGGAGATCACCGACGTGCGATTGCTGGAGAAGACCGGCGGCAAGAGCGGCACGTTTCGAAGGGAGGATGTGACATGGCAGAAGTAATTGCCGTCTGCATCAGCGAGAAAAAGGGGACGGTGAAGCACCCTGTGCCCTATATCGACGTGCGTGCTCACCACGGCATCGTGGGGGACGCCCACGCCGGGGACTGGCACCGCCAGATCAGCCTCCTGGCCGACGAGAGCGTGGACGCCATGCGCGCCTTGGGGCTGACGCTTGCCCCCGGCGCCTTTGCCGAGAACGTCCTTACCCGCGGCATCGAGCTGAAGAGCCTGCCCATCGGCACCCGGCTGCGGGTGGGGGAGACGCTGCTGGAGGTCACCCAGATCGGCAAGGAGTGCCACGGCGACTGTGAGATCAAAAAGACTGCCGGCAAGTGCGTCATGCCCACGGAGGGCATCTTCGCCGTGGTGGTGGAGGAAGGCCGCATCCAGGGCGGCGATCCCATTGCGATAGAGGAGGGAGAACGATGAAGCTGATCCCCACCAGGGAGGCCGTGGGCCACGTGCTGTGCCACGACATGACACAGATCATCCCCGGCGAGTACAAGGACGCCCGGTTCCGCAAGGGCCACATCGTCACCGAGGCGGATATCCCGGTGCTGCTGGCCATGGGCAAGGAGAACCTGTACGTCTGGGAGAAGAAGCCGGGTATGCTCCACGAAAACGAGGCGGCGGAGCGGCTGGCCGCCCTGTGCCGGAATGAGCACATGACCGCCACCCCCGTCAAGGAGGGCAAGATCGAGCTGAAGGCGGAGATCGCCGGGCTTTTCCGGGTGGACAGCCGTCGGCTCCGGGCGGTGAACGCCATCGACCAGCTGATGATCGCCACCCGCCACGGCAACACCCCCGTGCAGCCCGGCGACAAGCTGTGCGGCACCCGCTGCATTCCCCTGGTCATCGAGGAGGTCAAGCTGATCGCTGCGGAGAAGGCCGTGGGCGACCGGCCCATTCTGGAGCTGCTGCCCTACAGGCTGAAAAAGGCCGGCGTCATCACCACCGGCAGCGAGGTGTTCCACGGCCGCATCGCCGACGCCTTTACCCCCGCCGTGGTGAAAAAGCTGAACGCATACGGCATCGAGATGGCCGAGCACGTCACCGTGGACGACGCTCTGGAGAATATCCGCGCCGCCATTGATGACATGCGGCGCAGGGACGTGGAGCTGATCCTCTGCACCGGCGGCATGAGCGTGGACCCGGACGACAATACCCCCGGCGCCATCAAAGCCAGCGGCGCCCGCATCGTCACCTACGGCGCGCCGGTGCTGCCCGGCGCCATGTTCCTGCTGGGGTATTTCCCGAACGGCATGCCCATCATGGGCCTGCCCGGCTGCGTCATGTACGCCAAGGCCACCATCTTTGACCTGGCGCTGCCCCGCATCGCCGCCGGGGTGGAGATGACCCGGGACGATTTTATCGACATGGGTGAGGGCGGCTTGTGCCTGGGCTGCGGTGAGTGCCATTATCCCGTTTGCCCCTTCGGAAAGTGAGGAGGATGCGTATGTTTACTGCCAGAGTCATCACCGTCAGCGACCGGAGCTTTCGCAGTGAGCGCCCCGACGGCGGCGGTCCGCTGGTGCGCCAGGTTCTGACCGACGCCGGGTACGCCGTGGACGGCGTGGTCATCGTGCCAGACGAGGCCCAGCAGATCAAGGCGGCCCTGATCGACGCCGCCGACGCGGACGTGGCCCTGATCGTCACCACCGGGGGCACCGGCTTTTCGCCCCGGGATGTGACGCCGGAGGCCACCGTCGCCGTCTGTCAGCGGCTGACGCCGGGGATCCCGGAGGCCATGCGCGCTGCGTCCATGGCCATCACGCCGCGGGCCATGCTGTCCCGCGCCGCCGCGGGGATCCGGGGCCGGAGCCTCATCGTCAACCTGCCCGGCAGCCCCAAGGGGGCGCGGGAGAATCTGGAGGCGGTGCTGGGCGCTCTCGGTCACGGGCTGGAAATGCTGCGCGGCGGCCAGGCGGACTGCGCCGGGAAATAAAGATTTTTCTTGACAAACGGGACAAAATCGGTAATCTATGGGGATAGAGACTGCTGATGAGGGGGGCGCTGAAAGCATGAGCAGGGAATCCGAGCACCAGATCGCCAACGTGCCGGAGAACGAGCTGAGCGATCTGGCGGAGCTTTTCAAGGTCTTCGGCGACTCCACCCGCATCAAGATCCTGTACGATCTGTTCGGCGGGGAGAAGAACGTGACGGAGATCTGCGCCGATCTGGAGATGAACCAGTCCGCCGTGTCCCACCAGCTGAAGCTGCTGAAGACCGCGCGGCTCATCGGCTCCCGCCGGGAGGGCAAGCAGATGATCTACGCCCTGGCGGACGACCACGTGAAGACCATCATTGCCATGGGCAAGGAGCACATCGAGGAATAGAACCACAAGAGAAAAGGAGCAATACCATGGATTACACTTACACCACGCAGATGACCTGCTCTTCCCAGATCCGCTTCCACATTGAGGACGACGTGATCTCCAACATCCAGTTCATCGGCGGCTGCAACGGCAACCTGAAGGCCATTGCCAAGCTGGTGGACGGCTGGACGGTGGACAAGATCGAGTCGTATTTGCGGGGCAACACCTGCGGTCCCCGGCCCACCTCCTGCGCTGATCAGCTGGCCATCGCCGTGCGCGAGGCGTACAACGCCACCCACGCCGCGTAAGGAAGAATGAATAAAAACAGACCGCTTGTGAAGGCGGTCTGTTTTACTGTTCTACGGCCGCAGCATGGCCTGCCGCTGCCTGTAATCGGGCATATACTTCGCCACCTCGGCGTAGAAGGCGGGGCTGTGGTTTTTGTGGCGGATGTGGGCCAGCTCGTGGACTACCACGTAGTCCACGGCCTCCGCCGGGAACTGCATCAGATAGAGGGAGAAGGAGAGGCTGTTTTTCCCGGAGCAGCTGCCAAAGCGCGTGCGGGCGGAGGTGACGTGAAGGCCCGTGGGCGTCACGCCCATGCGCCCGGCCCAGTACGATACGCGGCCGGGGAGGACCTCCTTGGCCTTAGCGCGCAGAGCGGCGAGCTCCGCCTCGGTCAGGGGCGGGTGGGCGTCCAGATACGCCTGCCGCTTCGCCAGATGCGTTTCGATCCAGTCCCGGTGGGCAGCCACGAAACGCTGGATCTCCAGCCTCGTGGCGAATCGGGGCGCGCGAACCAGCACCTGGGCCTCCTGCGTGACCTCCAGGGCCATCGTGCGCCGGGACGAGCGGATCACGGTATAGTCCATGGTCATTCCCCTACATAGGTGAACCGGGGGCCGCAGTAGCCGTCCCTCTCCACCGTTTCACTCCACATGTTGGCCGGGCGCACCCAAAGTCCGCCCTCGCCGTAGAGCGCCTGATACACTACCAGCTCCTCCAGCGTCTCGCTGTGGCGGGCGGTGCCGATTACGCGGTACTCGTTGCCCTTGAAGTGACGGTAGCGTCCTGGCCTGATCTCCTCCATGCTGATCGCTCCTCTCCTGATGCTGCTGCCAGTATAGCACATCCGCGGCGAAAGGAAAAGGGACTTTACGGCATCGCTTCCGGCGGTTATAATGAAGAAAAAGGGGGCGACGGCATGATCCAGTCCACGCTGTGCTATATCGAGAACGACCGGGGGCAGTATCTGATGCTCCACCGGGTGAAAAAAGAGAACGACGCCAATCGCGACAAGTGGATCGGCGTCGGCGGGAAATTCGAGGACGGGGAGAGCCCGGAGGAGTGCGCTCTGCGGGAGGTCCGGGAGGAGACGGGCTTGACCCTCACCGATTTCCGCTACCGGGGCCTGGTCACCTTCGTCAGCGACCGGTGGGAGACGGAGTATATGCACCTGTTCACCGCCACCGGCTTTACCGGCGCTATCCGGGAGTGTGACGAAGGCGTGCTGGAGTGGATCGGCAAGGCGGACCTGCTGGCCCTGCCCCAGTGGGAGGGTGATCGCATCTTCCTGCGTCTGCTGGACCGGGACGTGCCCTTTTTCTCCCTGAAGCTGCGCTATGAGGGGGAAAAGCTGTGTCAGGCCGTGCTCAACGGAAAGGAGCTGGCGGTATGAGGATCCTGGTCAGTGCGTGTTTGCTGGGCGTTGGCTGCCGCTATGATGGGCGGAGCAAGGCCCACCCGGCGGTGCTGGCGCTGGCCGGGCGCCATGAGCTGGTGCCCATCTGCCCGGAGCAGCTGGGCGGCCTGCCCACGCCCCGCGCCCCCTCGGAGCGGAGAGATGACCGGGTGGTGATGAAAACCGGGGACGACGTGACGAACGCCTTCCGCCGCGGTGCGGAGGAAGCCCTTCGCCTGTGCCGGCTGCTGGGCTGCGAGGCCGCCGTGCTGAAGGAGCGCAGCCCCTCCTGCGGAAAGGAGCGCGTCTACGACGGCACCTTCACCGGCTCGCTGACGGAGGGCTGGGGCGTCACGGCAGAGCTGCTGGCGCGAAACGGCATCCCGGTGTACGGCGAAAGCGAGCTTGCGATGCTGCTGGAAAACGAATAAAAGGTCGCCGGCCCGCGGGCCGGCGACCTTCAGTGTGTCGACATAGTGTCGACACACTGAAGGCGTAAATTCGGAAACATTGAAAAATGTCTCCGAATTTGCATGGATTTCACGTGAAGGGGGACTCCCCATCCCCCTTCACAATCCCCCATGCGTGACGTACCCTTTCTTCATATAACCTCTGTCTACAGTTTAAAGGTCGCCGGCCCGCGGGCCGGCGACCTTTTGGCTTGTTTCGTATTTGGGATCAATACTTGCCCAGGGAGCCGGAGAGTTGGTCGTTGGGATTCTCGCCGAAGGACTTGTCCTTGCCGGGCAGGATGGCGTTGAGGACGATGCCCACGATGGAGGCCACAGCCAGACCGCTGAGGGAGATGTTCAGGTCGCCCACGGTGAAGCTGATGGCGCCGGAGATGCCGCCCACGGTGTCAGCGCCCAGGGCGGAGCTGAAGTTGATGCCGATGGCCAGGCCGATGATCAGGGCGGCCACGATGACGTTGCGGGACTTCTGGAAGTCGGTGTGGTTCTCCACCATGTTGCGCACGCCGATGGCGGAGATCATGCCGTAGAGGATGATGGACACACCGCCGATGGTGGCGGCGGGCATGGCGCTGATGATGGCGGCGAACTTGGGGCAGAAGCTCAGGATCATGGCGAACAGAGCGGCCAGGCGGATGACGCGGGGATCGTAGACCTTGGTCAGAGCCAGGACGCCGGTGTTCTCACCGTAGGTGGTGTTGGCGGGGGCGCCGAACAGGGCGGCGATGGTAGTGCCGATACCGTCACCGATCAGGGTGCGGTGCAGGCCGGGATCCTCAATGAAGTTCTTGCCCACGGTGGAGCCGATGGCGGAGATGTCGCCCACGTGCTCCATCATGGTGGCCACGGCGATGGGCACGATGGTGATGATGGCGCTGATGATCAGGCCGCTGTTGGCGCCACCCTTAAAGAGGCCGAACACAGTGTCCTGCATCTGGAAGGGGATGCCGATCCAAGCGGCCTCCTTGACGGAGGTAAAGTCCACGTTGCCGGTGATAGCGGCCACCGCATAGGAGGCGACCACGCCCAGCAGGATGGGGATGA
>DGHJ01000076.1:5870-9418 GCA_002392625.1 Oscillospiraceae bacterium UBA3851
GCCCAGCAGGATGGGGATGATCTTGGCCATGCCCTTGCCCCAGATGTTGCACACGATGACGACCACGATGGCCACCAGAGCGATCCACCAGTTGCTGGCGCAGTTGTTCAGGGCGGAGGGGGCCAGGTTAAGGCCGATGGCGATAATGATGGGACCGGTGACAACCGGCGGGAAGAAGGCCATCATCTTCTTGCTGCCCACCAGCTTGCAGATGAGAGCCAGCACCAGGTACAGAAGGCCGGCGCAGGCCACGCCGATGCAGGCGTAGGGCAGCGCCTCGCGCTCGGTGAGACCGGCGGCGACGCCGGCGGCCTTGACGGTGGCATAACCGCCCAGGAAGGCGAAGGAGGAACCCAGGAACACGGGCACCTTCCGGCCGGTGATCAGGTGCATGAACAGCGTGGCGAGACCGGCGAACAGCAGCGTGGCGGACACGCTCAAGCCGGTGATGATGGGCACCAGCACGGTGGCGCCGAACATGGCGAACAGATGCTGCACGCCCAGCACCAGCATCCGGGGCACGCCCAACGTCCGAGCGTCGTAGATGGCCTCCTGGCCGAGGTTATTTTTCTTCATTTGTGGTTGACCTCTCTTTCTCCTTTTGTTGATATGTTCATTTAATTGCTGACAGTAGAAAAACAAATGGGCAAAAAAAGAACCGGTAAAAATACCGGTTACAGAGAAGAAACACAGATAAAAGAGGAAATGAAGAGACCGGCGCTTTTACGACAAAACACGTGCAGTGTCATGGCATTCACCTCCTCGAATTTTCTTGCTCATTATACGGGCAGAGGCAGCAAATTGCAATACATTTCTCGCCCAACATTTTGCCGAAATTTGCCCCCGGAATTCATCCATTTTGCACAAACGCTTCCACGCGCTGAGCGGACGACGACTCCGTTTTCGGCGAAGCCGTTTACAAGAGGCAGGGTTTGTGATACAGTAAAAAGAAATTTCGGAAGGGGGCAGCGCGGTTGACGGACCGGCTGGATCAAGAGAGCGTGGCGGCCTGCCTGGGTCTGACGCGGCAGAACTGGTGTGTGCTGGCGGAGGTGGACTCCACCAACACGGAGTGCAAGCGCCTGGCCGTTGACGGCGCGGCGGACGGCCTGGTGGTCATGGCCGATTGCCAGACGGCGGGCCGGGGCCGCCGGGGGCGCAGCTTCACCTCGCCTGCGGGCCAGGGGCTGTACCTCTCCATATTGTGGCGGCCGGACTGCGCGCCGGAAGCGCTGCTGCCGCTGACGGCTCTCGCCGCCGTGGCGGCATGCCGGGCGGTGGAACGCACGGGCGGCGTCAGCCCCGCCATCAAGTGGCCCAACGACCTGGTCATGGACGGCCGTAAGCTGGGCGGCATCCTGACGGAGCTGTCTCTGGACGGGGAGACAGGCCGGGTGGACTACGTGATCGTGGGCATCGGCGTCAACTGCCGCCAGCAAGGGTGGGATTTCCCGCCGGAGCTGCGGGATATGGCCACCTCCCTGGATATGGCCCTGCCCGTCCGGGTGGGCCGGGGGCTGCTGGCCGCTGCGCTGATCGGGGAGCTGGACACCCTGCGCCGTGAGGTGCTGGGCGATCCCGCCCGGTGGCTGGAAGAGTATCGGCGCCGCTGCCTGACCGTGGGCAGCCGGGTGCAGATCCTGCGAGACGGCCGACGGATAGAGGCGGAGGCCGTGGCTGTGGACAAGGACTTCGGCCTGGTGATCCGCCGGGACGACGGAACGGAGGAGATCCTTCGCGCCGGCGAGGTATCGGTGCGGGGCCTGTATGGATATGTATAAGGAGAAAATGCTTTGAAAGAACTGCTGCAACTGTTTCTGACCTTCGCCAAGGTGGGGGTCATGACCTTTGGCGGCGGCATGGCCATGCTGCCCATCCTCCAGCGGGAGGTGGTGGAGAGCAAGGGCTGGGCCACCGACGAGGAGCTGACGGATTATTTCGCCATCGGCCAGTGCACCCCCGGCATCATCGCCGTGAACACCGCCACCTTCATCGGCCAGAAGCGCAAGGGCGTCCTGGGCGGCATCGTGGCCACGCTGGGCATGGTGTTCCCCAGCCTGGTGATCATCACGGCCCTGGCGGGACTGATCACCAACTTTTCCCATCTTTCGTGGGTGCAGCACGCCTTTGCCGGCATCCGGGTCTGCGTGTGCGTGCTGATCTTCAACGCGGTGGTGAAGCTGTGGAAGAGCGCCGTCCGTGACGTGTGGGGGATCGTGATCTTCGCCGCCGTGCTGGCGCTGACGCTGTTCACGCCCCTGTCGCCCATTGTGTTCGTGCTGCTGGCGGCGCTGGCCGGCATCCTGATCCAGACGCTGGGAGGTGGCCGGAAATGATCTATTTGCAGCTCTTTTATGAGTTTTTCAAAACCGGCCTGTTCGCCGTGGGCGGCGGCCTGGCCACCTTGCCCTTCCTCAACGACATGGCCGACCGGACGGGCTGGTTCACCCGCGCCCAGCTGGCGGACATGCTGGCGGTCAGCGAGTCCACCCCCGGTCCCATCGGCGTCAACATGGCCACCTACGTGGGCTTCACCACGGCGGGGATCCCCGGCGCGCTGATCGCCACGCTGGGACTGGTGACGCCCAGCATCATTATTATTCTCATTGTGGCGGCCTTCCTCCGAGCCTTCCGGGACAACAAATACGTGAATGCGGCTTTTTACGGCCTGCGCCCGGCCTCCACCGCCATGGTGGCGGCGGCGGGCATCGGCGTGGTGCTGCTGACGCTGGTGCACACCGACCAGCCCTTGGGCCTGGGCTTTTTCAACTGGCCGTCCATGGCCCTGGCGGCGGTGGTCCTGGTGCTGACCCGGTGGGTCAAGCCTACCAAGGACCTGCACCCCATCGTGTTTATCCTGGCCAGCGCCGCCGTGGGCGTGGCGCTGCAATTCTGAGAGGAGGAAGAACGGCATGATCAAAACCGTGACCATCGTGAGCCTGTCCAGCGGCATGCTGGGAGAGGATTTTGCCTGCCATGAGCTGGCCATCGGCCTTAAGCGGCTGGAGAGCCGGGGGCTGCGGGTGAAGTTCGCCCGCCACGCCCTCATGGGCCTTGACTACGTGAAAAACCACCCGGAGGATCGGGCGGCGGACCTGCTGGAGGCCTTCGCCGACCCGGAGACGGACATGATCCTCTGCGCCATCGGCGGGGACGACACCTACCGCCTGCTGCCGTATCTCTTTGAACACGGCGAGTTGGCAAAGACGGTGACAAATAAGGTGTTTCTGGGGTTTTCTGACACCACGATCAACCATCTGATGCTCCACAAGGTGGGGCTGCCCACCTTTTACGGCCAGGCCTTTATCCCGGACGTATGCGAGCTGGACACCGAGATGCTGCCCTATACGGAGCGGTATTTCGACCAGCTGATCGCCACCGGCGCCATCGCCGAGATCGTCCCCAGCCCCGTCTGGTACGAGGAGCGGACCGATTTCAGCCCGGCCGCCGTGGGGACGCCCCGCACCGCCCATGGCGACCACGGCTTTAAGCTGCTGCAAGGTCCCGCTGTGTTTTCCGGCAGGATCCTGGGCGGCTGCATTGACACC
>DGHJ01000034.1:0-213 GCA_002392625.1 Oscillospiraceae bacterium UBA3851
TAGTCGGCGAACTCCAGGAACCGGTTGAACCGGGACTCCAGACCGGGGTTGGAATGGATGAATTTATGCATCAGATCGGTGTAGCCCGCCACGATGACCACCAGATCGTCCCGGTGGTCCTCCATGGCCTTAAGCACCGTGTCGATGGCCTCCTGGCCGAAGTCGTTCTCACTGCGGCCGTTGAGGGCGTAGGCCTCGTCGATGAACAGCACG
>DGHJ01000034.1:254-5356 GCA_002392625.1 Oscillospiraceae bacterium UBA3851
TCGATGAACAGCACGCCGCCCATGGCCTTCTCAATGACCTTGGAGGTCTTGATGGCGGTCTGGCCCACGTAGCCGGCCACCAGGCCGCTGCGGTCCACCTCCACCAGCTGGCCCTTGGACAAAATGCCCAGAGAGCGGTAGATCCGGGCCATCAGCCGGGCGATCATGGTCTTGCCGGTGCCGGGGTTGCCGGTAAACACCATATGGAGGGACATATCCGTGGTGGGAAGATCATGCTGTTGACGCAGCTTGAGGATCTGGGCCATGTTGATGAGGTTGCGGACCTCCTCCTTGATGGCGGCCAAGCCGATGTAGCTGTCCAGCTCCGAGAGAAGATCCTCGATCTTCTCCGGCGGCAGCTCCTCCTCCCGCACCTCCGGCTCCTTTTCCTTGCCGTCGGCGGTGGGGGGCTGGTCCTTCTTCACCGCGCCGGCGCCCGATATGCCGGTCCCGTCGGAGGTCTTGCCCACGTTGGCAAAGGGGGTGCCCCAGAAGTCGTTGTCCATGCGCTTGAGGTTGTTCTCCGTCATGGAGCGGATGACCTCCAGCTGCTGCAGAATGATGGAATCTTTCTTGTCCATATGGCTGCTCCTTATCTATTATCGGATTGATTATTCAGATGCAGATGGGCCGTGGCCCGGAGAAGTAAGCTCACCACAAAGCCGGTGAGGGAGCCGGTGGCCAGCGCCACCGCCAGTAAAAAGGGGAGATAGCCCACCACCATGGTGTTGCCCAGGGTGATGACCGCGGCCAGGATCTGGCCGGCGTTGTGGGCGGCGGCGCCGCCGATGGAGACGCCGTAGACCGACAGGCGGCGGCTGCGCTGCAGCAGGATCATGACGCCCATGGCGCACAGGCCGCCCAGCAGGGAGAAAACCAACGCCGTGGCCGTGCCGGAGAACAGGCCGCCTAAGAGGCAGCGTGTCACCAGAATGGCCAGAGCCTCGACGGGACCCAGCACATAGAGGGCGAACACGGTGACGATGTTGGCCAGGCCCAGCTTTACCCCCGGCAGGGGGACCGCCAGCGAGACGGGGAAAAGGCTCTCCAGCGTGCTCAGCCCCAGGGCCAGCGCCGCCAGGATGGCACAAAGAGCCAGCTTTTTCACAGAAAACTTCATGGCCTCACCCCACGATCACGTCGGGGCCGTCCACCGCGCCCTCCAGGTGGATCACCACCTGGGCGGGGAGACAGACCAGCGACTGTCCGGCCCGGCTGATGGCGCCGGATCGGACGCAATCCTGTCCGGGACAGTCACTGTGAAGGACTTCCACTTGACCGTCATGGACGAAAACCGTCAGGGTATAGCCGTTGTGGGAATAGGTGTGTTCGCCGGAAAAGGAAGCCAGGGGCGCGGCGTCGGCCACCTGCCCGCCCACGGACACCACGCAGGTGAGGGGGGCGTCGGCGTGGGCCTTGGGCCCGTAGAACAGCAGAGCCGTCAGCGCGCCCAGCAGCACCACCGCGGCCACCACCAGTGCGTCCCAGGGGGTGGGGCGGGTTTTAGCGGGAGAGGAATTGGATCTCATAGGAGGCGCCCTCCTGCTTCGTAAAATGATCGGTCAGCCCCGGCGTGCAGACCAGGCGCCCGTCGGCGGTGATGAGCACCGCCTCAAAGGGGTCGTCCTGCTGCAAGCGCCAGAAACCAACGGCGGCCTCCTCGCCCATGACGTACAGGGCGGTGGAGTAGGCGTCGGCGCGCGTGCCGTCGGGGCAGATCACCGTCACCGACAGCAGGTCGCTCCGGGCGGGCGCGCCGGTGGCGGGGTCGATGATGTGTTGATACACGGTGCCGTCCTCGGCGGTGAAAAACCGCTGGTAGCCGCCGGAAGTGACGACGAAGGTGTCAGAGAGGGAGAGGATGCAGGCGTAGCCGTCACCCTGGGGGTCCTGGACGGCCACGTTCCAGGGCTTGCCGTCCGGCCGCATGCCGCAGACGTACACGTTGCCGCCCAGGGACACGGTGCCGCTTTTGACGCCGTGGGCGGCAAAGATCTCCTTCACGGCGTCGCTGGCGTAGCCCTTGGCGATGCCGCCCAGGTCGATGGCGCAGCCCTCGTCCACGTACGCCACGTCGTAACTGCCGGGTGCGGCGCTCTCTCTTGCGCCGAAGGACACGTGCTCCGATCCCACCAGGGGCAGCAGCGCGTCGATCTCCGCCTGGGAGGGGACGTGAGGATGGTCGCTGTTGATGGCCCACAGATCCACCAGCGGCGCCACGGTGATGTCAAAGGCGCCGCCCGTCTCGTCGCTGAAGGCCAGAGCCCGCGCCAGCAGCTGTACCGTCTCGCTGCTCACCTTGCCGCCGCCGTGGTTGATGCGCCAGACGTCGCTGTCCTCCCGCGTGCGGGAGAGCAGCTGCTCCAGCTCGTTGATGGCGCGGGCGGATTCGGTCAGCGCCTCGTCGGCGCCGTCGCCGTAGGCCACCAGCGTCATGTAGGTGTCCATGGCGAAGAGGCTGGTCTCCGCCTTTTTCGGCGCGCCGCAGGCGGTGAGGCTCAGGACCAGCGCCAGGGCCGCGGCAAGGGAAAGAGCGCGTTTCATCACAGCTCCTGCCGCCCGGCCAGGGCGCGCATCAGCGTGGCGTCGTCGGCATATTCCAGATGGCCGCCCACGGGGATGCCGTAGGCCAGACGGGTGACCTTGACGCCAAAAGGCTTGAGGAGACGGGAGATGTAAAGGGCGGTGGCTTCCCCCTCAGTGTCCGGGTTGGTGGCCATGATGACCTCCTGGATACCGCCGGCGGCCACCCGATCCACCAGGGATTTGATGTGCAGATCGTCAGGGCCCACGTGGTTCATGGGGCTCAGCACCCCGTGGAGCACGTGGTAGCGCCCGTTGAACTCACGGGACCGCTCGATGGCCACCACGTCGCGGGAGTCGGCCACCACGCAGATGATGGACTCGTCCCGGCGGGGGGAGGCGCAGATGGGACACAGCCCGCCCTCGGTGAGATTCTGGCACACGGGGCACAGCGTCACGCTCTTCTTGGCGGCCACGATGGCGTCGGCGAATTCCTGGGCCTCCTCCATGGGCAGCTCCAGCACGTGAAAGGCCAGGCGCTGGGCGCTCTTGCCGCCGATGCCCGGCAGCCGGGCAAACTGCTCCACCAGCTTTTCCAGCGGTGCGGGGAAATATTCCATGGGCTCAACCTCTCAATTCACGGATTCGGGCCTCGATGTCCGGGGCCTTGTAGACAGAGCTGCCGGCCACCAGCACGTTGGCGCCGGAGGCCACGCAGACGCGGGCGGTGACGGGGTCCACGCCGCCGTCCACCTCCAGCTCGCAGTCCGGGTTCAGGGCGTCGATGTAGGTGCGGATCTGGGCCACCTTGGGCATCATGTCGGCCATGAACTTCTGGCCGCCGAAGCCCGGCTCCACTGTCATCACCAGGATCAGGTCCACCTTATCGATAAAGGGCAGCACGGCGCTGCCCGGCGTCCGGGGCTTCACCACCACGCCGGCGCGCTTGCCCCTGGCGTGGATCTTCTCGATGGCCTCACGGATGTTCTCCTCCGTGTCGGCCTCCACGTGGCAGGTGACGATGTCAGCCCCGGCGTCGCAGAACTGCTCCACGTAGCGCACGGGCCGGTCGATCATCAGGTGTACGTCCAGAGGCAGGTCCGTCACCGGCCGGATGGATTTCACCACCGGGATGCCGATGGTGATGTTGGGCACGAACAGCCCGTCCATCACGTCCACGTGGACGTAATCGGCGGTGGAAATGGCCTCGATATCCCGCTGGAGGTTGGCAAAATCAGCGGACAGAATGGAGGGTGCGATCTTGATCATGGCAGGACAGTCCTTTCCCGGAATGTAACCGCGGCGCAGGGTGCGGCATAGGATGCCGTAAGCGGACGCAGGCGGCTCCGGCATTCCCGACGCAGCACTTTCGCCCCGGCCGGGACGCTGCCGCGCCGCTTTTCAGATAGGGGTCGGCGGGCGGATGTCTGCCGGCCCCAATGTGCATAATCATACACTTATATTATAGCAATTCATCCGGCGGATTGCAACGGAGAATGCGGAAAACCGGACCGGTTTCCGATAAAAAGTGTCCAAACTGTTAATTTTGCGCTCGGCCTCTTTACGCCGGGACCGTTTTTTTGTAAAATACATCCGTCAGATCACGTGGGGAAGGGGGGAACGGACCCGTGAGTTTTCTGCATCGCGTGGGCAACGCGCTTTCACGCTTTATGTACGGCCGCAACGGACTGGACCGGCTGGGCATGTGTATGCTCTGGCTGCTGATCGGCGTGAACGTCGCGGGCGTATTGGTCCCGTCGGGGCTGGCGGGGGCCGTCCTCAAGGCCCTGTCCACGGTGCTGGCCGTCTGCATCCTCTTCCGGATCTTCTCCCGCAACCTCTACCGGCGCCGGGCCGAGAACGCCGTGTTCCTCAACAAGGTGTGGTATCCCATCCAGCGCCGCTTTTCCCACAACGGGGAGCGGACTGCGGATATGGACCACTGCTTCTTCACCTGTGACCGCTGCCGCGCCGTGTGCCGCGTGCCTCGCGGCAAAGGGAATATCATCATCACCTGCCCCCGCTGCGGCAACCAGATCCGCGCCAAGAGCTGAAAACCGGTTTTTACGCTCCCCGGAAAGGGGAGCGTTTTCCTTGACGGCGGCGGCGGAGCAGCGTACAATACTGACAAAAACAGGAAAAGGAAGTGACGCCCATGCCCCCTCCCCATGGCAGATCCTTCGGCCCCCGCGGCTTCCTGACGGACGAGGAGAAGCAGAACCGGCCCAAGGTGTCCGGTGCGCTGATCAAGCGGATCCTGTCCTATCTGAAGCCCTACTGGCTCCAGTTTCTCATGGTGTTCGTCGCCATTCTCCTCTCGTCGGTGGTGGGCTTGCTGCCCAGCATCATCACCGGCCGCATCGTGGACGAGGCGCTGGTGGGCCGGGACATGGCCCTGCTGGTCAAGCTGCTGATCTTCGCCTCTCTGACGCTGGCCGCCTCCCAGATCATTGGCGTGCTGGAGAGCTACATCAACGCCTGGATCTCCCAGAAGATCATCTTCGATATGAAGAACCAGATGTACGATCACCTCCAGCACATGCCCCACGCCTTTTTCACCTCGGAGAAGCAGGGCGACA
>DGHJ01000034.1:5406-6519 GCA_002392625.1 Oscillospiraceae bacterium UBA3851
AGGGCGACATCATCACCCGCATGAATACCGACATCAGCGGCGTCAGCTCTGTCATCTCCGGCACCCTCAGCAGCATCGTCAGCAACCTGGCGGTGGTGGTCACCACGCTGGTGGCCCTGTTCACCATGAGCTGGCGCCTGGCGCTGGTGGGCATCGTGGTAATCCCGCTGCTGATCCTGCCCACCAAGAGCGTGGGCAAGACCCGCTGGAAGATCCTCACCGACAGTCAGGCCAAGAACGACGAGATGAACCAGCTGGTCAACGAGACGCTGTCCGTCAGCGGCTCGCTGCTGGTGAAGCTGTTCACCCGCGAGCAGCGGGAGTATGAGCGGTTCGTGGCCGTCAACGGTGAGGTCACCGACCTGCAGCTCAAGGAGCAGCGCAGCGGCAAGTGGTTCCGCGTCATCATGGGCATGTTCACCCAGCTTGGCCCGCTGCTGATCTACTTCGCCGGCGGCTACTTCATCATCGCCAGGGCCGACGCCGCCCTGACGGTGGGCACCATCACCGCCACGGTGGCCCTGGTGAACCGGCTGTACCGCCCCATCGAGTCCCTGCTGAACATCCACGTGGACTTCACCCGATCCCTGGCACTGTTCACCCGCATCTTTGACTACTTCGACCTGCCCAATCCCATCAAGTCCCCGGAAAACGGCCAGACCCCCGACGTCACCGACGCGGACGTGGCCTACGACCACGTAGCCTTCTCCTACGACCCGGAAAAGCCCCTGCTGACGGATATCGACTTCACCGTGCCCGGCGGCCGGATGTTCGCCATCGTGGGCGCTTCCGGCTGCGGCAAGTCCACGGTGGTGAATCTGATCCCCCGGCTCTACGACGTTACCGGCGGCGCCGTGCGCATTGGCGGCGTAGACGTGCGGGACTTCGATCTGACCTACCTCCGCCAGCAGATCGGCGTGGTGACCCAGGAGACGTACCTCTTCAACGGCACCATCCGGGAGAACCTGCTCTACGCCAATGAAAACGCTACCCAGGCGGACATCGAGCGCGCCTGCGCCATCGCCAACCTCCACGACTTCATCGCCGCCCAGCCGGACGGCTACGACACCGTGGTGGGCAACCGGGGCTTGAAGCTCTCCGGCGGCGAAAAGC
>DGHJ01000034.1:6560-8634 GCA_002392625.1 Oscillospiraceae bacterium UBA3851
TCCGGCGGCGAAAAGCAGCGGCTCTCCATCGCCCGCGTGATTTTGAAGGATCCCAAGATATTGATCCTGGACGAGGCCACCTCGGCCCTGGACTCCATCTCCGAAAACGCCATCCAGGACGCCCTGGAGGTGCTGATGGAGGGCCGGACCAGCATCGTCATCGCCCACCGGCTCAGCACCATCCTGAAGGCTGACCGCATCCTGGTGGTCCGGGACGGCGTCATCGCCGAGGAGGGCACCCACGAGGAGCTGTTGGAGCAGAACGGCACCTATCGGGAATTGTATGAGACCCAGTTCCGCAAGGTACTGGAATATGAAACGGAGCATGAAAAACATGGAGAACACACTCAAGCGTGATATGCTGGTCTATCCCGGCGTGTGCGACTATTCGGGCAACCTGGGCGTGCCGGACGCCTTCGGCATCTGCATGGACCTGGCGGCCCAGCACGCCAACTCCCTGGGCATCGGCATGTGGCACCTGGCCTCGCGCAGCCTGTTCTGGCTGACGGTGAAGACCCGCATCCACTTCCTGCGCCGCCCCCGCATGGGCGACGCCATCACCGGCGAGACGTGGCCGGAGCCTGCGGACAAGATCCGCTGCAACCGTGACTACCGCCTGTGGGCGGGGGACGAGGTGCTGGCTGTGGGCAAGACCGAGTGGGCCGTGGTCAACACGGAGACGGGGAAGCTGTATCCCGCCTCGGACATCTACCCCAAGGAGGTGGAGATGCGCTCCGACACGGTGTGGGACGAGCCCTTTGCCCGCCTGCGGGACGACTTTGACGGCGTAAGCGTCTTTGCCCGGCACACCGTCATGTCAACCGACATCGACGTGGGCGGCCACATGAACAACGTGGCCTACGTGTGGGCGCTGGCGGAATCCTTTTCCACCCAGGAGTGGACGGCGCTGAACGTACGGGATCTGGAGATCCACTTCAAGGCCTCCTGCTACGAGGGTCAGACCATCGAGCTGCAGCGCCGGGAGCGCGACGGCGGTCTTGACATCCGCATGAGCGTGGCTGGCAAGACCGCCGTGCTGGCCCGGATCGGATGAGGAGCATTTGTCATTCCGAGGAGCGAAGCGACGTGGGAATCCGCCATCCCACGAGACAAAACGCACCGGAGATTCCGCAGGGCAGGCCTCCGTGTCCGCCCGTTGGGCCGCGTAAATGACAGAGTAAAAGCGGGAACGCCGTTTCGGCGTTCCCGCTTTTCAATTAACAAATAGTTTACATAATCTCCCACACGAAGGTGGCCTGGTCGTTGACGTCGATATTCTCCGGGGTGAAATCCATAGATGCCTTTGCGTTGCGGAGCATGCCGCCGGCGGCAAAGGCAGTGGGGGACACGAAGTCCCTGTTGCCCCAGCTGTAGTCGACCCGGATCAGCTGGCCCAGCTCTACGCCGGAGGCGGCAGCAAGGACCCTGGCCCGGCGCAGGGCGCTCTCTGAGGCCTGGCGCAGCAGCTCGTCGGACACGGCGTCGGCGTCCTTGACGGTAAAGCGGACGTTCAGCTCCGGCGTTGCCTCGCAGCCGGTGATGGCGGAGAGGGTGTCGCCCAGCCGGGCGGCGTCGAAGTCCAGGTCCAGCTTCAGGTCGTGGGAGCAGGCGTAGCCCCGGAAGATCCGGCGGCCGTTGCCGTTCCGGTCGTTCTGGAAATCGTACTGGGTTGACACGTTGAAGTTGGTGGTCTTCAGCTCCTTGCGGTCATAGCCCACGGCTGCCAACGCGTCCCGCAGGGCCTCCAGCCGGGCGTTGGTCTGCTCCATGGCGGCATCGTAGTCCTTATCCTCGGCGGTGAGGGTCATGGTAATGACCACGTAGTCGGGCCGCAGGGACAGCTTGGCGCTGCCCTTGACGGTGATCGTTCTGTCCATTTTTACACCTCCATACAGGCAAGCAGGTTATTGACATGTGCACGTAAAACGAACGGCAGTATGGCGCGATTACAGCAGCGTCTCCAGCTCATCCACCAGCTCGCCGAACAGCTTCAGCGCGCTGTTGACAGGCTCCGGGCTGGACATATCCACGCCGGCGATCTTCAGCAGGCTGATGGGATCGGTGCTGCTGCCGC
>DGHJ01000034.1:8686-9107 GCA_002392625.1 Oscillospiraceae bacterium UBA3851
CGCCGGAGAGGAACTTCTTGTAGTCCGCCACGGCGGGAGCGCCCTCGGTGAGGATCCGGTTGGCAATGGCCACGGCGGCGGAGAAGCCGGTGGCGTACTGGAACACGTAGTAGTTGTAGAAGAAGTGGGGGATCCGTGCCCACTCCAGGGCGATGCCGTCATCGGACACCATATCCGGGCCGAAATACAGCTTGTTCAGCGCCAGATACTTCTCGTTCAGGGCGTCGGCGGTCAGGGCCTCGCCGGCCTCGGCCATGCGGCCCATGATCAGCTCGAACTCGGCGAACATGGTCTGGCGGTACACGGTGCCCTTGAACTGATCCAGGAAGTGGTTGACCAGATAGGCCCGCTGCTTGCGGTCGGTGGTCTTGCTCAGCAGGTGGCGCATCAGCAGCACCTCGTTGCAGGTGGAGGCCACCTC
>DGHJ01000034.1:9168-30247 GCA_002392625.1 Oscillospiraceae bacterium UBA3851
GCCACGAAGATCACGTAGTCGGCGGTGTTGGTGGGCTGATACTTGGTGGAGTGGTAGCTGTGGAGGGCGTGGCCCATCTCGTGGGCCAGGGTGAACTGGCTGTCCAGATTGTCCTTGTGGTTCAGCAGCACGTAGGGGTGGGGATCGCTGTTGCCGGAGGAGTAGGCGCCGCCCCGCTTGCCGATGTTCTCATACACGTCGATCCAGCGGTTGTTGAAGCCCTCCCGCAGCAGGTCGGTGTAGTCCTCGCCCAGCACAGCCAGGGCCTCCAGCACCGTTTCCTTGGCCTGCTCGTAGGAGATGGCGGCGTCGGCGTCGGGCACGATGGGGGTATAAACGTCGTACATGTGCAGCTCGTCCACACCCATCATCTTCTTGCGAAGGGCCACGTAGCGGTACATCTTGTCCAGATTGTTGTGGACAGCCTCAATCAGATTCAGGTACACGCTCACGGGCACCTCAGTGGCGTCCAGAGAGGCCTCGATGGTGCTGTTGTAGCCGCGGGCGTCGGCGAAGAACTTCAGCTGCTTGAACTGACCGTCCAGGGTGGCAGCCACAGTGTTCTTGAACTCGCCCATGCGCTTGTAGTAGGCGTCGAAGGCGTTTTTACGCAGGACGCGGTCGTCGCTCATCATCAGGGGCACAAAGGTGCCGTCGGTGAGCTGGCGGGTATTGCCCTGTCCGTCCACCACGTCGGGGAAAGTCAGGTCGGCGTCCCGGAAGGTGGAGGCCACGTGCTCCGGAGCGTTGGCCATCTCGCCGGCGGCGGCCAGCAGCTTCTCCTCGGCGGGGGAGAGGATGTGGTCCTTGCGGCGGCGGATCTGATAGATGCTGCGGCGGTAGGTCTCCAGCTCCGGCTGGGCGGCGTAGAACAGATTCAGCGTGTCCTCGTCGATGGCCATGATCTCCGGCGTGGCGAAGGCCGCCGCGCTGTTGATGGACACCAGCGTGCCGATGGCCTTGGCCCGCATATCCTGGTAGGTGCTGTTGCCGGTGTCCTCGTCGCCCTTGCAGGAGGCGTAGCCGTACAGGCGACCGAGGCGGATAGACGCCTCGTCCTGGGCGCGGAACCAGCGCAGCAGATCCTCGGCGCTGCGGCCCAGCGTGCCGCGGAAGGCTTCGATCTGCTCCGGCAGGGTCTTGAGAGCCTCGTACTCGGCCATCCAGGCTTCGTCGCCGCCGGGGAAGATGTCCAGCAGGTTCCAGGTCAGCTCCTGGGGTACCTCACTGCGAGGGGGAATGGGTCGATCAGTCATGGGAATTACCTCCGTTTCTGTATTTTGAAATTTCATGAATGCAGTATAGCATATCCGACGCGGTTTTGCAAAAGCGCGTTACCATAGGTCCGCCAGCTCCCGCTCCACCACGGCCGCCAGCTGCTCCAGACCCGCCTTGTCCGCCTGGGTGAAGCGGCCCACGGTGGGGCTGTCCACGTCCAGCACGGCCACGATCTCGCCGTGGGCGCGGATGGGCACCACCACCTCCGAGCGGGAGGCGGCGTCGCAGGCGATGTGGCCGGGGAAGGCGTGTACGTCCTCCACCAGCTGGGTCTGCCCCGTGGTGACGGCGGCGCCGCAGACGCCCCGCTGCAAGGCGATCTCGATGCAGGCGGGCTTGCCCTGGAAGGGCCCCAGCACCAGCTTGCCGCCCTCCATGAGATAGAAGCCCACCCAGTTGATGTCCTCCATGGCCTGCCACGCGGCGGCGGAGGCGTTGGCCAGATTGGCGATCAGATGGGGTACGCCGCCGATGAGCCCGGCCACGTTCTGACAGAGGGTATGATAATCGGTCATATGAGATTCCTCCCGGCAGGATTTGAAAGCACTGTCAGTATACCAGAAAAACCCTCCGTTGTACAGAAAAACAGCGCCGCGCACAAAACATTTGCACACAGCGCCGATGGCGTATATAATAGGAACCACGAAACCATCCGGGAGGCGGGGCTATGGACAGAGCAAGGCTGAAGCGGCGCATCTTCGATATTATCCAGATCGGCAACCGGGAGGACATCCCCAGCCGGATCTTTGACGTGTGCCTGGTGGCGGTGATCCTGTTGAACATCCTCACCATGTTTCTGGAGACCTTCGAGGAGCTGGCGCCCTGGCGCGGCGTTTTTGAGACGGTGGAGCTGCTCACGGTGATCCTGTTCTGCGCGGAGTACCTCCTGCGGATCTGGACGGCGGAGTACCTCTATCCCGGCGAGAGCCGCGGCCGCGCCGTCTGGAGGTTCCTGCTGTCCTACGACGGCGTCATCGACCTGCTGACCATCCTGCCCTTCTTCTTTCTGTCCGGCTTCGTGGTGTTCCGGATGCTGCGGGTGGTGCGGATCTTCCACCTGTTCCGCATCAACAACCGGTACGACTCCTTCAACGTCATCAAGTCCGTGCTGTACGAGAAGCGCAACCAGATCGCCTCTTCCGTGTTCATCATCCTGACGCTGATGCTGGCCTCGTCCCTGTGCATGTACAGCGTGGAGCACGAGGTCCAGCCGGAGAACTTCCGCAACGCTCTCAGCGGCATCTGGTGGAGCGTCAGCACCATGCTGACGGTGGGCTACGGCGATATCTATCCCGTCACCGCCCTGGGCCGCGCCCTGGCCATCGTCATCAGCTTTCTGGGTGTGGGCGCTGTGGCCATCCCCACCGGCATCATCAGCGCCGGTTTTGTGGAGCAGTACAGCAAAATGCAGCAGGAGACGCCGGACCTGACCAGTATGCTGACCACCATCACCGTGGGGATGGACAGCGCCTGGATCGGCAAGACGGTGGAGAGCATTGAGAAGGAGTACGACCTGGACATCGTTCTGGTGAAGCGCAAGGGCAAGGTCTCTCCGGCACGGGGGAGCTACGTGATCCGCCAGGGCGACGAGGCGGCATATTTATAAAAAACTTATAACATTTCTTATAATTATATCGAGATCCCCGACCGGAGTACGGCCGGGGATCTCTTTATTGTTCCTTGCGCTTGCGGTTCATGTACTCGTCCAGCTCCGTCTTCACCTTCTCCGGGATCTCCCGCTTCACCGGGCACTTGGCGGCGTCAGCCATGGCGGCGGTAAAGTCCGCCAGGAAGTCGGCGTCGCTGCGCAGCCGCTCCGGCGACAGCACCTCCGCGGTGTCGTAGCGGTTGTGGATGGTGGCCTGGCTGGACGGCGCGATGCGGGCGAAGGACACCGCAGGCACGCCCTTGTCTGCAAAGGGGGTGGAGTCGCTGGAATAGACCCCCATCCGGGGCGCGACGCCCCAGTCCCGCTGGGCGCCGAAGTAGCGGATGTAATGGACCAGTCCCTCCTCGGCGCTGCAGCAGGCAATGAATTTGCCCATGTAGGTGCCGATCATGTCCAGGTTGATGTTCAGCGCGATCTTCTCCAGCTCCGCTTCGTGCTGCTGTACGTAGGCCTTGGAGCCAAGCAGGCCTCGCTCCTCGCTGCCGCAGAACACGAACCGCAGGCCGTAGCGGTGGGGCGCCGTGGCCGCCAGCGTCTCCAGGATGTGCAGCAATCCGATGCAGCCGGACATGTTGTCGTAGGAGCCGTGGGACAGAGGCGTGGTGTCGTAGTGGGCCGAGAGGACGATCCACTCGTCGGTTTTGCCCGGCAGCTCGGCGATCACATTGTGGGACTGGCCGGGGTATTCGTCCTGCTCAACTGTAATGGAGATCTGCTTTACACCGCCTTTCACCAGGCGGAAAGCGTCCTTGGCGTTGATGTTGACGCCGGGGATCTTCTTGCCCAGGGACACGTAGCTGCGCAGCTCCTTGTGGTCGATGTCGCTGTCCCGGAAGCGGACATTGCCGTCGTAGGTGATGAAGCCCACGGCGCCGTTGGCCAGCAGGTCCTGGTAGAGGAAGTGGCCTGCGCCGGTGTCCAGCAGAACGATCTTGCCCTGCGCCGCCGTCAGGGAGGCGGGGTCCGTGTTGGGGAGATAGCAAAATAGCGCCTCTACGGATCCGCTGCCGCAGCATTTATAGCCCTTACAGGGGATCTCCTTCCCGTCGGCCAGCAGCGAGGCATGATGCACATCCGCCATCTCCACGTCAAAGACCTCCAGCCTCGTCTCGGCCCCCAGTACGCGGCACTTCTCCGCCAGGTATTCCGCTACCCGCAGCTCCTCCGGCGTGCCGCCGGTGTGGATGAAATCGGTGTCCTTCAGCACCTGTTTGATTTCTCTTGTGTTCATTTTATCCCCTCCGCTCGTTGTTTTTCCCCATTATATCGCCCCGCCGGCCCTTTGACAAGAAAAAGAAAAGCAGCTCCCCCAAACAGGGGAGCTGCAACGGATGTAAAGGGCTTTTCCTTACAGCCGGATCTTGTCCAGCAACCGCGCCTTCTGCAGGGCGGGACGCAGGGCGGTGTAAAGGATGGGAGCTACGATCATGGCGGCCACGGCGTTGATGGCGGAGGCGGGGAATTTACTGAGCAGCGCGGCCCACACCGTGTCGCCGGGATAGCCGTAGACGAACTTCTGATAGACGAAGGTCTTAAGCATATAGAGGGCTACGTAGGTCCACGCGCCCACCACACAGGCCACGATGTTCCAGCCGTGATTCTTTGCCTCCTTGTCGGCGGCAAAGGCGATCTTGCCGCAGACCCAGGCCATGGCGAACTTGGAGACAAAGGTGATGAGATAGGTGACGAGGTCGCTGGGATAATAAAAGATGTCATAGAGCATGGAACCCAGACCCGCCGCCAGACCGCCGCCCAGAGGCCCCAGCAGAAGCCCGCTCAGCAGGCACACCGCATTGGCAAAGTGGACCTTGGACCCCATCAGGGGAAAGCGGAAAAAGGTGACGACAAACACCAGCGCCGTCAAAATGGCAATAAACGTGATCTTATGTACCGTAAATCTCTTGTTCATGTCGATGCCTCCCGGTGGACGGTGCCGTCCTGTTCTGTGACCCATCATATGCACAAACTGAGCTGTTGAAAATATCCAGTTTCGGAATAAATGATAATACCAGATTGGACAAAAAAGAGGAGAGGAACAACCCTCTCCTCCGTTCGGGATTCATCTCATTCTGTTTGCTTTTTCTTGTAGTATTCGTGCAGGATGGTGCAGAACACCAGGCTCAGCAGGCTCTCACGGGCACTGACGGAGCGGCTGGTCATGGCGATGGGCACCTTAGCCCCCATCACCGCGCCGCAGATGTCGGAGTGGGCGTGGATCAGCCAGCTCTTGAGCAGGGTGTTGGCGGTGGTCAGCTCCGGGGCGATGATGCCATCAAAGCCGCCGCCGGTCCAGGGGCAGTCGTACCGTTTCAGCCGGGCAGCCTCCCGGCTGATGATCAGATCGTAGGAAATGGGACCCCATAGATCGCAATTAGCGAAGGGAATGCGCTTCTGCTCGTACACCAGGCTCTGGGCCTCCACGGTGTCCTGCATGCGGAAGGTGCCCTTCTCCACCAGACTCAGCAGTGCCAGCTTGGGCTTTTCATACCCCAGGGCGTTGAGAGCCTCCACGGTGTTGCGGATGATGACACGCTTCTTGCTCAGGTCGGGCCGGATGATCACAGCCATGTCGGACAGGGAGATCAGCTTGGGGTATTCCGGCATGGAGGCCAGCGTCACGTGGCTCATGATACGGTTGCCGTCTCGCAGGCCGGTATTCCGGTCCATCAGGGGGGCCAGGAAATCGTGGGCCAGCATGTTGCCCCGCATGAGGATGTCGCCGTCGCCGTAGCGGATCACGTCGATGGCGGCGTGTACGATGCTGTCGCCGGGGGTGGTCTCCACCATGGTGTAGGGCTCCCGCTCCAGACCCAACTCCTCCAGCTTGGTCACGGTGCGAGCCCGGTCGCCCACCAGCACGGGCTGGGCGATGCCCAGCTCCTGGGCGTCAAACAGGCCCTTGAGGACATTTTCACCGTCGGAGCCCGCCAGCACCACCCGCAGGGGCTGGTCCAGCTTGGGCAGCAGAGCCATCAGATCGTCAAAATTCTTCAATTCCATGTTTTCCTCCTATTTGTTACAGCCGGCTGATGAGATTCCAGGCCAGGATCAGCCCGGAGAAGACGATGGATACCGTGGAGCACAGCTTGATCAGGATGTTCAGACTGGGGCCGGAGGTATCCTTGAAGGGGTCTCCCACGGTGTCGCCCACCACGGCCGCCCGGTGCTGGTAGGAGCCCTTGCCGCCGTGATGGCCGGCCTCGATGTACTTCTTGGCGTTGTCCCAGGCGCCGCCGGCGTTGGACATGAACACCGCCATGGCAAAGCCGGTGACGGATACACCGCCCAGCAGACCCACCACGCCGGTGGGTCCCAGGATCAAACCGGTGATCAGGGGTACCACGATGGCCAGAATGGCCGGAGCCACCATCTCGTGAAGCGCGCCCTTGGTGCACAGCGCCACGCAGGAGGCGTAATCGGGATCGGCCTCGAACTCCATGATGCCCGCGATCTCCCGGAACTGGCGGCGCACCTCCACCACCACGGACTGGGCCGCCTTCTGCACGGCGCTCATGGTGAAGGCGGAGAAGACGAATGTCAGCATGGCGCCGATGAACAGGCCCACCAGCACGGTGGGGCTGGTGAGGGTGAAGTTCAGCACCTCATCGGTGCGCTCCTGGACGATATTCACGTAGGATACCAGCAGGGCCAGAGCAGTCAGAGACGCCGAGCCGATGGCGAAGCCCTTGCCGGTGGCGGCGGTGGTGTTGCCCAGCGCGTCCAGGGCGTCGGTGCGGTTGCGGACCTCCTCCGGCATCAGGCTCATCTCGGCAATGCCGCCGGCATTGTCGGCCACAGGGCCGTAGGCGTCGGTGGCCAGGGTGATGCCCAGGGTGGACAGCATGCCCACGCCGGCAATGCCAATGCCGTAGAGCCCGTGATTGAAGGCAGCGGTAAAGGTGCCGCTCTCATCCACGATCTGCACCGAGCCGCCGGCGGCAAAGTAGCTCACCAGCACCGCGGCGGCCACGATGAGGATAGAGGTCAGCGTGGAGCGCAGGCCCAGGGAGATACCGCCGATGATGATGGTGGCCGAGCCGGTCTCGGAGGCCGCGGCCAGCTTTTGGGTGGGCTTATAGGTGTCGGAGGTGTAGTACTCGGTGAAATAGCCGATGGCGCAGCCGCCCACCAGTCCGCAGGCGATGGCAATGAATACGCCCAGCCAGGTCTGCGCATCCAGGATCAGCCAGCACAGCACGGCGGCGCCAACAGCGCTGAGGGCGGCGGCGGTGTAGGTGCCGGTGCGCAGGCTTCGGAGCAAAGACTCCTGGGTGGCGTTCTCTTTGGTACGAACCAGGAAAGATCCAATGATAGAGCATACGATGCCCAGAACGGCCAGGGCGATCGGCAGCAGCATGCCTGCAAAGCCGTAGCCGCCCACGGCGCCCAGGGCAAAGGTGGCCAGAATGGAGCCCACGTAGCTCTCGTACAGGTCGGCGCCCATGCCGGCCACGTCGCCCACGTTGTCGCCCACGTTGTCGGCGATGGTGGCGGGGTTGCGGGGGTCGTCCTCAGGGATGCCCGCCTCCACCTTGCCCACCAGGTCGGCGCCTACGTCGGCAGCCTTGGTGTAGATGCCGCCTCCCACACGGGCGAACAAGGCCATGAAGCTGGCGCCCATGCCGTTCATCACCATGATATTGCCGATGGCCACAGGATCGGTGACGTTGAAGAGATAGCGCAGGAGGCAGAACCAGAGGGTCACGTCCAGAATGCCCAGGCCCACCACGGTGAAGCCCATGACGGAGCCGGAGGAGAAAGCCACACGCAGCCCACGATTCAGGCTTTCGGAGGCGGCCTGAGCGGTGCGGGCGTTGGAGTGGGTGGCGATCTTCATGCCGATGTAGCCGGACAGCATGGACCAGACGCCGCCGGTGACAAAGGCAAAGGGCGTGAACTTGGAAAGCATGGCGCCGTCGGTGGCAAAGGCCATGATCAGCAGCAGAACAAACACCACGGCGAACACCTTGAACACGGTGGTGTACTGGTGCTTGAGATAGGCGTCGGCGCCCTCGCGGATGGATGCGGCGATCTTGCGCATGTCGTCGTTTCCCTCAGAGAAGGACATGACCTTTTTGCGCTGGAGCGCTGCGAAGACAAGGGCGATCAGCGCCCCCGCAAAGCCGATGAAAAAGTATCTTTCCATAGTTCCTCCTTCTTGTCCCGTATTTCGCGCCTCTGCCGCTCCGTATCCGCAGACGGCGGCGATTTCCCTTTGATATGGGTGGGATTATAGCACAGTAAAGTGATAAACACAAGAGATAATTGCGCGGCGCTGCCAAAAATACCGTTCAGCCGGAAGGTTCAGCCGGAAGCGTGGTTTTGCTTGCATCGGCGCGGGAGATATGCTATAATATCCTTCCAGTCTGGAAAAGGGGCGGATCGGCCCCGGAAAGGAGCGCCTCCGTGGAAAAGCGCGGGATCAAGACAGTTGCGCAAAATCGCAAAGCGTTTCACGACTATTTCGTGGAGGACCGCTACGAGGCCGGCGTCGAGCTGTTCGGCACGGAGGTCAAGTCCATCCGGGGCGGCGCGCTGAACCTGAAGGATGCCTACTGCCAGACCAAGGACGGCGAGCTGTTCTGCTACAACCTGCATATTTCCCCCTACGAGCAGGGCAACATCTTCAACAAGGACCCGGACCGGCCCAAGCGCCTCCTGATGCACAAGCGGGAGATCCGGCGGCTCCACGCTCTGCAGAAGCAGGACGGGTATGCCCTCATCCCCCTGAGCGTCTATTTCAAGGACAGCCGGGTGAAGGTGGAGCTGGGCCTGTGCCGCGGCAAGAAAAACTACGATAAGCGGGCCGCCGTGGCCCAGCGGGACGCCAAGCGGGAGATGGACCGGGCCATGCGGGAGAAGAACAGAGGATAAGAATACTGTATCCGAAAAGGAGAAACCATATGAACAATCCCATCGTTACCATTGAAATGGAGAACGGCGGCAAGATCGTCGCTGAGCTGTACCCCGACGTGGCGCCCCAGAGCGTCTATAACTTCATCGACCTTATCAACAAGGGCTTCTACAACGGCCTGATCTTCCACCGCTGCATTTACGGGTTCATGATCCAGGGCGGCTGCCCCGACGGCACCGGCATGGGCGGCCCCGGCTACTGCATCAAGGGCGAGTTCGCCGCCAACGGCGTCCAGAACGATCTGCGCCACACCCGCGGCGTGCTGAGCATGGCCCGTGCCCAGCCTATGAACAGCGCCGGCAGCCAGTTCTTCATCATGCACAAGGACGCGCCCCATCTGGACGGCCAGTATGCCGCTTTCGGCATGGTCATCGAGGGAATGGACGTGGTGGACGCCATCGCCTCTGCGCCCCGGAACATGATGACCAACATGCCCAAGAAGCCTCAGGTGATGAAGTCCGTCACCGTGGACACCAAGGGCGTTGATTATCCGGCACCGGAGAAGCTGCCGGACCCGTTCGGCAGATAAAAAACCGTCATTGCGAGGAGGCGGCGCGTGCGCCGGCGACGCGGCAATCCGTATCTCTCCGTCCGCTGCGGGGAGAAACGGATTCCCACGTCGCTTCGCTCCTCGGAATGACGTGAATCCACAGATTGTAAGCGAAAAGAATATATGGGGATGTACCGGTTTCGACGGGGGTGTGGAGGCCGGATAAGCGGGCGGTGGCGCCTGGCCACCATAAAACGGGCAACTTAAAAAATAACTGACAACGATTATACTGTTGCCGTCGCTGCTTAACGCAGTGACCGTCTGAACCGGAGAGGCCACAGGCCGGGGAAGGCGTCGTTTATGTGGCGTCCGTGAGGCGGGTAAGAGTTGCCCCGCCCACGCATCATGACTCTACTGAACCGTGATGTCTGTCAAGTGCCATCACGGGGAGGGAATGTAGAAACTTGACTGCGCCCGGAGAAAGTCTTGTCAAAGCGCTTTCGGACAGGGGTTCGACTCCCCTCATCTCCACCATAAAACGAAAATCCTGTCACGGCAGTGGCAGGATTTTCGCTTTGGATTCTTCATTCTTGATTGCTGCAAAAGAGAAGGGGTTCGGTATGAAAGATAGGTGATGATATTCTTCGATGATTCGAGCCTTCATTATAAAAATGGAGTATGTCAAACGCCGCCGAGGGGGATATTCCACGGCGACGTTTTCACATGCTCAAATGTTCCCGACCACATTCCCGATTCGCTGTGTCAGGCAGGGGGATCGTTCAATTTGCGTCAACGGGTTTTACCCATATGGTTACGCTCTTCCTAAGGGCAACACGTCCATACTTCTTCATTTGCTGGCTGCTGTTCCCCTTCTGCTGCTTTAAACAATACACCTTTTGGGGGATAAAGCCAAACTGTTCGGCAAAGCTGGTTGATAAGAAATCCACGGGAATTACTTCGCCGCCATATCTGACGTTATCATTTACAAACGCCACCATCGCCCCCGGCCTGCACACTCTGAAAAGCTCGGCATAGACAAACGCCAGCTCAGTAAAGTAACCATCAACCATTCGGATAATCCCGTCATTGTTGAGGTCACCGTTTTCCTTGCGCTTTTCGAGAGCCAGCAGGATTTCCCGAAAGGCTTCATTCTGCCTGATTGTGTCGATGATGGAATCAAACCGATCCTCCGCCCCGATGATCTGATAATAATCTCTTAACGCCTCGATCTTCGGTTTGCTCTCCACGGTGCAGGAAAGGAGCGCCTGCCGCATCTCCTTTATCGCTTCTTCTCCGATCCCCAGATAAACGAGCTCAAGGGCATAAGTCCTTGTATAATCATATCGATTGCAGTAGGGCGGTGAGGTGATGACCCCCTTGAGTGAGTTTGACCCAACCTGGGGCAGCTCAAATAGAACACTGTTTTGTCTGAAGTCGATGCTGGCGGTCCCCTCTATATTGCTTGATGACTGGATCGTTCTGATGTCCGATAAAACGTGCCGCAGCTCCTCAAGAACTGCGTCATGCACATTTTCAATCACCTTGCGGCAATGATGCTGGGGCAGCAGTTTTCTTCCCGCCCTCTCTCTTTGGGCATTTGCCTCGAAGACCTTTTTTGAACGGGAGTCCCAGCTGAGATACTGACCGCTCTTTGACGTGTAACTGCACCGTTCCAATGAGTTGATCACGCAGAGCCTAAAGAGATTTTTTGCCGCATTTGAAAAAAGACTTTGATCGATCCATTCGGTGGCAAACTGGATATACTTTTCATTGAACGCGGGGTACGCCGTATCGGTAATGGTGATATATGGAGTCGCTTTTGCATACCCCTCTGGTAAATCCAGCTGCGCAAATTCAGCGATCATGGCTTCCAATTCTGGGATATTATAGTGCATGACATTTGCCTTGGCGTCAATGGACACTTTTGAAATAGGCAAAATATCATATCCGATGCTGTTGATCCCGCGCAGCTGGCAGACCAACGCCGTGGTGCCAGATCCCATAAAGGGGTCCATTACGGTGTCGCCGGGAACTGCACCCATGTCATCCAGCAGGATATTCACAAGATCGGCAGAAAAGCCCTCTTTGTATTTCAGCCAGCTGTGCAGCACGTCTTTTTTGCTCCGCTGATAGCTGACGCTGCGCCGATCAAATTTCTCTGTAACCTCCAGAATGGGCGTGTATCTTTTCTCAAGGGCTTGTCGCGCGCTTTCATCGCAGAATTTCCCCGCCGAAAACACGTCAACAATATAATTTCCTCTGTCCGCTGTTGTTTCGGGCATAGCGGAATCCGGAAACAGCGAAAGCTGATCAACCATATGAAATGCTCCTTACAAATCAACCAACCAATTGCAATACTCCGTGAGCTGAGGGGTGCTGGTCAGATTCGCGGCGTTTGACAGAACCCCACTCTCCAACTGCGCAAAGATCTCCTCCGCCATCGACTTCTCGATAGCGGCCCCGATAAAGGACGTTTTCATTTGCGGATATCCGGCGGATGCAAAGCTTGTCCTGATCCTGTTGAGCGCCGAGTTTCCCGTTTTCCAGTGTTCGTCCGCACCGGCGGGATCAATTCCACCCTTTAACTCCCCAAACATGATGGCCCTGTCATTCCGACGGACGATTTTGCCCTGGTCGTATTCGGCCTTATCGCCGGAAAACAGGCAAATATCAACGTTTTTGCTGACGGTTGGTACCTTTGCGTTGAAAACGAGCGTTCTATGACCGGAAGCATTTATCCAATGAAGGGCTTTGATATTCGTTTCGGCCCCCTCCATAGAAGTATCTACGCTCGCCCACCGCTTGGAATCGGTGCGGATTCTGTCACAAGCCAGATCTCTCACACTCATACTTGCAAATATGGCGCGGATCAGGCGCTCTTGCCCCATCGCACCGATCTTGTTTCGCATCGTACCCCCGACGGCATCGCCTTTTATGAGGAGATATCGAAATGTGGCTTCGTCGATATATGCGGCGCCGGCCGGCTTCAGAAACTTGTCGATCAGCTCTTGAATCGCCATGGTCTGATCTGCTTCGCTTAAATATGCAAGGGACTTGTCCGATAATCCGGCTGCTGTAATCAGAAAAGGCCGCACATCCGGGATCAAAAGCAGATCTTCCGCCTTTTCTGTGTGCGCGACCATCGCCTTAAATGCCATCGCATTCCGCACATACGGGCTGCCAACGCGGTTCTTCTCCAACGCTATGCTGAGGAACCCTGCCCGCGTTTCCTCGTAGGGGGTGATAAGGCTGTCCGCCGAGGTGATAAAGCTGTTGTTGTCCATGAAAACCTGCCTTCCTTAGAGCATCCCGGTAAAAATGGCCCCATGTATATGTCCCCTGTGGAAATATGGAAACAGAAACTTACCAATCATATTTTAATACCCTTTGCGAAAAATGTAAAGAAGAGGATTTTTGGCGTAACATCCTCCCACCGGAGTTGATGATCCGTATTGAAATCCCACCCCCGGTTGTGGTATGATGATCCCATCACAGTGTAGAACGGCACCCGCGAAAAAGATCGATCAAGACGACCTGCCGAAACGGGAGAGAACGAGGTGTGATATGCATTCTTTCAAAGAGCTTCCCCTGGGCTACAGAGAACATCTGCGGATCGACATGCAAAAGGACAAGCGCCTGGCGCTGCGGATCAACGGCTTTGCCGCCGCGCTGATGATCGCCATGCTGGCGGCGGGCCATTTTATGCTGGTTCCCATCGCCGCGTTCCTTCACTTTGAGCCGGATATGACACTCTGGCAGGCCGTGCGGCGGCCCGTGGTGATGCTGGTCGGCGTCATCGTCTACACCGTGCTCCACGAGCTGACCCACGCCGCGGTGATGAAATTCTATGGGGCGCGGCAGGTACGCTTCGGCTTCACCGGGCTGTACGCCTACGCCGGCTCGGAGCGGGACTATTTTGACCGGCACGCCTACCTGCCCATCTCCCTGGCGCCGCTGATCCTGTGGGGCGCCGTGTTCACCGTGCTGCTGATCGCCCTGCCGCGGGAATGGTTCTGGGTGGCCTATCTGTGGCAGGTCGCCAATATCTCCGGCGCGGCGGGGGATATATACGTTTCCTGTCTCACCGCCAAAATGCCCCTGGGCGTCGTTGTGAAGGACACCGGCGTGGGCATGACGTTCTACTGCCCCGCCGAATGACGGAGAGAGGGACCAACATGGACCGCAAGACAAAATTCTATACCTTCCTGTCCGCCATCGTGGGGCATATCTTCTGGGGCTTCAGCTTTATGGCCTCCAAGCGGGGCCAGCAATCCGCCCACATTTTCGTGCTGCTGAGCCACCGCTTCGTGCTGGCCTTTGTCATCATGACGGTGCTGGTGCTGCTGGGCGCGGCGAAGCTGCAGCTCAAGGGCAAGCGCTGGTGGCTGCTGGTGCTGCTGGGCTTTGCCGAGCCGGTGGTCTACTTCCTGGGCGAGCAGTACGGCCTGCTCCACTCCAACAGCATCTTCTCCGGCGTGATGATCGCCATGATCCCCATCTTCTCCGTGCTGGCCGCCGCCCCCATCCTGGGAGAAAAGCCCACGGCCGGGCAGCTGCTGTTCGGGGCACTGTCCGTGGGCGGCGTGGTGGGCATCGGCCTCATGAGCAAAAGCTCCGGCGTGCTGGACTGGATCGGCGTCGTCGCCCTGGTGATCGCCGTGTGCGGCGCGGCGGCCTATACCTTGATCGGCCGGGGGATCTCCGCCGAATTCACCCCCTTTGAGCGTACCTACATGATGATGGCCATGGGCGCGGCGGTGTTCTCTGCGTTGGCCATGGCCCACACGCGGGGCGACATGACAGTTTATCTGCAGCCGCTCCACGAGACGGAGTATCTGCTCTCCATCCTGTTCTTGGGCGTGTTCTGCTCGGTGGTGTGCTATTTCATGTCCTCCTACGCCATCACCCACCTGTCCGTGGCCCAGGAGACGGTGTTCGCCAACCTCACCACCGCCGTGTCGGTGTTCGCCGGCGTGGTGATCCTGCATGAGCCTTTCTCCTGGTGGGGGCTGCTGTTTTGCGTGGTGATCCTGCTGGGCATCTACGGCGTGCAGGTCACCTCGCCAAAGGAGCGGAAATAGAGAAAAAAGGGCGTGCTGCAAAATGCCTTGCAGCACGCCCTTCTTCATGCGATATTCAATATCCCATAGCCCGCGCCTTCAGCACGGCGGCCACGGTTTTGGCGTCCTGGATCCGGCCGTCAAGGCACTGCTCCGCCAGCTCCGCCAGCGGCACGAACGACGCCTCCAGGAACTCGTCCTCATCGGGGTGGGGCGCGCGGAAGCTAAGGCCCCGCGCCAGATACATGTGCAGCGTCTCGGCGTAGCAGCCGGGGGAGGGAATCAGGGCGCCCAGGTCCGTCCACTCCGCCGCCGTGGCGCCCACCTCCTCCGCCAGCTCACGCTGCGCGGTTGCAAAGGGCTCCTCGCCCGGCTCCAGCTTGCCGGCGGGCAGCTCGGTCATCACCCGGCCAAAGGCGTAGCGGTACTGCCGCACCACGGCAGCGCGGTTCTGCTCGTCCAGGGCCAGGATGCACACGCCGCCGGGGTGGTCGATGACCTCCCGTTTGGCGGTTTTGCCGTTGGGCAGCGCTACCTCGTCCACCCGGAGGCGGACGATGCGACCGTGAAACACCTCCCGGCTGGAGAGGGTGCGTTCCGTCAGATCCATATCTGTTTGCTCCTTCTTTCGTTCTTTTATCCATCATATCATAGACAGCGGGAAAAATCCACCTGAAATCCCGGTCTTTACACAGGGGAGAAAATCCGCTATAATACAACATTGGAATTTTGCCCCATGGGGGCGGGAAGGAGGCGAGGATATGGCCCCTAAGCGGGAGATCAACCAGGTGCACGCAGGCGCCATTTTGTCCTACGTCTCCATGGCGCTGAGCACCGTCATCTCCCTGGTCTATACCCCCATCATGATCCAGCGGCTGGGGGACAGCGAGTTTGGCCTGTACCAGTCGGTGCTGCCCATCGTATCGTATCTGAACCTGCTGAGCCTGGGCATGGGCAGCGCCTACGTGCGCTATTACTCACGGGCCAAGGTGAAGGACGACAAACGGATGATGGCCAAGCTCAACGGCATGTTCCTGCTGACCTTCAGCTTTTTGGGCCTGGTGTGCCTTGCCATCGGCTTCACATTGTCCTTCCATGGCGACGTCATTTTCGGCGCCAACGTGACGCCGGAGGAGATCGCCCTGGGCGAGAAGCTGCTGCGGATCCTGACGGTCAACGCCGCCATCTTCCTGGTGACCAGCGTCTTCAATTCCCACATCACCATCCACGAGCGGTATCTCTTCCAGAAGATCATGCTGATGCTCAAGCAGGTGCTCAACCCCCTGCTGATGATCCCGCTGCTGATCTTGGGCTACCGCTCCGTGACCATGACACTGGTGACGCTGACCTTTACCGTCATCACCATCATCGCCGATATCTACTACTGCCTGGTCAAGCTGAAGATGAAGTTTTCCTTCCGGCATTACGACTTCGGCCTCATGAAGCGGATGTTCGGCTTTACCACCTTTGTGTTCATCGGCATCCTGGTGGACAACTTCAACTGGTCCATCGACCGGCTGCTGCTGCTGTGGCTCCACGGCACCACCGCCGTGACCATCTACACGGTGGCCGCCCAGCTGAACATCTTCTATCAGTCCTTTGCCACCGCCGTCTCCAACGTGCTGACGCCCCGCGTCCACCGTCTGGTGGCGGAAAAGCGGCCCATGCGGGAGATGGACGCCCTGTTCATCAAGACCGGGCGGCTCCAGTTCATCCTGCTGGGATGTATTTTCCTGGGCTTCATGGCGGTGGGCCGGACCTTCGTGGTCCAGTGGGGCGGCGACGAGCGGTTTGCCATCGACTATTTCACCACGCTGATCCTGTTCTTTGCCACCATCTGGCCCAACGTGCAGATGATGGGCTATGAGATCCTGCGGGCCAAGAACATGCACCGATTCAGCGCCCTGGTCTACGCCGCCGTGGCCATCGCCAACGCCATCATCTCCATCCCCCTGTGCCTGTGGTGGGAGGGGCTGGGCGCCGCCATCGGCACCATGATCGCCACGTTTGTCGGCAACGTGCTCATCATCAACTGGTACTACCACCGCTACGTGGGCCTGAACATCCCCCGGTTCTGGAAGAAGATCTTCCAGCTGCTGCCCAGCATGGCCATGCCCCTGCTGGCGGCCCTGGCCATCGCCATCTGGGCGCCGGTCCGCGGTTACCTGGGCGTGGCGCTGTGGGGCGCCGTGTTCGTGGTGGTGTACGCTTTCTTCCTGTGGTTCTTCGGCATGAACCGCTACGAGCGGGACCTGGTCATGAATCCGGTGCGGAAGATCCTCCGCCGGTTCGGCAGATAACGACATATTGCGACGAAAACGCTCCCCCGGCTGGGCCGGGGGAGCGTGATTGTTTACGAATCGTTTACTTGCCAAAGGGGCGGCCGTGCCGTACAATTCAGGTAGAGAACGGCTCCGCCTTCTCTTTGCGTTTATCCTTCTCTTTTTCCTTCTCCTTGCCCTTCTCGCCGTCCTTTTCCTGCAGAGGGATCAGCTGCTCGGCCAGGATCCGCGCGAAGGAGGAGATCAGAACGCTTTCCAGTGCCAGGCGGCTCAGACCGCCGCGGTCGTCGTCCATGTCACCCAGGACGTCGGCCACCTGAATGTTGAAGAACCGGGCCGTCTTGCGGAACTGGGCGGCGTAATCCTCGTAAGCGGCGCGAACGCCGGCCTCGTCGGTGTCCACTGGCAGGATGCGGGGGATGTCCGCAATGGAAATGCTCTGCTTCATGGGCAGGATCATCAGCAGATACGCCAGGTGGACGCGGTAGTATTTCCGCTTCACCGGGGCGGGCATGATCTTCAGCCGCACGTAGTTGTTGATGGCGGAGGAGGAGACGATCCGCTCCCCGCCCTCCGGCAGGAAGGACAGATACTGCTCCAGCAGCGTCACCACCTGGTCCATATACACGCCGAAATTGGGGATGGCGTCCCACGCCGGCAGGGAATCCTGCTCCGCCAGATGCTCCCACAGGGCCAGCTTGCCCGCGGTTTTCCCGTCTTCCATGATCGCGCCTCCTTGCTGTATTTCTGTGTATATTATAGCACAGGATCACCAATGACGCAATAGAATATTAACAAAATTGCATGTTGACTCTCTGTATCTAATATGATATATTACATACAGAGAGGTGATATATTATGTCGTTCGGTGTGTACGTATACGGTGATTCCCTAATGAAAGCCACCATGCCGGATCAGGCATTCCGGTATCACTTTCATCTTGACGAGCTGCGGGGGCGCTATCGCAGCGACGGCGTGATGCTGACCAACCGGGCCAAGATGGGCGCCACCGTCAGCAAGGGGCTGGCCCTGGTGACCCACGACGCGGAGCGGGGGCTGGACGCCCGCTACGCCCTGGTGGCCTACGGCGGCAACGACAGCGACTTTGACTGGGCGGCGGTGGCCGCCGCGCCGGAGGCGGAGCACCTGCCCCGGACGGAGCTGGGAGCCTTCCGCCGGCTGCTGAGCCAGACGGTGGACGTGCTGCGCCGCGTCGGGGTCCAGCCGGTGCTGATGAATCTGCCGCCCATCGACGCCGAGCGGTATCTCAGCTTCATCTGCCGCAACGGCCTCAGCCGGGGCAGCATCCTGCGCTGGCTGGGGGACGTACAGCATATCTATCGCTTCCAGGAGGCCTATTCCGACGCGGTGACCGGCTTCGCCGCCGGGCACAACGTCCCGCTGATCGACGTGCGCAGCTCCTTTTTGCTGGACCGTCAGCTGCCGCGGCTCATCGCCGCCGACGGCATCCATCTGACCATGCCCGGCTACGTGAAACTATATGACATCCTGACCGGTTGGCTCCGGCGGGAGACAGGAGGAAACCAGTGATCCAGATTTTTACCGATCTGGCGGCCAATCTGCCGCCCCGCGTGGTGGAGGAGAACCACATCGCCCTGCTGCCGCTGAGCTATACGGTGGACGGGGTGGAGATCGATCCCGCCGCGCCCTTTGACGCCATCGAGTTCTACGGCGCCATGCGCAAGGGTTCCGACGTCAAGACCTCTATGCCCAGCCCCGGCTCCATCCGCGACGTATTCGTGCCGGTGCTGGAGCGGGGCGACGACATCGTGTGTCTGTGCCTTTCCAGCGGTATCAGCGGCACCTTTGCGCTTCTGCGCATGGTGGCCAAGGAGCTGGAGCAGGAGCATCCGGGCCGTAAAGTGAGGATCCTTGACACCCGCGGCGCCTCACTGGGTGAGGGGCAGCACGCCGTGGAGGCCGCCCAACTGGCGGCCCAGGGCATGGGCCTTGAGGAGCTGTGCGCCCATCTGGAAAAGCAGATCGACCGGATGAACCAGTATTTCGTGGTGGACCAGTTGAAATATCTGCGCAAGACGGGGCGCCTGTGGGGCGGCGCGGCGCTGGCCGGCCAGCTGCTGCAGATCAAGCCCATCCTGTTCGGCGATCAGGAGGGCCACATCGTTATGCGGGACAAGGTCCGCGGCAAGAAACGTGCTGTCGAGCGGCTGGCGGAGCTGTACGCCCAAAAGCGCACAGACCCCGCCGAGCCGGTGGGCATCGCCCAGGCGGACTGCCCGGCGGACGCCCTGCACCTGCAGCACCTGCTGCGCCAGGCGGGCCAGACCGGCCCCATCAATATCGTGGGCTACGAGCCCATCACCGGCTCCCACGTAGGCCCCGGCACCCTGGCCCTGTTCTTCTTCGCCGACGAACGGTCCAAGACGATGTAATTATTTTGAAATGCGCATGATAAAGGACGGGCTGGTGCCCGTCCTTTTGTTTGCTTGGCAGATCAGCGAACATCCGTCCGCCCGGTCAGATAGTCCAGTGAGGCAGAAAAGCAGTCGGCGATCCTGATGAGAATTTCCAGCTTTGGCTCCCGTGTCATCCGCTCATAGTTTTGATAGGACTTCTCCGTAATGTCACAGTAAACAGCGACCTGCCACTGGGCGAGTCCTGCCTCCTTACGGCATTGTTTCAGCCTCTGTGCCAGAATTTCCCTAATCTGCATCAAAAGCTGTCCAATGCACTGCGGATCATCGAGGCTATCATTTTGATCTGCTTGGGTGTCGCTTTTTGCCACAGCTCCCAGAGAACATCCATCTCCCGGATTTCAGGGTCTGGCAGCACCTCGGCCAGCAGATAAGAGGGGGAAACCTTCAATTCATGACACAGAGAGACAAACACGGGAAGACTGGGCACTTTCGCTCCGGATTCAATCTGCCGTAGGTATGTCGCGTTAATATGGCAGGCTTCGGACAGTTTTTCGCTGGTAAGACCTGCGTCCTTCCTGGCTATATTGATCTGTTTTCCTAACAGCTTCTTATCCATAGAGCACCTCCACCGTAAGCCAACAATTCATCTTATGTACTCTTTTAGCTTACATTTTTGTTGACACACGGGAAAGCCACTGATAAACTACATAATGTAAGCTTATAGATAACGATGGGGGTGTGAAATGGCTGAGTTCTGCTTGGATTGTCTGAACAAGCTGTGTGGGACGGAGGATCCATCATGGAAGTATGTTTTCTCTAGGGAATTGGATTTATGCGAGGAGTGCGGGCAGTGGAAGCATGTGGTGGTTCGAGAAAGGAATAATTATTTTTTGCGCAGGACAGGTTTGGATATATTTTTGTCAATATGCTATTCTCCAAAAAAGAAGCGTCGTTCATAATCAACACGGGGACAGGTCTGACCTGTCCCCGTGTGATTTGGTGTATAGGAAGGATGCCCCTTACTCGGCCAACGTGGCGACCCAGCGGCCGTATTTCTCAAGATTGGCGTCGCGCGCCGCGGCGTCGGCGCCGATGGTCAGCACGTAGACCTTGATCTTGGGCTCGGTGCCGCTGGGACGGACCAGGATGGTGGTGCCGTCGGAGAGCTCATAGCGCAGCACGTTGGAGCCCTTCAGCTCCATGGCGCTCACCGCGCCGGTGGCGCAGTCGATGACGGAGCCGTCGGTGTAGTCCTTCCGGGTGACCACCTTGACTCCGGCGATCTCGGCGGGGGGATCCTGCCGCAAGCCGGCCATGAGGGCGGCCATCTTAGCCAGGCCGTCCAGACCGGGCATCACCAGGTTGTGGGTCTTTTCGCCGTACCAGCCGTACTTCTCGTAGAGGGCGTTGATGGCGTCATACAGGGTCATGCCCTTCGTGGCGTACCAGGCGGCCATTTCGGTGAGCAGCATGGAGGCGGTGACGGCGTCCTTATCCCGCACGTAGTCGCCCAGCATATAGCCGTAGCTCTCTTCGTAGGAGAAGATGACCTTGCCCTCGCCGGCAGCTTCCAGGGCATTCTTTTTCTCGGCCATGAACTTGAAGCCGGTGAAGGTGTCGTAACAGGTGACGCCGTTGGATTCGGCCACCTTCCGGGCCATCTCGGTGGTGACGATGGTCTTCAGCAGCACGGGGTTTTCCGGCATGGTGCCGGCGCGGCGCAGTGCGCCGATGAGGTAGTCGGCCAGCAGCACACCGGTCTGGTTGCCGGTGACGGGAATGAAGCTGCCGTCCCTGGCGCGGACCATGATGCCCACCCGGTCGCTGTCCGGGTCGGTGCCAAGGATGAAATCGGCGCCTACCTTGTCGGCCAGCTCGATGGCCAGGTAGAAGCCCTCGGGATTCTCCGGATTGGGGGAGACCACAGTGGGGAAGTTGCCGTCCAGCACCATCTGCTCCTCTACGCAGTACAGGTGCTTCACGCCCA
>DGHJ01000131.1 GCA_002392625.1 Oscillospiraceae bacterium UBA3851
GCCGAGGTGAAAAAGCGCATCGCCGTCATCGGCGCCGGCTGCGCTGGCCTCAATTTCGCCATCACCGCCGCCCGCCGCGGTCACACGGTGGAGGTCTTTGAAAAGAGCGACAAAATGGGCGGCAAGATGCACGCCGCCGGCGCGCCCCTGAGCAAGTATGATCTTCACAACTACATGGAGTGGCTCATCGCCCAGACCGAGAAGACCGAGGGCGTCACGGTGCATCTGAACACCCCCGCCGACAATGAGATGCTCAAGGCCGGCGGCTACGACGCCGTGGTCTTCGCCAACGGCTCCCGCGAGGGCCAGCCCAACTTCCCCGGCATCGACACCATGCGCCACGTGGAGGCCACCCATCTGCTGACCCACCCGGAGGAGCTGGCCGAGACCGACAGGAAGATCGTCGTCGTGGGCGGCGGCGCCGTGGGCCTGGAGACGGCCTACTGGCTGGCCACCGAGAAGCAGCGGGACGTCACCTGCGTGGAGATGCTCCAATACTTCGAGGACGGCGCCTGCACCGCCAACCGCGGCCATCTGATCCACTACTTCGAGGCTGACGGCGGCAAGCTCATCAACTGCGCCCGTGTCACCCGGTTTGAGGACGGCCACGTGGTCATTGCCCGGAACCGGAGCAAGGCCGTGCCCGATCCCTACTGCACCTGGACGCCCATCATCCCCAAGAACGTGGAGAACCCCCTGGCCCCCAAGCTGACCAATGAGGAGATGATCGAGCAGCTGGACGCCGACCTGGTGGTGCTGGCCATCGGCAACAAGGGCGACGACCGGCCCTTCCTGTCCGCCCAGATGGAGCACGTGGCCCCTGAGGTACACAACATCGGCGACAGCTATAATACCCAGCGGCCCGGCAACATGTGGCAGGCCACCAAGGCCGCCTACAACCTGGCCATCCGCATCTGATCCCGATCCATATTTTTCGGGCGTGTTGCAAAATGCACATTCCTGTCATTGCGAGGCCCCAATGGGGCCGTGGCAATCCGTTTCCCCCCACAATAGGGAGAGGATTCCCACATCGGTGACGTCAGTCACCGGTTCGGAACGACTGCTGCAACGCATTTTGCAACACGCCCGTTCCTCTTGCGAAAACGGGTGGTTTGTGGTACGATACCGGGGAAAAACAGCGCAAAGAGGCGAGGATCAAATGAACTTCAACAAACACGATATTTCCCGCAACGCCTGCCAGCTCTTCGGCGAGCAGGCCCACTGCGGCTATGACTGGTGGTGGCATTCCTTCACGGGCCACCACGCGGTCACGGGGGAGGAGAAGGCGTTTTTCATCGAGTTCTTCCTGTGCAACCCCGCCCTGGGCGGCGAAAAACCGGTGTTCGGCCAGCTGCCGGAGAACCGGGAAAAGGGTGTGCAGCCCTCCTATCTCATGGTCAAGGCCGGATCCTGGGGCAAGGACGCCGCCCAGCTCCACCGGTTCTTCGGCTGGAACAAAACGAAGGTGGACTGGGGCGTGCCCTATTCCGTGTCCGCCGCCGACTGCTTCGTAACCGAGACGGAGACCCACGGATCCGTAAACATCACGCCGGAGGAGGCCGCCGCCCACCCGGAGTGGATGTGCGAAAGCGGCTCCATGACGTGGGATTTACAGATCGATAAGCAGATCGCCTTCAACGTGGGCTATGGGGCCGATAAGCCCATGCGGGAGGTCCAGGCCTTTGAGATGTTCTGGCATGCCGAGGGCATGAAGTCCGCCTTTTCCGGCACGGTGATCTGGAACGGCGAAACCTACATCGTCACGCCGGAGACGTCCTACGGCTATGCCGACAAGAACTGGGGCAAGGATTTCACCTCCCCCTGGGTGTGGATCAGCTCCTGCAACCTAACCAGCGAGCTGACGGGCAAAAAACTGACCGACAGCGTTTTTGACATCGGCGGCGGACGGCCCAAGGTGGGTCACCTGGCGCTGCCGCGCAAGCTGCTCTCCGCCTTCTGGTACGAGGGCACGCCCTACGAGTTCAACTTCTCCAAGGTCTGGACCCACACCCACACGGAATTTGAGTGTCATGAGACGGAGACCCAGATCGTCTGGCACGTGGAGCAGACCAACCGCCACGACCGCATGGTGACGGATCTCACCTGCGAGAAGGCGGATATGCTGCTGGTGAACTACGAGGCGCCCAACGGCGAAAAGCGCCACAACCGCCTGTGGAACGGCGGAAACGGCCGGGGCACGGTTGAGCTCTACCATGAGGGCGAGCTGGTGGACCGCATCCACGTGGAGAACGCCGGCTGCGAGTACGGGGAGTACGACGAATGAGCGGCGCCGTGAGCCCCATAATTTACTCCGATAACGAAATAAAGGAATTGCAATGCCGCGTGCCGATATGATATAATACCTTAGTATATTTTCACTGTGAGAATCTAAACCGGGAGGTAACAAGAATGAAAAGATGGTTTGCCCTGCTTCTGGCCCTTGTCATGACACTTCTGCTGGTTCCCACCGCCTTTGCGGCGGGAAGCACGGAGGCTGGGGCCGACATCTGGGATCAGATCGCAGCGATCGAGGCCAACGCGGTCAAGAGCAAAGGTACGGTGGATTTGGAAACCAGGACCCGCGCTTACGAGGGCGCGGTGGATCAGATCGCCGCCGCGGTGGAGGCCTCCGCCGACTACGTCCCCGGCAGCCTGATCCGGAACGGCGACGTGCTGTTCTGGGACACGGTGGACGGTCAGGGCTGCGGCTATTCCCCCAGGCTTCGCGCCCGCGTGGCGGAGACCGCCATCCCCGACGCCGATCCTGAGGCGTACAGCGGCGTCGAAACCGTGTCCTACGCCACCCGCGGCGGATGGCCCGGCAGTATCGACGTGGCGGTGTTCCAGCCCTATTACGGCATCGACTCCAGCTTCACCACGCAGTATGCTGACGAGGGCCAGAGCATCGCCCAGGCCACCGGCGGCACCAGCACCACGTATCTGACCACCAGCGCTACCATCGATAGCATTGCCGACGCCTTTGAGACCTGCGGCGTGGTGATCTTCGACTCCCATGGCGACACTGACTACGCCAACGGCAGCGACTATACATCACAGGCCAACACGTCCTACCTCCTTCTGCAGTCCGGCACCGGCATCACCACGGCGGACCAGGTCACCGTGCAGGGCCCCTACAGCACTTATAAGCACGCCTATTACGCCGGCAGCTACGGCTCCATGAAGTACTACTGCGTGGACGGCACCGCCATCGCCAACCACATGACACAGGATTCCCCCAATGGTCTTCTGTGGGCGGCTATCTGCCTGGGCATGGCCACCGACGGGCTCCATGCCCCGCTCCGCGCCAAGGGCCTGGAGGTGGCCTACGGCTACTCACAGTCCGTTACCTTCACCGGCGACTATAAGTGGGAGGAGTATTTCTGGGAGAAAATGAAGGCGGGAGAGGACGTCAAGACCGCCATCGCCTATATGAAGCAGAAGGTGGGCATCAAGGATCCCTATACGTCCGATTATCCCGCTTATCCTATCGTAGTCTCTTCTGAAGACGCATACCCCGGCCACGGCAACGTGGACAAGG
>DGHJ01000148.1 GCA_002392625.1 Oscillospiraceae bacterium UBA3851
TTTGACCATGCCAAGATCGCGTCCAGAACAGGCTTCGCTCAATAAGGCAATAAAAAGAATTATCCGCGATTGTAATGACGAGCAGTTCCTGAGAAGCGAGAGTCCGGAAGTGCTTTTGCCGAACTTTAGCTGCCATAGCCTACGTCATACCTTTACAACCAGGCTGTGCGAAGCCGGTACGAATATCAAGCTCATGCAAGATATCCTTGGGCATCAGGATATCTCGACTACCATGAACATTTATGCTGATGTGACGAAGGAGTTGCGCGAAAAAGAGCTGGGCAATCTGGAAGCCTATTTCGCAAAGCAAACGGGATAACGTCTTCATAAAGGATCGGGGGGTACTCTTAATACAAGAGAGCCTCCCGCTTTCCGTTTTTATTCCGATATTTTGTCGAATATATTGAAAAATGAGCTTGTCTGTGCTATAATACTTCACACTGTTAAACGAACAGTACATGAGTACACCAACACACCAAAAAGTACGCCATCCTCCAGTTAGATATGAGAAGTGATGGCGACTTATAGTTTTACGGAAAAAAGCAACGTGAAGCTATTAAGGGGCTTTATTAAGGTATAGGACGTTATAGTGACTATGGAAATCTCGTCCCCACAATGAAGCCGCTGGATCTGCCCGCCAAGAAGGAGGAGAAGGCCGACTGCGGCGGCATCGCGCCGCTGCCCCTGGTGGAGGAGAAGATCGACTTCTCCAACGTGGTGATCGAGCCGTTGTTTGCCGATCAGGTGGATTTTGAGACCTTCTCCAAGTCCGATTTCCGGGCTGTGAAGGTGCTGAAGTGCGAGGCGGTGAAGAAGTCCAAAAAGCTGCTGCAGTTCACTTTGGACGATGGCACCGGCACCGAGCGCACCATCCTCAGCGGCATCCACCCCTGGTACGAGCCGGAGGAGCTGGTGGGCAAGACCTGCATCGCCATCGTCAACCTGCCGCCCCGGCCCATGATGGGCATCGAGTCCTGCGGCATGCTGATCTCCGCCGTCCACAAGGAGGGCGAGGAGGAGAAGCTGCACCTGCTGATGGTGGATCCCCACATCCCCGCCGGCGCAAAGCTGTATTGATTTGAAAAAACAAGCGCATACGAGCCCGCTGAGCTATTCAGCGGGCTCGTATTTTAACCAAAGAGTGGTAATAATGGGTCTACGGAGAGGTCCTATATTTGAAAATGTTTGTAAATAAGTTGAAAATATGTGATTGCACACAGAGAACTATCCGGTTTTTTGGGCAATGAGCTGGCTATACTGTCCTCAAAGTCCTGGTCCTCAACGTCCTGGCGTCCTCTACAAACGCCTCAACTAACACCTCAACAAACAGGTATAAACGGAGATGTAAAGAAGTGCCTGGACGATTTTGACGCTGTATTGACGAGCAAGGGGGTGAACCATGCAACAGAAAGAATTCCCGGCCCATATCCGGGTGGAAGAGGGAGAGAGGATCGTTCAGAGCGTAGAAGAGCACTGCCGGAAAACCGCAGCGTATTCGTCGGCCGCTCTTCAGCCGGTCGGTTTGGAGAAAACGGGATATCTTTTGGGACTGACCCACGACTGTGGGAAAATGACAGGACTCTTTTCGGATTATATCCAACGCGCGGCAGACGGTGAGGCAGTGCGCAGGGGCTCCGTCAATCACACTTTTTCGGCCGTCAAGCTTCTCCTGCGGCGGTTTCACAATGGGAGCGGAGATCCCTTCCGTCGTCTGCCGGCGGAGCTGCTTGCATTCGCGGTGGGGGCTCATCACGGCCTTTTCGACTGCACGGGGCCGGACCGAAAGAACGGCTTTACCCACCGATTGGACTCGGAAAACGAGCTGTTTGAAGAAGCGTCCGCCAATTTTCTGGACCGATGCAGGCCGCAGGAGCTGGATCAGCGGTTTTCCGAGGCGTGCGGCGAGCTAAGACCCATCATCGAGCATCTGGTTGAGATGGCAAGACGGGATCCTGGCGGCGCGGAGCTCAGCTATTATTTTGGCTGCCTGGCGAGACTGCTGCTTTCCGCTTTGATCGATGGCGACAGAAAAGATACGGCTGAGTTTATGAGCGGTTCGAAGCCCCCCGCCAAGCCAAGCATGTCATCCGACCGTTGGCGGCAGCTTCTTGACCGGATGGAGAACAGACTGAACACGTTGGATGGCGAGGGGGATATTCAGCGGGCGCGGGCAGCCCTGTCGCAGGTGTGCCGGGATCGCGCCGCGCTGCCTGCCGGGATCTATCGGCTGAACCTGCCCACCGGGGCCGGCAAAACCTTGAGTTCTCTGCGTTTTGCCCTTGCCCACGCATCTGAGCAGAACAAGACGCGCATCATCTTCACCTCTCCGCTGCTGTCCATCCTGGAGCAAAATGCTGCGGTCATTCGCGCTTTTTTGCAGGATGACAGCATCATCCTGGAGCACCACTCCAACGTCGTCCGCACCGAGGCGGAGGGGGATGCTCTCTCCCCAACGGAGCTTTTTACAGAGAGCTGGGACGCGCCGGTGATCATCACGACGCTTGTTCAGCTTCTGAACACGCTGTTCAGCGGGGAGACCACGGCGATCCGGCGTTTCCACTCGTTGTGCAGCAGCGTCATCGTGATCGATGAGATCCAGACACTTCCGACGAAGCTGCTCTCCATGTTTCAGCTTGCAGTCTCGTTTCTCACGGAGGTCTGCGGCGCAACCGTGGTGCTCTGCTCAGCCACACAGCCCGCACAGGAGTTTACGCCGCACCCGTTTCTTGCAGAGCCCGCGGATCTGGTCCCTTACAACAAGGCGATATGGGACGTGTTTCAAAGGACGGAGCTGCGGGAGGCGGATCGCTGCACACTGGAGGAAATGCCCGGCGCCGTAATGGACAAGCTGGAGAACAGCAAAAGCCTGCTCATCATATGCAACAAAAAGGACGAGGCGGCGTTTCTCTTCCGTGCCCTGCAGGATGAGGCAATTGACTGTTTCCATTTGTCCGCGTCCATGTGCGCCGCGCACCGGCGGAAAACACTGGAGGCACTGTATGCGTCCCTGGCGGATCACAGCAGAAAAACAATCTGCGTTTCCACGCAGGTGATCGAGGCGGGCGTGGATATCTCCTTCGACTGTGTGATCCGGCTGACAGCAGGCATGGACAGCGTGGTGCAGGCGGCGGGTCGCTGCAACCGGAACGGGGAGTCAAAATCGCGCCTTCCGGTTTACATCATGAATTGCTGGGACGAGGATCTTTCCCGTCTCTGCGAGATCCGACGGGCGAAGGACGCGACCACGGCCCTGCTGGCCGAATACCGCAGAGCTCCGGAGATATTTGCCGCCGACCTGGCCTCCGATCGGGCCATCCGCACCTATTATAAATTCCTCTATCAACACATGAACGAAGGAGCCATGGACTATCCCGCGGGGGAATATGGCAACCTGTTTGACCTTCTCGCAAGCAACAAAAAATATGCCACGGAATACGCGGACGGCTATGGACAGTATTTCCTGTGCCAGGCCTTCAAGACCGCCGGGCAGCAATTCTGCGTATTCGACGCCCAGACGCAGACCGTGCTCGTCCCTTACGGCGAAGGCGCGGACATCATCCGCCGAGTGCAGGAGATCGGCGATCGGGTCGACCCGGAGGCGCTGCGGGAGCTTCGGACGCTCCTCCAGCGGGCAAAGTCCTATGCCGTCTCCGTCTTCTCTTATCAGGTAAAGCAGCTGGAGAAGCAGGGCGCCGTCGACCGGATCTGTCACGACAGCGTTCTGATCCTGCAGCCGGATTGTTTTGGTGACGTTCCCTACAGCAATGAAATTGGTTTAATAACAGAAAAGGGGTGAAAATCATGCAGCATCCAAATATCGTGGAGTTTGAGGTGACCGGCGACTATGCGCTGTTCTCGGACCCCATCATGCGCGTCGGCGGGGAGAAGTGTACCTACCAGATCCCAACCTACGAGGCCATTAAGGGGATCCTTGCCTCAATTTACTGGAAGCCAACTTTGATTTGGGTAGTGGACGCCGTCAGGGTCATGAACCGGATCCAGACGGAGGTGAAGGGGATCCGGCCCATCAGGTACAGCGGCGGCAACGACCTGGCCTACTACACCTATCTGAAGAATTGCCGCTACCAGGTCCGGGCCCACTTCGAGTGGAACATGAACCGCCCGGAGCTGGCCGGGGACCGTAACGAGAACAAGCACCACAACATCGCCAAGCGCATGATCGAAAAGGGTGGCCGGCGGGACATCTTCCTGGGCACCAGGGAGTGCCAGGGCTATGTGGAGCCGTGCGTTTTCGGAGAGGGTGCCGGCGCGTACGACGAGCTTCCCGAATTGAGCTTTGGCCTGATGTACCACGGCATGACCTACGCAGACGAGGCGTATTCCCCGGAGACGCAGGGCAAAATGACGGCCAACTTCTGGTATCCGGTGATGAAAAAGGGGATCATCACCTACCCTCGCCCGGAGGACTGCCCGCTGAAAAAGACCATCCGGGACATGGAGATCAAGCCGTTTGGAGAGCACCTCGGCAACTTCACGCTCCTGCGGGAGATGGGGGAGGTGGAGTGAGATGGGACTTTTGCAGCGAGCCATCGAGACCTACGAATGCAACACCTCCCGCGTCGGCATATATCACGAGGGCGAAAACGAGCCCCTGGCCCCGGTGGGTCACATGATCGCCAAAGCCAATGTGGAGATCACCATCGATCAGGACGGGAGCTTTCTCTCGGCCGGCACCGTGGATAAGGAGCATGAAAAGACCATCATTCCTGTGACGGAGGAGTCTTCGGGCAGATCCGGGACGAAGGCCTATATGCGTCCCCATCCGCTGTGCGACAAGCTGAGCTACCTGGCGGCGGAGGACAATTACTATATCCCGCAGCTGGAGGCTTGGGTGGCATCGCCCTATTCAGCGCCGAAGCTCCGGGCGATCCTGGCCTACGTCAAGAAGCGGACGATCCGGCAGGATCTGTCCCACCTCGGCGCAACAGACGACGCCTTTATCCGCTGGCGAGTTGATGGGCTGGGTGACAGCAGCGGACCCTGCTGGACGGACAGAGAGCTGTTTCGATCCTACATGGCGTATGCAGCCGCCGCGAAGGACGGCGAACCGGCGCTCTGCATGGTCACCGGTGAATGGGCTCCCGCCGCACAGCAGCACGCCAAGGGGATCGTGGCGCTCAACGGCAACGCCAAGCTGATCTCCTCCAACGACAGTGTGGGCTTTACCTACCGCGGGCGCTTCACCGATGAGACGCAGGCCGCGACGGTGAGCTACACCGCTTCCCAAAAGGCCCACAACGCCCTCCGCTGGCTGATCGCCAATCAGGGGGCAAGAGGCGTCTTCGGCGGCAGGACCTTCCTGTGCTGGAATCCCCAGGGCATCCGCACAGGCAGCCCGGTGCAGGCGTTTTTCGGCCCGGACGCCGCCGCGCAGACCAATCCGTCCGACTACAAGGCCCAGTTGGCCGCCACACTGGCCAGCCGCAAACAGGAACTGCAGCTGCGGGGGAACGAGTCCGCCGTGATCGCCGCCTTCGACGCGGCAACCACAGGCCGGCTCTCCCTGACGTATTACAACGAGATGACAGTTTCCACTTTCCTGGAGAGACTATGCCGCTGGGACGAGCACTGCTGTTGGCGGAACGGACCCTTCGGCATACGCTCGCCGTCCCTTGTGCAGCTCGTCAACTGTGCTTTTGGCGCACAGCGCACCGAAAAGGGTGCGACCCGGTTGGTGCCGGATGACCGTGTGCTGAAGCAGGAAGTGCAGGCGCTGCTTGCATGCCGACTGGGGGAAGGCGCATTTCCCGATCACATTCGCGCAGCTCTGGTGCAGCGGGCCGGAACACCGCAGGCGTATGAGCCAGCCGTATGGCGAGGCATTCTCTATTCGGCGTGTGCGGCGATCCATATGACAACATATCAAAGGAGAGGTGAAGAGATCATGTCCTGGAATCTTGACAGGCCCGACCGCAGCTTCCAGTTCGGGAGGCTGCTGGCCGTTATGGAGCGGGCCGAGGAGGATTACTACTACCTGACGTCGGAGACGGGTCGACAGACCAACGCCATGAAGCTGATGAGCGTGTTCCGCCAGCGCCCGTGGACGGTCTACGAGCAGGTGAACCGGCAGTTGAACACCGCCTATCTGCCGCGTCTGAAGCCGTGGCAGAGAAGCCGGTACCAGCGTCTGAAGGACGAGATCGTGTCGATCCTCAGCGGCTTCCCGGAGGCGGAGCTCAACAAGCCCCTGGGCGAGCTGTATCTGATGGGCTACGATCTGCAGCACAGTGCGTTTTTCAAAAAAGATAATGAAACGGAGGAGAATCAAGATGAGTAAGCTGGAAAACAAGATCGATTTTGTCATGCTGGTGAGCGCAAGCAGAGCCAACTGCAACGGGGACCCGTTGAGCGGCAACCGCCCCAGAACGGACTACAACGGCTTCGGTGAGATGTCGGACGTCTGCATCAAGCGGAAGATCCGCAACCGCATGCAGGATCTGGGCGAGCGTGTCTTCGTCCAGTCTGAGGACCGCTGCGACGACGGCTGCGGCAGCCTGAGCGAACGGGCCTCCTCCGTGCTGAAGGGGATCAAGGATCGGGATGCGTACGCAAAGTGTGCCTGTGAGACATGGGCGGACGTCCGCGCATTCGGACAGGTCTTCGCCTTCAAGGACAACAAGGGCGTTTCCGTCGGCGTTCGCGGGCCGGTCTCTGTCCACCAGGCGGTCAGCGTCTCTCCGGTTGAGATCGAGTCCATGCAGATCACCAAAAGCGTGAACGGCGAGAAGAAGGAGAAGGGCGAGAACCGCGCCTCCGACACCATGGGTATGAAGCACTTTGTGCGGTTCGGCCTGTACCGGATCAAGGGCTCCATCAACGTGCAGCTGGCGGAGAAAACCGGCTTTTCCCAGGAGGACGCCGCGCTGGTGAAGGAGTGCCTGCGCACGCTGTTCGTCAACGACGCATCCTCCGCCCGTCCGGACGGGTCCATGGAGGTGGTCAAGCTGTTCTGGTTCCGTCACAACTGCAGGGACGGGCAGTATTCCTCCGCAAAGGTGCATCGCAGCGTGAAGGTCGCCTTGAAGAATGCTGAGAAGCTTCCCGCTTGCGCGGAGGACTATGAGATCACACTGGAGCCGCTGGACGGCCTGGCAACTGAAATCATCGATGGAATCTGACGACTATCTCCTCCTCTCCGGCTTGCAGCATTTTGCCTTCTGCCGCAGGCAGTGGGCGCTGATCCATATCGAAAACCTATGGGCGGAGAATTTCCGCACCGCGGAGGGACAGCTGTCCCACCCCGCACGGGGTGGGTGGATTGAAATTTCTTGCTGTTGCAGATGTCGCCGGCCGCGTAGAGTCCCACCCCGCACGGGGTGGGTGGATTGAAATTGTCTCGCCGCTTCCCTTACGGCGAATACCCTGACGTCCCACCCCGCACGGGGTGGGTGGATTGAAATTTTGCGATTGCGCCAAACTCGGCATCAGTCATCTCGTCCCACCCCGCACGGGGTGGGTGGATTGAAATCCCTCCTTGCATGGGAATACTGGATGCCGAAAATCGTCCCATCCCGCACGGGGTGGGTGGATTGAAATGGTTTTGGTGGCGTTTTGCTGCTCTGTCTGCTTGTCCCACCCCGCACGGGGTGGGTGGATTGAAATAATGAGGTGCAGGACTTCATCAGCGGCCTCGCGTGTCCCGCCCCACGCGGAGTGGGACGGATTGAATTGTCACGTCCGTCAATAAGGCGTTCGCGGCAGCTTGCGCAGGCCCGCCGGGGATATCCGGCGGGCCTGCGCCGTGACCGGTGGCATAAAATGGGAGGGCAGCTCGGCTTCCGTCTGTATATTTTTAATAGTTTACTGCAAAAAATTATGGATTTTTTGTGAAGAACGTGCTATGATATGTCCATCGATGTGCCGCCAGGTACAAATCCAATGTAGTAGAGGAGATCTTGGCAAATGAAACAAATCAGTAAGAAGCTCCTTGCCGTCCTTCTGACGGTGATGATGCTGCTCAGCCTCCTGCCCACCACCGTCTTCGCAGAGGGGATTTCCCGCAGACGCGATGACCTGGACCACAAACAGTTGCCCACCGGCTATATCCCCACGCAGATCCACGGCACACAAGCCGTCACCGACGCGTACCTGCGGGGAGATATGGAGGAGTATTACCGCCTCTCCGGCATCACTCCTACCCGCGACACCCTGCCTTCCAAGTATGACAGCCGTGACTACAGCTACGTCACTTCCGTCAAGAACCAGAACCCCTACGGCTCCTGCTGGGCCCACGCGGCCATGGGCAGTGTGGAGAGCTACATGATCAAGCACGGCATCCCGGTTGGCACCGGCGCCGCCGCCACCACCAGCCTGAACCTGTCTGAGACCCAGCACTGCTTCTTCAACTACACCTCCGCCTATGACGCCGAGGGTATGCTGACCGGCGATAAGTCTACCCCCAGCGACGGCTGCCTGGATCAGGGCGGCAACGGCGAGATGTCCGCCTACACCCTGCAGCGCTGGACCGGCGTCGCAGATGAATCTGTCTCCGCTCTGGCCTACAGCAAGGCCAGCACCGTGGCAAGCTCCGGCCTGAACAGCCAGTACGCCTACGCTTCCAACGTCGCCCACGTGCAGAACTCCGTCTGGATCCCCGCCACCAACATTGAGGCGGTGAAGCAGGCCATCATGGAGTACGGCGCCGGCAACATCAGCTATTACGAGTCCGGCAGCGCCTACACCTATAACTGCACCATCGATACCTCCAGCCAGGAGAGCAGCTCTCACAAGTGGGCCAACCACGCCATCACCATCGTGGGCTGGGACGACTCCATCGCCACCTCCAACTTCAAGCCTAACACCCCCTCCGGCAAGGGTGCCTGGATCTGCAAGAACAGCTGGGGCACCGGCTACTTCAGCAGCGGCTACTGCTACATCTCCTACGAGGATACCTCCGTTCTTGAAGGCTCTATCTTCTTCTACGACGCCGAGCCCATCGACAACTACGCCCACAACTATCAGTACGACGGCTCCTGCAACCTGGTCTGCTACGGCAAGGGCTGGCCCAGCGGTCAGGATTACTACGTGGGCTTTGCCAACAACACTCAGGTGGCCAACGTCTTTACCGCCAAGGGCAACGAGCTTCTGCGCGCTATCGCCTTCTGCAGCTGGGACGAGGCTCTGACCTATACCGTGGAAATCTACAAGAATCCCACCACCGGCAACCCCTCCTCCGGCACCCTGATGACCACCCAGACGGGTTCCGTGACCTTCCCCGGCTACTACACCATCCCGCTGGATAACCCCGTCGCCCTGGGCGCCGGCGATACCTTCGCTGTGGTCATCACCCAGAATGTGGCTGTGGCCGACGACGACGGCAACTACGTCCACACCCCCTACGACGCCACCTTCAACAACAGCGACGTGGTTTCCTGGTGCTCCTGGGTCCACGCCAACCACGGCAACACCTCCTACTACAAAGAGCCCAACGGCTCCTGGACCGATTGCCCTGACAACGGCGATTACCGCATCAAGGCCTACACCGATGACGTGACCTTCACCGTCACCGCTGTGTCCAACAACACCAGCTACGGTACGGTTTCCGTTTCCGGCAGCAAGATCACCGCCACGCCCAAGACCGGCTACTACGTTGAAAGCTGCGACGTGATCTCTGGTACCGCCACCTGCACCATCAACGGCAACACCATCACCGTCGCTGCCACTGAGGACTGCACCATCCGCGTCAACTTCGCCCCCAAGCCCACCTACACGGTGAACTTCATCGCCTCCGGCAACAACGAGGGCAGCCAGAGCGCCCTGGTCTATGACGAGATCACCCTGCCCGCCACCGTCAGCACCAATCCCGACGGCTGGACCTTCGCCGGCTGGATGACCCAGCAGATCGATGAGACCACCGACGAGCCTGCGTACTACGCCCCCGGCGCAGCCTACACCGTCACCGGCAACACCACGCTGTATGCCCTGTTCACCCGCGTGGAGGGCAGCGACGAGGTCATCTACCAGATCGTCGCCGACAATCTCACCGACTGGACCGGCAATTACGTCATCACCTCCGGCAAGGACAGCTCTATGTACGTGCTGAAGGGCCTCTCCGGCAACACCTCCTATGAGAGCGCCTCCGCCGGCGGCACCGTCACCTTCGCCAACTCCGGCATGACCCTGGACGGCGACGTCCTGCGCAACGTGGGCAGCGCCTACGTCTTCGCCGCGGCCTCCACCGGCTCGGCATACACGCTGCAAAACGCCTCCACCGGCACGTACGTGGGCAGCTACAACAACTACCTGTACAGCCGCTCCTCTTACAGCTCCAGCTACTGCAACTGGGCGCTGGAGTACGACCTCTACAACATCTGCATGAAGGTCAGCAACTCCGCCAGCTCCAACTATCCCTACATGGCGAAGGGCTCCAACAGCTACTTCGTCGTCAACAGCTCCTACACCACCAACAAGACCCAGTTCTGGAAGGAGACCAACGACTCCACCACCTACTACTGGACCGATCCCGTGGTGGCCGAGCACGAGCACGACATGGAGTATGTGGCTGCCGTTGCCCCCACCTGCGGCGCTGACGGCCACACTGCCTACTACCACTGCACGCTTTGCGGCAAGTACTTCTCCGACGCCGCCGGCGAGAACGAGATCACCCTGGAGAGCACCGTGATCCCTGCCACCGGCAACCACACCTTCGGCTCTTACGTCTCCAACAACGACGGCACCCACAAGCACGTCTGCTCCGTCTGCGGCGCCGAGGAGACCGAGAACTGCACCTACACCGATGTGGTCACCGCCCCCACCGCCACCGAGCAGGGCTACACCACCCACACCTGCACCGTCTGCGGCTACAGCTACGTGGACAGCTACACCGCGCCTCTGGGCAGCGACTATCCCGTCCACTTCTCCGTCCCGGAGGGTGTGACCAAGCCCGCGGATATGGTGTCCAACACCAACACCGGCATCACCCTGCCCACCGTGGAAGCTCCTGAGGGCTACACCTTCCTGGGCTGGGTCGTGGCGGACTACGATAACGTTACCGACAAGCCCACCCAGATCCTGACCGGCACCTACATTGCGCCGCAGGAGATTACCCTGAAGGCCCTGTTCTCCTATCTGGACGGCGAGGGCACCGGCGACGTCACCTATGAGCTGGTCACCGCCGCCCCCACCGATTGGGCCGGCAACTATGTTATCACCTACGGTACAGACAGCTCTCTGTACGCCATGAAGGGCGTCACGGTGTCCTCCAACGGCGCGGACATTGAGGCCAACACCAACGCGGCGGCCCTCTCTGCCACCGGCATGACCCTGGACGGCACCAAGCTCACCAACGTCAGCAGCACCTACTTGTTCAACGTGGCGGCCAGCGGCAACTATTACACCATCCGCAACGCCTCCACCAACGTCTACGTCGGTGAGACCAGCTCCAACTATCTCGGCGGCTATAACACCTACACGTCCGGCTACTGCGATTGGACCCTTGGTACGCAGACCAACGCCAGCTCCGCCACCTGCGTCAACGGCGGCAACTATCCGTATCTGAGCTACAACCCCTCCGGCAACTATTTCTGGACCCAGGGCGACAACGGCGTTTCCAACGGCTACGTCAATAATGTACGCTGGTGGAAGGAGACGCAGCTGGGCACCACCTATTACACCACCGTCATCGAGGCTGAGACGCCCCACGAGCACACCATGACCCACGTGGCCGCCGTGGCCGCCACCTGCGCTACCGCCGGCAACATCGAATACTGGTATTGCGCCGACTGCGGCAAGTACTTCTCCGACGCCCAGGGCAACACCGAGATCACCCTGGCCGACACCGTGATCCCTGCCACCGGCAACCACACCTACGGTGAATACGTCTCCAACAACGACGGCACTCACAAGCACGTCTGCTCTGTCTGCGGCGATACCGTCACCGAGAACTGCACCTACAACGACGTGGTCACCGCTCCCACCGCCACCGAGGGCGGCTATACCACCCACACCTGCACTGTGTGCGGCTACTCCTTCGTGGACAGCTACACCGATCCTCTGGGCAACGACTTCCTGGTGAGCTTCTCCGTGCCTGCCGGCGTGACGGCCCCCGCCGCCATGACCTGCCATGAGGGCGGCACCATCACCCTGCCCACCGCAGGCGCCCCCGACGGCTACACCTTCCTGGGCTGGGTCGTGGAGGACTACAACAACGTGTCCGAGCTGCCCACCGTGCTCACCGGCGCCTACGCCGCCACCGCCAGCATCACCCTGAAGGCCCTGTACTCCAAGACGGAGACCACCGCTGCGGGCTACGAGCTGGTGACCGGCGCCCCCACCGACTGGACCGGCAGCTACGTGATCACCTACGGCAAGGGCACCGGCCTGTACGCCCTGAAGGGCCTGAGCGGCAACAAGAAGTATGAGTCCGCCACGGCCGGCGGCGCCGCGTCCTACGCCGCCGCGGGCATGACCCTGAACGGCAACGTGCTGACCGACGTGAACGACGCCTATGTCTTCCAGATCACCGCGGCAAGCGGCAAGTACGCCATCAAGAACGCCGCCACCGGCACCTACCTGGCCAGCAAGGGCAGCTACCTGTACAGCTACAAGACCAACACGGCCAGCTACTGCCGCTGGAGCCTGGCGATGAACGGCGAGGCTGTGGACGCCACCAATGCGGCCAGCCGCAGCTACAGTCACCTGAGCTTCGCCACCGCCAACTACTTCATGCTCAGCCGCAGCGCCGGCACCAACATCTACTTCTGGAAGCTGACCGACGGCGGCAGCTCCACCGTCTACACCACCGTTATCGGCTGACCGAAGCAGGGAAAACGGCATAAACAAGCGCAAGGCGCTGCCCCATTCGGGGCAGCGCCTTTTCCATGCCGGGTTGACGGGCAATAACAGGAATAGGGGAGGTTTATATATGTATATAATAGACAAACGGCGATCCGAGAGAGGAACAGATTTGTGAAAATCGACGCAAAAAAGTTGATTCTTTGCTTCGTTTTATATGGACATCAGCGCAATAATGTGGTAAAACTAAAGCATGTTGAGGATGAGCAGCTCCCGTCAGGGAAGCGATCCCGAAACCAGGAAGGAGATCTCTATGAAAGTATTCAGAACGATCCTATCAGTCATGCTCGCGCTCTGCCTTACCCTGTCGCTGGTGCCGGCGTATGCCATCGAGGCGCCGGTCCGGACGGCAGATACACGCGGCATCCACAACAGCATCATCATCGATGATGACGCCACCGGCGGCTACGAGGGAGATTACGTGGTGATCTACAATCCCTCCACGTCCTCCTCCACGTCTTACTCCACCGGCACCCTGACCGGCCTCATTGAGACAACGGTGAATCCTAGCGTCTCTGCCGATCCCGGCGGCCGTCGCGCGCCGAACCCGGATCAACCGTTCTATAAAATTGACGTGGACCCGCTGATGGCCGAGATTGCAAAGACGGCAGAGATCGGCCCTGAGCCGGAGCCTGTCAGAGCCTCCTACAGTGTCGGCAGCACCAAGACCTTCTCCATCTACTCCGCCTATTCCCCCACGGGCAGCGGAAGCGTGCAGTTCGAGTGCCTCTATGTGGGCCAGCACTGCTACATCTGGACCCCCACATCCTCAGCCAACAACACCTATCCGCTGGATGAGATCGACAGCTCCTTTGCCAAGATGGCCGCGGATGAGTTCGACTCCAAATTTGACCTCATGCAGTCCTCCTTCGGCAACCACACCAACGGCTCCTCCGGCGACGGCAAGCTCCACATGCTGTACTACAACATCAACGACGGCTGGCAGCCGGGCCAGGGCTATGTGGCTGGCTTCTTCTACAATCCCGACATTTCCAACAACGGCCTGCCCATTTTGAACATCGACACCTACCCCGGCGTCTATTACAAGAACACCACCAGCGGCAACGAATACAAGCGGATGGATGATACCTACGGCACCATGGTCCATGAGTATCAGCATCTGATCAACTACTCCAACACCAGCGGCATGGCCACCTGGCTCAATGAGTGCTTCTCCGCCGCCGCTGAGGAGATCTGCTATCCCGGCAGTTCCGTGGTGGGCCGTATCCAGTCCTGGGAGAACTATTACTACTCCGACAACAACGACTGGCTGACCCCGCCTGCTGAGTTCGAGTACAGCGCCAGCGATTGCCCCAACCTTCACCAGGGCTATTCTCTCTATGCCTGGAACAACAACATCGACGACATCCTGGCCCTGTACTCCCAGGTCTCCTTCTTTGCCCAGTATCTGTACACCAGATTCGGCAACACGATTTACAGGCAGATCTCCAACAAATATTCCTCCAGTGAAACCTCGGCCATCACCAGCGCCACCGGGGTGAGCTGCGCGGATTTGGCCAGGGACTTCCGCGTGGCCGTGACAGCCAACGCCGCTCAGGATCAGTACGGCGGCATCTACGGCTTTAAGGCCCAGGACGGCTACAATCCCTCCACCTATCATGACGTGCAGAATCCCTGGGACCTGCTGAGCCCGGTGGTTTTCACCGGCACCAGCTGCTCCATCAAGGGCGGCGGCGCCATCACCGTTAAGCCGGTGGGCGGCGTTTACAATCCCCCCTCCGGCGCCAGCTCCAACCTGAAGTACATCGGCATCAAGCTGGCCTCCCCCTATACCATTACGGCTGTTTCCAACAACGAGACCTGGGGCACCGTGTCAGTGGACGGCACCAGGATCACCGCGACCCCCGCCGACGGCTACTACGTCTCCGGCTATGAGGTGACCGAGGGCACTGCCACCGCCGTGATCGCCGGCAATATCATCACCGTTACGCCGGAGAGCGACTGCACCATCCAGGTCATCTTCGCCCCCAAGCCCACCTATACGGTGCGCTTCGTGGCCTGCGGCGCAGACCAGGGCAGCCAGACCGCCTACGTGGGCGACGCCATCACACTGCCCGCCACCGCTCCTGACGCCGAGGGCTGGACCTTCTCCGGCTGGGTGGAGAACACCGTGGCGGAGACCACTGACAAGCCTGCTTACTACGCACCCGGCGCCACGTACACCGTCACCGGCAATGTCACGCTGTACGCCCTTTACACCCGCACTGAGGGCGGCGGAAGCGAGACCGTCTATCAGCTGCTGACGGCAGCTCCCTCCGACTGGGCCGGCAACTACGTCATCACCAACAACGGCACGGGCAGCAGCACCAGCCCTGTGTACGTTCTCAAGGGCGTGACGCCCGGCTCCAACGGCGCGCAGATCGAGAATGCCTCCAACTGCAGCAAGCTTGACGATTCCGGCATCGTTCAGAATGACGACATTCTGACCAACGTGGCCACCGACTACGTGTTTGCACTGGCCGCCAACGGCAGCTACTACACCGTCCAGAGCGCTTCCACCGGCACCTATATCGGCATGAACTCCTCCTCCTACATGTCGGGCTACACCGCAATCAATACCTCTTACTGCAGATGGACGCCCGCCATCAACGCCAGCGGTATTGCGCAGCTGAAGAACGCCGCCAACGGCAGCTATCCGTACCTTGGCTTCAGCGCCTCCAACGGTTATTTCTGGTCCGCCAGCACCAGCAACGCCAACGTCCTCAAGCTGTGGAAGGAAACCGAAATCCCCTCCGATATCACCTACTACACCACCGATCCCGTGGTGACGCCGGTCCATGAACACACCATGACCCAGGTGGCCGCCGTGGCCGCCACCTGCACCGAGCCCGGCAACATCGAGTACTGGTACTGCGCCGGCTGCGACAAGTACTTCACCGACGCCGAGGGTGAGAATGAGATCACCCAAGCCGAAACCGTGATCCCTGCCACGGGCCATACTCCCGGCGAGGCGGTCAAGGAGAACGAGGTTGCGGCCACCTGCGAGACGGCCGGCAGCTATGACAGCGTGGTCTACTGCACCGTGTGCGGCGCGGAGATCAGCCGCGAGACGGTGACCGTTCCTGCCATCGGCCACAACTGGGGCGAGCCCGCCTACGTGTGGTCTGAGGACAACAGCACCGTGACGGCAACCCGCATCTGCGCCAACGACGCAAGCCACGTGGAGACCGAGACGGTGACCACCACCCAGGAGACCAACGCCGCCACCTGCGAGGATGCCGGCGAGGTAACCTACACCGCCACGTTCGAGAACACCGCTTTCGAGACCCAGACCAGGACCGAGGCCATCCCTGCCACGGGCCACACCCCCGGCGAGGCTGTCATCGAGAACAACGTGGAGCCCACCTGCACCGAGGCCGGCAGCTATGACGAGGTGGTGTACTGCACCGTGTGCGGCGCGGAGATCAGCCGGAACACCGTGACCATCCCCGCCACGGGCCACACCCCCGGTGAGACCGTGATCGAGAACAACGTGGCGCCCACCTGCGAGACGGCCGGCAGCTACGACGAGGTGGTCTACTGCACCGTGTGCGGCGCGGAGCTGAGCCGGAACACCGTGACCGTGGCCGCCCTGGGCCACGACTGGGGCGAGCCGACCTACACCTGGGCCGAAGAGAACAACGGCTGGAAGTGCACCGCTGAGCGCATCTGCCAGCGTGACGAGAGCCACGCGGAGACCGAGACGGTGACGGCCACCTACACGGTGATCCAGGAGCCCACCACCACTGAGGAGGGCAAGGGCCTGTATACCGCCGTGTTCGAAAACGAGGCTTTTGAGACCCAGACCAAGGAGGTCACCATTGACATGCTGCCCATCGAGGGGTATCATATCATCGTGACCGACTACACCAACAGCAACGCCACAACCAGCATCGTGGCTACGCAGCTTTACAGCGGCGAGGTGACCTTCACCGTGACCTGCGGCAGCCCCTGCGTGGTGGCCATCGACAACGGCGATGACACCTACACCAGGCTGACCTGCACCACGAACGGCGATACCCACAGCTTCACCGTGACGGTGACGGACGCCGACGTGACGATCATCGTGGCCATCAAGGGCGACGCGGACCTGAACGGCGTGTGGCAGTCCAAGGATGCCACCATGATGGCCCAGGCCATTGCCGGCAAGCGGACGTTTACGACGCTGCAGCAGCTGGTATGCGACGGCGACGGCAACGGGGTGTTCAACTCCAAGGACGCCACCTTCGCCGCCCAGGTGGTAGCCGGCAAGCGCAGCTACGTCTGGTAAACCGTATTTCATGGGGGGATATGCAGGTTACCCCTGCATATCCCCCGTGGGAGAAAAATCTGTCAATATTTTTGAAAGGGGTTAACAAACAATGAAAGCAACCAAAAAGCTGCTGTCAGTGCTATTGACGCTGACAATGGTCCTCACGTTCTTCTGCGGGGTCACTGCCCACGCCGAGGGCGCCGGCATCAAGCTGGAGCCTGTGCGTGAGGGTGACACTCTGAAGCTGAACATCGTGGCCACCGAAGAACTGAACTTCGGCGGATTGGAGCTGAACAACTATCCCACCTGCGACGTGGAGGGCGTATTCACCAATCCTGAAGCTAAATCCGGTGCGCTGGATGCCACAGATCCCGGTGCTACTGCCACGAACCCGCACCCGTTTTTCCAGACGGGCAACGGCGTGACCGCAGCTGCCGGCACAGTGCTGGGCTATATTCAGTACACCATCGACACGGCCGCCTTTGAGGAGGGCAAGGAGTATACGTTCAGCGTCGGTATCGTCGATGTTTATAACGAAGAACTGGAAAGCTACAGCTGGGCCAATGAGACGCTGACCGCCACTTTCAAGGAGGGCGAGGCCCCTGTGGATCCTCCCACCCCCGCTGAGGGCACCGAGATCGACCTGAGCAGCATCAAGATCACCAAGGTCATCAACGGCGAAGGCTACGATCCCACCACCTTCACCTTCACCGTGACCCCCGTGGGTGATGCTCCCGCCATTGACGGCACCTTCACCATCAGCACCGACGCCAACCCCCTGGAGGTCGCTCTGACCAAAGCCACCTTCGAGAAGGCCGGTACTTACACCTACACCGTCAAGGAGACTGCCGGCACTGAGGACGGCTGGACTTACGACGAGACCGAGTACACCCTGGAGATCCTCATTGAGCAGCAGAATCCCGACGGCGAGCTGGGCATGACCTCTTTCCAGGTCTCCAAGGCCGGCGATACCGCCAAGGGCACTTCCATCACCTTCACCAACAACTTTGAGGTCACCGTTGCCGATCTGACCATCATGAACATCAATACCGACAACGTGGCTGCCGGTACTGAGTTCACCTACACCATCGTGTTCGACGCCGACTTCACCGACGGCCAGACCACCTATACGGCCAACGTGGCTTCTGATCCCTTTACCCTGGGCGACGATGAGTCCACCGTCATCCACAACATCCCCGTGGGCACCACCTTCACCCTGACCGAGGCTGCCGGCGGCACCATGTACAAGCACACGATGACGAAGGGCGAGATCATCAGCGAGGAAAACGGTCCCGTCACCGGCGATGACCTGGTCATGAAGGGCACCATCGTCAAGGAGACCGCCGAGGCCAACCCCAATATCCGGGCTGCCGCGGAACCCGCCAACTACGTTGAGATCGAGAACGACCTGGTCTACGAGGTCGGCACCCTGAAAATCACCAAGGAGGTCGAGGGCGAGATCGATCCCGCCTACACCGACAAGGAGTTCTCCTTCACCGTCACCTTCACCGTTCCTGAGGAGTTTGCCAACATCAAGATCAAGGACAAGGACGACGCTGAGGTGACCGGCCCCGTCACCTTCACCCTGAAGGCTGGCGAGTCCTACGAGTCCTTCACCAACATCCCCGTGGGCACCACCTACGTGCTGACCGAGGCTGCTGCCGAGTACTTCACTCCCAGCTACAGCGCCAGCAGCGGCGCCAGCGGCAACGGCGAGTACAACACCGAGCTGACCACCAGCGCTATCACCATTGAGAAGGACGAGAACACCATCACCGTGACCAACGAGTACAGCGTCACGCCTCCCACCGGTGTTACCATCCACTCCGAGATGATCCTGATCCTGGCCCTGGTGCTGATCGCCATGGTCGGCAGCGTGGTTCTGACCAAGAAGCTGCGCAGAGCGTAATCACTCCTCGACTGGAAGAACAACAACCGGAAGGAGATACAAGATGAGAAAAGCGCTGAGTATTGTTTTATCGACAATACTGCTGTTGGCGCTCTTGGCAGTACCCGCACAGGCGGCAGATCAGGCTGAGCTGAAGCTGCCGGTGACCCAGACGGTCACCCTGGTGGGGGAGGGAGCACAGGCAGAGGAGGCCGTGGTGGACTATACGTTCACGGCGGTCACTGCCGGCGCGCCCATGCCCGCCGGAGCCGGTGAAGGAGACTATTCCTTCCAACTGATCGGGAACGAGGAGTATCAGATCCCGACAATCACATTTACCAGCACAGGAAAGTGGGATTACCGCCTGACCGCCGCTGGCTCCGATGTGGAGCCGGAGGAGCTGGCGATCGCGGTATACGTCACCCGTGAAAACGGCACGCTGACCGCCACGGCCGTTGTGACCAACGGCGACGGCGAGAAGTGCGAGCTGACGTTTACCGCCACCGTCACGGCGGAGGAGCCGCCCGGACCGCCTGAGCCGCCCGGACCGCCTGAGCCGCCTGAGCCTGTCACCCACACGGTGACGTTCGAGACCGGCGAGGGCTCCGACGTGGACGACCAGATCGTCAACGACGGCGAGACGGCAGAGGAGCCGGAGGATCCCACCTGGGACGGCCACACCTTCGAAGGATGGTATCTGGACGAGGAGTGCACCATCCCCTATGATTTCTCCACGCCTGTCACGGAGGATATCACGCTTTACGCCAAGTGGGAAGAGATCGCTGAGCCTGAGCCGCCCGCGCCTGTCACCTATACGGTGACGTTCGACCTGGGCGACGGCACGATCTATACCGTGGAGATCGTCGATGAGGGCGATACGGCCCCGAAGCCGGCTGATCCGTCCAAGGAGGGCTACACCTTCGGCGGATGGTATCTGGACGAGGAATGCACCATGCCCTACGATTTCTCCACACCCGTCACCGGTGACATCACGCTCTACGCCAAGTGGACGAAGGACGTGGTTCCCACCGGCGAGTATCAGGCCTGGTCGCTGATCAACCTGATCTGCGCAATGCTGACGTTTGGCGTGTGTGCCGTCATGACGGCAAGCGCACGGCGTAACGGCAGGAAGCTGCTGGGCGCTCTGCCCGCAGCCGCCGCCGCAGCTATCTTCCTGATGACCGAGCACATGAGCCTGCCCATGCAGCTGTGTGACAAGTTCACGCCTCTGATGGTCGGCCTGCTGGCAATCAATGTGATGCTGGCCTATCTGACAACCGGGAAAACCGCTGAGGAGAGGTCCGACAAGTCCAAGTAAAACGGGAAAGGGATCTGCTCATTCCTAACCGAGAGCGAAACTGATTTCCCAACACGATACCGACCGCGCCGATAAACGGCGCGGTCGGTTTTTGTTTGCATACAAATGCAGCTTTTGCCATTTGGCACCAGTGCCCGATGGCGCGCTGACTCAAATCATGACGGTTCAGCGGATCGCCGCGGCCAGGGAGCACACCGGCCGCGCAATGACTGAAAAAATACATTTTGCAGCACGGCTTATTTACATTTTTTACCTCGATACCGTACAGTTTTTCTTGACGCTCAGCGGCGTGATCCGATATAATAAACTAAATACGCAGCAGGCGTTATAATTCATCCGAAGGAGAAACGCAACATGAGCAAAACAATGAAACGGATCCTTTCCTGTTTGCTTAGTACGATCCTCGTTCTGAGCCTAATCCCCGCGGCGTTCGCGGCCGAGACGGCGGACAGGGAGGAACAGGATTACGCGCAGCACGGCCTGGGCCTCCTGCCTTCGATGCTGCGCGGCAGCACGAAACCGTCCGAAGGCGCGTCCGCGCAGAGCCATTCCGGCAATCTGACGGCGGACCTGCCGCAGAAGTATGACAGCCGGGATTACGGCTACATCACCCCCGTCAAGAACCAGGGCGACTACAACACCTGCTGGACCTTCGGCACGGCGGCGTCCTGCGAGGCCTACATGATCAAGCACGGCGTCCACGTGGGGGAGGACGGACAGGC
>DGHJ01000071.1:0-344 GCA_002392625.1 Oscillospiraceae bacterium UBA3851
AGGTTGTAGTGCTCCTCGCCGTTCTTGTCGTACAGCAGGGACTTGCGGGAGGTGCACTGCTCCACCGTCTCCGTGGTGACGACGGTGGTCTCGCCGTCGCTCTCGCCGTTGAGTACCGCCATCTCCAGCGTGGACAGGGCGGTGCGGGCGTCGCCGTTGGCAAAGCGGGCGATCAGCTCCAGCACCTCCGGAGAGATGGCGAGCTTCTGATCGCCGAAGCCCCTGGGGTCGCGGATGGCCCGATCCAGCAGCGCCGTGATCTCCTCCGCCGTCAGGGCCTTCAGCACGAACACCTTGCACCGGGAGAGAAGGGCCCCGTTGACCTCGAAGGAGGGGTTCTCCGT
>DGHJ01000071.1:471-11594 GCA_002392625.1 Oscillospiraceae bacterium UBA3851
ACCGGTGGATCTCGTCCACGAAGACGATGGTCTTTTCCCCGAAGCGGCGGTTGTCATCCGCCTGCTGCATCACGGCGCGGATCTCCTTGATGCCGCTGGTGACGGCAGAGAAGTTGATGAATTTGGCTTTGGTGTGGTTGGCGATGACGTTGGCCAGGGTGGTCTTGCCTACCCCCGGCGGCCCCCAGAATATCATGGAGGACACCGCGTCCTGCTCGATGATCCGGCGCAGGACCCTGCCTGGCCCCAGCAGGTGCTGCTGGCCCACGATCTCGTCTATGGTCGCCGGCCGCAGCCGTGCCGGCAGGGGCTGGGACGCGCTGCCGTCGGAAAAGGTCATCTGTTCGTTCAAAGGAGGTCACCTACCTGGGTTGGATTCGCCACCAGTATAGCACACCGCGCCGCCGGATTGCAACGCGCTTCGGGGTGTGGTATACTAAGAGCGAAAAATATTTTCCGCGGAGCATAAGGAATTTCGCTTCGCGGTCCGTATAACTTACAAAGGGCGCGGCCAGACGTGGCCGCCGCCCCGGTCAGGAGGATTCACATGGACAACGGCGCCGGTAGCTACCGCCGTTTTCTGAATGGTGAGGAGAGCGCCTTCGACGAGATCATGGCGGAGCTGTTCCGCCCCCTGGTCTTCTTCGTGGACCGGTACGTGCACGACGTACATACCGCCGAGGACATTGCCATCGACGCGTTCTCGGACCTCATCGTGCACCCCCGGCGGTACAATTTCAAAACCTCCCTGAAGACCTATCTCTTTATGCTGGGCCGCAGCCGTGCCCTGGACCACCTGCGCCACCGCAAGGTCCTGGCGGTAACGGAGCTGGACGAGGCCCGCGACGCGGCGGGCCAGGAGAACGAGCTGGAGGAGGCCGTGCTGGCGGACGAGCGCAAGCGGGCGGTGAACGCGGCGCTGGAGCGTCTGCCGGAGGACATGCGCCTGGCGGTGCATCTGGTTTATTTCGAGGACATGACCTACGACGAGGCCGCGCGGGTGATGAAGAAGAGCCGCAAGCAGGTGGATAACCTGCTGTACCGCGCGAAGAAGGAGCTGCGCCTTCTGTTGGAGGAGGATGGTGAGGAAGCGTTATGAGAGATCTGGAGCAATGCCGGGCGGAGGTCTTCCGCCGCAGTGAGGAAAAAATCAGAGAAAACAAGCGCATGCGCCGCCGCGCCCTGACCCTGTGCGTGCCGCTGGCGCTGTGCCTGGTCATCGGCGCCGCCGTGTGGCCCGCCTTCGCGCCGGCTGCCAAGCAGGCCGGCAACGATCCCGTGGCCGTGACGCCTAATGGCCAGGTGTGGGATCAGGAGACCGAGGTGCAGTACGGCGACGGGGCGAAGGAAGCCCCCCAGGCCGGCGCTGTGCGTATCGAGACGGTGGAGGCCGCAGAGCTGCTGCGCTCCCTGGCCCCGGCCAATGATATGGACGACAACGCCGGTGAAGCCGTCGTCACCGCAAACGCCGGGCAGAATGACGGCAAAGCCATCGGCGCGTCCGACGGTGCGCCGGACGCGGCCGATGACAGGGAATCACGCTTTATCCTGGTCACCCCGGAGGGGGAGGAGACCTACACCCTGCGAGGCAAGGTGCTGACCTGTGAGACGGAGGACTGGCAGCGCGTGCTGACGGAGGAGGAGGAGACGGCCCTGCGGCTGGTCCTGTCCGCAGACGGCAGCCGGTAATTCAGAGAGGAGCTGAAACGGATGAACAAAAAGCATATCATCGCGGTCTGCGCCCTGGCGCTTTGCACCGCGCTCTGCATCGTCGGCGCCTCGGCGCTGCACCGGGCGGAGGCGTCCGCCCAGACCGGGTCCGCCGACCCTGCGCCCGCCGCGCCGGACCCCACCGAACCCACCGAACCGGACCCGATCTCCGATCCGGTCCTCCAGCCCGGCGAGCTGCAGCCGGTGAGTCTGGGCTTCGGGGCCCAGTATATCCGCACCGACGGCTACCACGAGGACGTGCAGTACCCCGTGGTGAAGCTCATCCGCTCCGTGGAGGAGCTGAACGCCTATTACCAGGCCAACAGGGACCGTTATTATATGGACGGCTTCCTGACCGCCTGTGAGAAGTACGACGAGGCCTATTTCAGCGAGCGCATCCTGGTCATCGTGGTGACGGAGGCCGGCAGCGGCTCCGTCCGCTATCAGGTCACCGGCGCGGCGCTGAACGGTGACACCCTGGCCGTGGACGTCAACGTGCTCTCCCCGGAGGTGGGCACCTGCGACATGGCCGAGTGGCACATCCTCATCGAGCCGGCGGCGGGCGTGGACGTGGCGGACGAGAGCCATGTGCAGGTGCGTCTGAACGCAGCGGCGATGGAGCCTGCGTCCGGCCTGGCCTACTTCTCCTCCGGCAGCGCCAGCGCCGCCCTGCGCATCCCGGAGGGCTGGATATACGAGGCGGAACGGTATGACGAGTCCGTCGACGATTGCGATTTTTACATCGCCTTCCGCCCTGTGGCCCGGCAGCACAGCATCGTCCTGCGCCACTTCACCAGATACGGCATCTGCGGCACGGGACTGGAGTCGGAGAAGATCCGGCTGGGCGATTACGAGGCGTGGCAGAGGACCTATGTCGGGCACAGCCAGTGGGATTTCATCGACGTCACAGGCCCCGAGGGGACGGACTGCTTCAACATCAACAACGAGACCTGCGGGGAGTGGAGCGACAGCGAGTTCCGGAAGGCCATGGAGATCCTGGAGACCCTGGAGCTGGGCGACGGCCGCCCCACCGAGGCCCAGGCCATCGAGATCGCCAAACCGGCGGTCACGGTGGAATACGACTATATCAAGGCCGTTTATGACGAGGAACGTGGCGGCTGGACGGTGGCCTTCGGCCGACGGAACTACGCCGGCGGCGACCAGCTGGTGACGGTGAGCGACGCCGGAGTGGTGGTGGATTCGTCCTGGGGCGAGTGAGGAGGCTGCGGAGATGAAGAAAAAGGACGTCATCGCGGTGTGCGCCCTGGCGCTGTGCACCGTGTTGTGCATCGTGGGCGCGTCGGCGCTGAGCCGGGACGAAGAGACCGAAAACGGAGAGGCGCCGGAGGATTTCTCCTTTGCTTTGACCTGGAACTGCTACGGCGTCAGCTCCTATGACAGCGCCACCGGGAAGCTGGTCAAGACCACCGACGCCACCCACCCGGAGGACTACGTGACGGAGTATCATCTGACGGAGGCGGAGCAGCAGCAGATCCAAAAGCTCATGCAGGAGCTGGATCTGGACAGCTATCCGTCCCGCTATGATCCCAATCCGGATGTGAAATCCGAACCGTCCATGACCCTGATCCTCACGGCCCGTACGGCGGAGGGGGAAAAGACCGTCAGGGCCGAGAACATCGCCATCCTGGGCGACGCCAAGGACGCCAAGGGCAGAAAGTTCCTGGACGTCTGCCGCGCCATTGAAAATATCCTGTACGCCACCGACGCCTGGCAGGCCCTGCCGGAATACGAGTTTTTCTATGAGTAAGGAGAAGGAATGATGAAAAAGACGATCTGTACTGTCTGCAGCTTGCTGCTGCTGCTTTCCATGACGCTGGGGCTGACGGCCTGCGGGGCCGCCAAGCCCCAGGACCTGACCCAGGACGTCCACGCCAATCCGCCGGCGGTCACGACCGACCCGGCCATGGCCAGCGCCTGCGCCACCGACTTCGCCCTGCGGCTGTTCCTGGCCGAGCAGAAGGCGGGGGAGAATACCCTCGTCTCGCCCCTGTCCGTGCTGTGCGCCCTGGCCATGACCGCCAACGGCGCTCAGGGCGAGACCCGCTCGCAGATGGAGACCGTGCTGGGTATGGACGCCGGGGCGCTGAACGAATACCTCTGCGCCTGGCTGCGGGGCCTGGACGAGGGCGGCGCTCTGCGCCTGGCCAACTCCATCTGGTTCACCGACGATGCGCGCTTCACGGTGAACAAGGAGTTCCTGCAGACCAACGCCGACTACTACGGCGCCGATCTCTACAAGACCCCCTTTGACGCCGCCGCCTGCCAGGCCATCAACGACTGGGTCAAGGAGCGCACCGACGGCATGATCCCCCATATTCTGGACAGGATCCCGTCCTCTGCCGTCATGTATCTGGTCAACGCCCTGGCCTTTGAGGCCAAGTGGGAGGAGGTCTATATGGACTACCAGGTCCACGAAGGCGATTTCAACACCGCAGACGGGCAGAAGATAAAAGCAGATTATATGGGCAGCATGGAGCACGCCTGGCTGGAGACCGACATGGCCACCGGCTTTATGAAGTATTACGAGGGTCGGCAGTACGCCTTTGCCGCTCTGCTGCCCAAAGAGGGCGCCACCGTGGCAGAGCTGCTGGATTCCCTCACCGGCGCGGAGCTCCATGAGCTGCTGACCCATCCGCAGGATGCATATGTGACCACATTGCTCCCCAAATTCGAGACTGATTACAGCACCGAGCTGTCCGAGACGCTGTCCGCCATGGGTATGCCGGATGCCTTTGACGATACAAAGGCGGACTTCTCCGGCCTGGGTCATTCCGACGCCGGCAATATCTATATCAGCCGCGTGCTGCACAAGACCTTTATCTCCGTGGCGGAGGAGGGCACCCGCGCCGGAGCCGCCACCGTTGTGGAGATGGCTGAGGGCACCATGCTCATTGAGGATCAGAAGACCGTGACGCTGGACCGCCCCTTCGTTTACATGCTGGTGGACGTGGAGACCGGCACGCCCTTCTTCATCGGCACCATGCTGGACCCGGCTGCGTAAGGCGGTGAGATTATGCTTCTCTTTCTGAACTCTCTGGCCCACCTGCTGGTGGACGGGGTCTGCGCCGCCACCGTCTTCGGCCCCGTCCGTGACGCGGCGGACTTGACGACTCTGGTGCTGCTCTATAACACCCTGGCCTTTTCCACCCAGTGCCTGGTGGGTCTGGCGGCGGACCGGCTGCGCAAGCACGGCGTATCCGCCGCGGCGGCCATGGCGCTGGTGGCGGCGGGCTTCCTGCTGCCGCTGCCCCCGCTGGCGCGGATCTGCCTGGTGGGCGTGGGCAACAGCCTGTTTCACGTGGCCGGCGGCGCCATGACGCTGGAGCGCAGCGGCGGCAAGGCCGGCCCCCTGGGCGTGTTCGTTGCCCCCGGCGCCGTGGGCTTGACCCTGGGCACCCTGTGGCCCCTGCTGGGCACCGCCTTTTCCATCCTGCTGATCTGCTGCGCCGTGGCCGTGATGCCGCTGGCAAGAGCCGCGGCCGTCTCCGCCGCGCCGGAGCGCGGAGAGAAGCCGGACGTGGGTCTGGCCATCCCACTGCTGCTGACGCTGGCGGTGGCCGTGCGGGCGGTGGGCGGCAGCGCCGTCTCCTTCCCGTGGAAGACCGGCGCCGCCATGGCCCTGGCGGTCACGGCCTGCGTCTTCGCCGGCAAGACCGCCGGCGGCTTCCTGTGCGACCGGCTGGGCGCCGGGAAAACGGCGCTGATCTCCATCGTTCCCGCCGCCGTGCTCATCGCCTTTTGCAGCGCCTGGGCCGTCCCGTCCATGGCGGGTCAGCTGCTGCTGAACCTGACCATGCCGGTGACGCTGTGGCTCATGTACCGGGCCATGCCCGATTCCCCCGGCTTTGCCTTCGGCCTGGCGGCCTCGGCCCTGTGGCCTGGCACCATCGCCGGGCAGCTGATGCACCTGACGGGTCCGCTGCTGTGGCTGTGCGTCATCGTCAGCTTCGTCTTCGGCCTGGGGGCAATCCTCCGGTCCGGGAAAATATTGACACGGAAAGGATATCTGCTATCATGTTGAGTATGCTGTGGAAGCCCGCCTTCGCGGACGTGGTGTTTCTGCCCCGCTGGACGGATATACTGCCTGCGGTGCTGATCGCAGCCGTGGTGCTGCTGGCGGCGGGCCTACTGATCTATTTCGCCGTCAGAGCCCGCAAAAGAAGGAAAAACCGGAACGCGGAAAAGGAGGAACGGAAATGAAAAAGAAGCTGCTGGGCGCCCTCTGGGCCGTACTGCTCACGGCGCTGTCCGCCGTGACGGCCTTTGCCGATCTCATCCCCACGCCGAGACCCACCCCCACGCCGACCCCCACGCCGGACCCTGTTCCCACGCCCGGACCGACGCCCGTGCCTGACCCGGCCGCGATTGACCCCACGCTGTTGACGGTGCTGATCGTAGGCGTGGTGATCATCGCCGCCGCCGGGGCGGCCTGGCTGATCATCCGCCGGCGCCGGGCCAAAGCGGATTGACGGGAAGGGGAGGTTCGCCGTGAAGAAACTGACCTTAACGACCCTGTGGACCGCGGCACTGCTGGTGCTGTCCGCTGTCACCGCCTTTGCCGACGTGGCCCCTCTGCCTGAGCCTGTCACCGCGCAGGCGCATCCGGAGCTCATCGTGCTCATCGCCGCGGTGGTGATCGTAGTTGCGGCCTCGATTGTGTGGATCGTGATCCGCAACCGCAGGAAATGAGGATCTTTCTGGCCTGCGCATTGACGGTGCTCATCGAGACACCCTTCCTGGCGCTGTTCGGCTACCGGAAGCGGGACGAGGTGATTATCGTCGTCTGCGCCAACGTGGTTACCAACCTGCTGCTGAACCTGCTGCTCTGGCGCGTGCCGTCCCTGTACGGCCCCGCCGTCTACGCTCTGGAGGCGCTGGTGGTGGCTGTGGAATACGGCGTCTACCGACTGGCCTTCGGGCCGCGCCGCGGCCTCTTCTGGCTGACGCTGGCGGCCAACGCCCTGTCCTACGGACTGGGGCTGCTGATCGGCCCCTTGCTGTGAAAAGGAGTGAAGTGAAGATGAAAAAGACCCTTTGCGTGATCCTGAGCGTGCTGCTGCTGTCGTCCATGGTCCTGAGTCTCACCGCCTGCGGGGGCCGGACCCCTGACGCCCAGGACCTGATGGAGAATATCTCCGCCGGGACCCCCTCCGGCGTCAGCGACCTGACCACGGACAGCGCCCGCCTCACCGACTTCGGCCTGCGTCTGTTCCAGGCGGCGAAAAACGACGGGGAGAATACGCTGGTTTCGCCTCTGTCCGTCCTCTGCGCTCTGGCCATGACGGCCAACGGCGCCAAGGGGGAGACCCGCACCCAGATGGAGGCCGTGCTGGGCATGAAGGTGGAGGAGCTGAACGAGTACCTCTACGCCTACGTCCATGGTCTGCCTGCCGATGAGCAGGCCAGGCTGGACCTGGCCAACTCCATCTGGTTCACCGATGACGAAAGCTTTCAGGTGAACGGCGATTTCCTCCAGACCAACGCCGACTATTACGGCGCGGACCTCTACAGGACGCCCTTTGACGACGCGGCCTGCAAGGCCATCAACGACTGGGTCAAGGAGAAGACCGACGGCATGATCCCCCAGATCCTGGACCGGATCTCTCCCGACGCGGTGATGTACCTGGTCAACGCACTGGCCTTTGAGGCGGAGTGGGCGGCGCCCTACGACAAGCAACAGGTGCAGAAGAGCGATTTCACCCAGACCGACGGCGCCGTCCAACAGGTGGATTTCCTGTACGGCGACGTAAGCAGTTATCTGGAGGATGAAAACGCCGCCGGCTTCCTCAAGTTTTACAGGGGCGGCGACTACGCCTTTGCCGCCCTGCTGCCCGACGAGGGCGTCAGCGTGGACGAATACGTGGCCTCCCTCACCGGCGAGCGTCTCCATCAGCTGCTGACCCATCCCCAGAGCGTCACCGTCCACACCGCCATCCCCAAGTTCGAGAGCGCTTACAGCGCTGAGCTGGGCGAGACCCTGGCGGACATGGGCATGCCCCTGGCTTTTGACCGCATCAAGGCGGACTTCTCCGCCCTGGGCACCGCGGATCAGAACATCTACATCAGCCGCGTGCTGCACAAGACCTTCATCTCCGTGACGGAGCAGGGCACCAAGGCCGGCGCCGCCACCGTGGTGGAGATGGCGAAAAACGGCGCCTTCCACGGCGGGGAGGAGGCGAAGACGGTTTACCTGGACCGCCCCTTCGTCTACATGCTCATCGATTGCCGCACCAATACGCCGTTCTTCATCGGCACCATGCTGACGCCGGGGAAGTAAAATAATCGGAATACAATCGAAACGGGCCGCCCGGTAAAGGCAGCCCGTTTCTTTTGCTGTCAGCGGTATGTTTGTCCGATTATTGTAATAGGATTGGCACAAGTACAGATTGACTTTTGGGCAATTTTTTGTTAAAATATATGCAATAGTCAGACATCTTTAACGAGCTGTCAGACAACTCCGAAACAGGGGAGGGTACGGCCTTGAAGGATTACTGGGTGCTGGTGGGCAGCTTCGGCGGCGGAAAGAGCGAATTATCTCTGAATATGGCGGTCCGCGCAGCGCAAAAGGGCCCCTGCATGCTGGTGGATATGGACGTCATCAACCCCTATTTCCGCACCAGTGAGCGCCACGAGCTGCTGGAGAAGGCCGGCGTGGAGTTGGTCTCCCCGCCCTACGCCCTGCAGAAGATCGAGATTATGTCCGTCTCGGCGCGGGTGTACGCCGCGTTCACGCCGGGGGAGGGCACCGTGATCTTCGACGTGGGCGGCGACCACGTGGGCGCCATCGCCCTGGGGCAGTACAAGCCCAATTTCCAGAACATACCGCCGGAGAATCTCCACGTGCTGTACGTGGTCAATCCCATGCGGCCCCTGGCCTCCGACCTGCCCAGCGCCCGCACCATGCTGGAGAAGATCCAGGGCGCCTGCCGCCTGCGTGTCACCGGCATCGTCAACAACGGCAATCTGGCCGGCATGACCACTGCCGAGCATCTGGTCACGGGCTATGAGCTGGTGCGCGACCTCTCCCGTGAGACGGGGATCCCCGTGTGGGGCACCTGCGGCACCGAGGGGACGCTGAAGGAGTTCGAAGCATACGCCAAGGCCAACGGCTTGGACGAGGCGTATATCGGAAAACGATACCCGATCGAGGTGATGATGCACAGAAGCTGGGATAAGTACCTGAGCGAAGGATTGTAATGACTCCGTATTCACAAAAATTCAAATAGGGAAAGTGAGGAAAAGCCATGATAAAAGTGACCATCTACGAGGACCAGTGCAAGGGCTGCGGTCTTTGTGTGCGCGCCTGCCCCAAGGCAGTGCTCGCCATCTCCAAGACCCACCTGAACACCAAGGGCTACTATCCTGTGGAGGTCGTTGACCAGGATGCGTGCATCGCCTGCACGTCCTGCGCCAGGACCTGCCCCGACGTAGCCATTGAGATCGAGAAATAAGGAGGAAAGGTATATGGCTCTGAAATTGATGAAGGGTTGCGAGGCCATTGCCGAGGCCGCGATCCAGGCGGGCTGCCGCTACTTCTTCGGCTATCCCATCACCCCGCAGAACGATATCCCTGAGTACATGTCCCTGCGTCTGCCCCAGGTGGGCGGCTGCTTCCTGCAGGCCGAGAGCGAGCTGGCCGCCATCAACATGGTGTACGGCGCTTCCGGCGCAGGCGCCCGCGTCATGACCTCCTCCTCCAGCCCCGGCATCAGCCTGAAGCAGGAGGGTATTTCCACCATCGCCGCCGCTGAGCTGCCCTGCGTCATCGTCAACATGATGCGCGGCGGTCCCGGTCTGGGCAACATCCAGGCCTCCCAGGGCGACTACTTCCAGGCCGTCAAGGGCGGCGGTCACGGCGACTACCACCCCATCGTCATCGCCCCCTCCTCCATCCAGGAGACGGTCAACATGATGGGCAAGGCCTTCGACCTGGCCGACGACTACCGCATCCCCGTCATCATCCTGGCCGACGGTCTCATCGGTCAGATGATGGAGCCCGTGGAGATGCCCAATAACCCCGATCCCGTCAAGAAAGACAAGCCCTGGGCAGCCACCGGCTACGTGCCCGGCGGCAAGAAGCAGCGCGCCATCATCAACTCCCTGTATATCGAGACCGAGGATCTGGACGTGCTGCACACCCGGCTGAGCGCCACCTATGACCGCATCCAGGCCAACGAGATCATGGTGGAGACCTACAACACCGAGGGCGCTGAGTTCATCCTGTGCGCTTACGGCACCGTGGCCCGCGTCTGCAAGGCCGCCGTCCGCATCTGCGCCGAGCAGGGCGTCAAGGTGGGCCTGGTCCGTCCCATCACTCTGTGGCCGTTCCCCACCGAGGCTGTGCATAACGCCGTGGCGCAGGAGAGCGTCAAGGGCGTGCTGACGGTGGAGGTCAGCGACGGTCAGATGTACGAGGATATCCGTCTGGCGGTCAACGGCTGCAAGCCCACGGAGTTCATGGGCAAGGCCGGCAGCGCCATTCCCGCGGCGGAGGATATCGCCGAGCGGATTATGAACATGAGGAGGGCGTAACGTATGGCGACGATTTTTAAGAGAACTTCTGTTCTGACCAACGCGCCGTTCCACTACTGCCCCGGCTGCGGTCACGGCATCGTGCACCGCATGGTGGCCGAGGTCATCGAGGAACTGGGCATCCGTGAGAAGACGGCCGGCGTCGCCCCCGTGGGCTGCGCGGTATTCGCTTACAACTACTTTGACGTGGATATGTACGAGGCCGCCCACGGCCGCGCACCCGCTGTGGCTACCGGCTACAAGCGCGTCCACCCCGAAAACGTGTGCTTCACCTACCAGGGCGACGGCGACCTGGCCTCCATCGGCACCGCCGAGATCGTCCACGCCGCCCACCGCGGTGAGAAGATCACCACCATCTTTATCAACAACGCCATTTACGGCATGACCGGCGGCCAGATGGCCCCCACCACCCTGGTGGGCCAGAAGACCACCACCAGCCCCCTGGGCCGCGACAAGGACCACTGCGGCGAGCCCATCCGCATGGCGGAGATGCTGGCCACCATCAACGGCTCTGCCTTCATCGCCCGCACGGCTCTGAACAACACTGCCAACCTGGTCAAGACCAAGGCTGCCATCAAGAAGGCCTTCCAGGCGCAGCTGGACGGCAAGGGCTTCTCCATGGTGGAGATCCTGTCCCCCTGCCCCACCAACTGGGGCAAGTCCCCCGCCGAGGCCATGGACTGGCTGGCGGAGAACATGATCCCCTACTATCCCCTGGGCATTATGAAGGAGGTCTGAGACATGGTTGAAAGAAACATTTTCGCAGGCTTCGGCGGCCAGGGCGTTCTGCTCATGGGCCAGCTGCTGGCGGCTGCCGGCATGATGGAGGGCAAGAACACCTCCTGGATCCCCTCTTACGG
>DGHJ01000071.1:11658-15026 GCA_002392625.1 Oscillospiraceae bacterium UBA3851
GAGATGCGCGGCGGCACCGCCAACTGCAGCGTCATGCTGTCCGACCAGGAGATCGACAGTCCCCTTGTAACCCGCCCCACCTCTCTGATCGTCATGAACCGCCCCTCTCTGGAGAAGTTCGAGGATAAAGTGGTTCCCGGCGGCTCCATTTTCGTTAACAGCTCCATGATCGACATCAAGGTCAAGCGCCAGGACGTCAACGCCTATTACGTTCCCTGCAACGAGATCGCAGCGGAGCTGGGCAATGACAAGGTGTCCAACATGATTATGCTGGGCGCGTACCTGGGCAAGTCCAAGTGCGTGGAGGTGGAGACCGTTCTGGAGGCCCTGCTGGAGAAGCTGGGCCAGAAGAAGGCCAAGCTGATCCCTCTGAACCGCGAGGCTCTGCTCCGCGGCGCGGCCTGCATCGAATAACACGAAAAAGGCTTTTCCACGCCCGTATCGGGCGTGGAAAAGCCTTACTTCTGAACGGAATAGGACGTATTTAGGAGGAACAACCATGCCCCAGTTTTTATCCCCCGATGATGCCGTCAAGTGCATCAAGGACGGAGATTGCGTTATCTTCAACAACTTCCTCAGCCTGAACAATGCCGAGCAGCTCAGCGGCGCTCTGGGCAGACGTTTCCAGCAGACGGGTTCCCCCAAGGATCTGACGGTCTACTGCACCGCCGGTCTGGGCGGCTGGGACCCCACCTCCCAGTGCGAGTCCTTCATCTGCCAGGGAGCCGCCAAGACGGTGATCTGCAGCCACTACGGCAGTATGCCCGGCACGGCCCAGATGATTCTGGACGGCAAGCTGGAGGGCTACAACCTGCCCTACGGCGCCATGTCCCACGCCGTCCGCGCCGCGGCCGGCGGCCAGTCCTACATCATCTCCGACGCGGGACTGAACCTGTTTGTGGACCCCAAATACAAGGGCTATCAGCTCAACGCCCTGGCCAAGCGGGAGCTGGTGCGTGAGATCGTCATCGACGGCAAGCGCCGCCTGATGTACGAGACGCCCCAGCCAGACGTGGCGCTGCTGAAGGCCAGCAGCTGCGACGAGCTGGGCAACATCACCATGGAGGATGAGCCCATGATCGGCGATGCCCTGTCCGTGGCCCAGGCGGTCCACCGCCGGGGCGGCACGGTCATCGTGCAGGTCAAGAGCATGCTGAAGGAATCCCGCCGTCCCATCGAGGTGGTCATCCCCTCCGTGCTGGTGGACTACATCTGCATCTGCCCGGAGCAGACCCAGGTCCAGGGCATCCCGGAGGACAATCCCAGCTTCTCCGGCGCCAAGCCCATGACGGACGAGGAGCTGCGCTCCTTTGCCACCGAGAACGCCGGCAGCGGGGATCCCGTCAAGGTGCGTATCGCCCGCCGCGCCGTGCAGGAGCTGCGCCCCGGCCACGTGGTGAACATCGGCGTGGGCGCGCCGGAATTCGTGGCGGTGGAGGCCGCACGGAACGGCCTGCTGCCCCAGATCACCCTGACGGTGGAGGCCGGCGCCATCAAGGGCATGCCCGCCGGCGGCCGCGCCTTCGGCGCCACCCATTCGCCCCAGAGCATCTGCACCACCGCCGAGCAGTTCGATTTCTACGACGGCGGCGGCCTGGACATCTGCTTCATCGGCGCATTGGAGGTGGACGGAGAGGGCAACGTCAACGGCCACTACCACCCCAAGAAGCTCTCCGGCATCGGCGGCTTCATCAATATCACCCAGTTCACCCACAAGGTGGTCTTCTGCACCACCTTCTCCGCCGGCGGTCTGGAGATCGCCGACACCGAGGACGGCCTGAAGATCGTCAGGGAGGGCCGCATCCCCAAGTTCGTCCAGCACGTCAACGCCCTGAGCTTCAGCGCCCAGAACGCCCACGAGAACAAGCAGGAGGTCGTCTACGTGACGGAGCGCTGCGTGTTCCAGCTGGGCGAAAAGGGCCTCATCCTCACGGACGTGGCCCGCGGCATCGACGTGCGCAAGGAGATCCTGGATCTCCTGCCCTTCCCCGTGGAGGTGGCAGCGGATCTGAAGGTCTATTAAGTCAGTCCACCTCAATGCCGAATTCGTGCATGGTGTTGATCATGTGCAGATACATGGCAGCCTTGGCGCCCTCCGGGTTCCGTTCCCGGAGATAGCGCATCAGCAGCCGGTGCTCATGGATCGTGCCCTCCGCCGCCTGAGGCGACTGGTTGGCCAGGATCGTGCCCTGGTGGATGGCCCGGTTGAAGATGGGCAGCAGGGCGGTGATGAACTGGTTGTGGGTAGCTGAGGCGATGGCGTTGTGGAACTTCTGCTCGCACTCGTCCCAGTGGGGATCGCGGCTGCGGATCGCCTCCTCGTCCAGCGCCCCGTAGTGCAGGATCGTCTCCAGCTCGGTGTCGCTGGCGCGCAGGCAGGCGTAATAGGCGGCCTGGGGCTCGAACATCAGCCGCATCTCGTAGAGATCCTTGATGTTCACCCGCGTGTTCTGGATCTTCATCACGTCGAAGTCGTCGCGTATGCTCTGGCTGCGTGTGACGAAGGTGCCCACGCCCCGTCGGGCCTCCACAAGGCCGCGGGTGGCCAGTATGCGCAAGGCCTCCCGCAGCGTGGTGCGGCCCACGTGCAGCTCCTCGGCCAGCTCCAGCTCGTTGGGCAGCTTGTCGCCGGGCCGGAAATGCTGCTGGGCGATCATCTCTGTGATGGTCTCCGCCACGCGGTAGGACAGCGAATTGGTCTGATAGGACATTTTGATCCACCTCCCATGGTTGGATTATAGCGAAAACGGCAAAGCAAAACAACAATTATCATAAAAAAGAGGGGTACATCATCGTGAAGAATCTCACTATTGAACTGACCAAGAATCCCAAGGCCAAGCCCGCCAAGGGCGCGAAGCTGGGCTTCGGCAGCGTGTTCACCGATCACATGCTGCTGATGAACTACGACGTGGGCCAGGGCTGGCATGACGCCCGCATCGTGCCCTACGGCCCCATCTCTCTGAGCCCCGCCGCCACCGTCTTCCACTACGCCCAGGAGACCTTCGAGGGCATGAAGGCATATCGCGCCGAGGATGGCCGTATTCTGCTGTTTCGGCCCGAGGAGAACTTCAAGCGCCTGAACCTGTCCAACGAGCGCCTGTGCATCCCCCAGCTGGACGTGGATTTCTGCATCGAGTCCCTGAAGGAGCTGGTTATGCTCGACAAGGATTGGATCCCAGAGGATAAGGAAGCCTCTCTGTACATCCGTCCTTTTGTCATCGGCAACGAGGCCAAGCTGGGCGTCAAGGAAGCCGACAGTTACATCTACTGCGTCCTCCTCTCCCCCTCCGGCGCCTACTATGAGAACGGCCTGAAGCCCGTGCCCATCTATGTGGAAGAGAACTATGTCCGCGCGGTCCGCGGCGGCA
>DGHJ01000071.1:15101-19498 GCA_002392625.1 Oscillospiraceae bacterium UBA3851
GCCAAGACCGGCGGCAACTACGCCTCCTCTATGAAGGCCCAGTCCGAGGCCCATGAGAAGGGCTATTCCCAGGTGCTGTGGCTGGACGGCGTGGAGAAGAAGTACATCGGCGAAGTGGGCGCCATGAACATCTTCTTCGTGGTGGACGGCGAGGTGCTGACCCCTGAGCTGGACGGCTCCATCCTCTCCGGCATCACCCGGAAGTCCATGATCCACATCCTGCGGGAAAAGGGCTACAAGGTCACCGAGCGGAAGATCGCCATCCAGGAGATCGCCGACGCCTACGACGCAGGCAAGCTCCAGGAGGTCTTCGGCACCGGCACCGCCGCCGTCATCTCCCCCGTGGGTCAGCTGGAGTGGGGCAACAAGATCATGAAGATCAACAACGGCGAGATCGGCGACATCTCCATGTACGCCTACAAGACCCTCACCGACATCCAGTGGGGCCGCGCCAAGGGCCCCGACGGCTGGTCCGTGGAGATCGGCCACATCTAAGATACCTGATCGATTTCCGGAAACACCGCCCACCCCGGGCGGTGTTTCTCCTTGACAGAAGACCCCGTATGGAGTAAGGTGCAGGGGAGAGTAAACGGAAGGAGTGTTCCCATGAAAAAAGTCGTCATTATGGAATCTTTGGGGATCGGACAGGCGGAACTGGCTGCGTTCCAGAAGCCCTTTGCGGAGCGGGGCGTCACCTTCGTCTCCTATTCCAGAACCACCGACGCCGAGCAGCTGGTGCGTCAGGCGCACGACGCCGATGCCATGATCCTGGCCAACATGCCTATGCCCGACGAGGTGATCCGGCGCTGCGAAAAGCTGCAATTCATCGACGTGGCCTTCACCGGCGTGGACCACGTGGGCCTCACTGCTGCGAAGGAGAAGGGCATCGCCGTCAGCAACGCCGCGGGATATTCCAACGAGGCCGTCAGCGAGCTGGTGCTGGGCATGGCCCTGTCCCTGTACCGCAATCTGCCCCAGGTGGAGGAGCGCTGCCGCACTGGCGGCACCAAGGACGGTCTGGTAGGCGGCGAGCTGCGGGGCAAGACCGTGGGTATCATCGGCTACGGCAAGATCGGCCGCCGCAGCGGCGAGCTGTTCCACGCCTTCGGCTGCCGCGTGCTGGCCCAGAGCCGCCACATGCAGGCCGACGCCCCGGATTACGTGGAGCAGGTGTCCCAGGAGGAGCTGCTGCGCCGCGCCGACATCGTGGTGCTCCACTGTCCGCTGAATGACAGCACCCGGGGCATGATCGACTACGGGAAGCTGCAGCTGATGAAGCCCACGGCCTATCTCATCAACGTGGCCCGCGGTCCTGTCACCAACGAAGACGATCTGGCCCGTGCGCTGCGGGAGGGGATTATTGCCGGAGCCGCCATCGACGTGTTCACCGCCGAGCCGCCGCTGGCGCCGGACACCCAGCTGCTCCACGCGCCCCATACGCTGCTGACGCCCCACGTGGCCTTTGCTACCCACGAGTCCATGACGCTCCGGGCAGAGATCGTCTTTGACAATCTCCGGGCCTGGCTGGACGGGAAACCGCAGAACGTGGTGCTGTAATTGTAATTCCAGGAAAACGCCCGAAAAGAGGCGTGAGCAGAAAGCTCACGCCTCTTTTTTCAGGTCATGTTCTACCGTTTTTTATACAGGATGAGCTCCGGATTCGCACCCTCCGCCTCATAGGTGCAGACCAGAATAAAATCCTTGTTTGCCAAAACGCCGAAGCATTTTTCGCCGCCGTCATCCGATTCCAGCTGATTTCCCAGGTAGGTCGTCTGATCGTCCAGAAATTTCGCACGCATACCGCTGGGGAGGGGATACGCAAGATTCACATAGCTGCCCACCAGCGCGTTCAGCTTCTCCACCCGGGGCATTCCCGGAACATGGAGGCTGTTGATTTCCTCCATCAGCTGCTTCTTGAACGCCTCGAACTGTCCGTTGTCGCTGAGTTCCCCGTGTCTTTTCCAGTAATCCAGCTTTGGCAGTACCTGTCCCAGATACGATCGGGCCTGCTCCTCGGAGAAGTTCTCGCTGACCATGTGCTTCACACAGACGTCCATGAGATCATCCATGTTGTGGTACGTGTACGTTCCGTCGGCGTAGCACCATTGGCAGTAATCCTCGTTGGGGGTGCCGTCCTTTTCCTTGCTGATGATGGCGTCCTCCAGCGGCATTCCGCAGCATTGACAAATCAGCTGCCGCGGGGAGCCGAGCAGCGTATTGATGGAGACATTGTATAACTTTGACAGCAGCTTTAATGTCTCTGTGTTGGGAACGGTTTCGCTGTTTTCCCAGCGGGATACCGCCTGCCGGGTTACAAAAACCTTCTCCGCCAGTTCATCCTGCGACAATCCGTGCTTCACTCTGAGTTCATATAATACGTCTTTTGTGTCCATAATAACACCTCCACGCAACTCATTGTAATACAAAAAGCGCCAAGATGCACGCAACCTGCTGTTGCGTTTCTCGCCGGATTCCGGCGGGTGAGATCATCATACCACTGATCCGATCAAATGCACCGCAAAGGCGGCGATCCACGCAATAGCGCACTGCCAGGCCACCATAGCCAGGGCCCAGCGGGTGCCCAGCTCCCGGCCCACGGAGGTGACGGCGGCCACGCAGGGGGTATAAAGCAGAGAGAACACCAGCAGGGAAGCAGCGGCCAGCGGGGAGATGGCGGCGGCGATGCCCCCGGCGAACAGGATCTCCAGGGTGGACACCACGCTCTCCTTGGCCATGAAGCCGGTGATAAGGGAGGTGACGATCCGCCAGTCGCCCAGCCCCAGCGGCCGCAGCAGCGGGGCAACGGCGCCTGCCACCAAGGCCAGGATGCTGTCGTGTGAGTCGGCCACCAGGTTGAAGTGGATGTCGAAGCTCTGGAGCAGCCACACCGCGATGGTGGCGAAGAAGATCACGGAGAAGGCCCGCTGGAGGAAGTCCTTGGCCTTGTCCCACAGCAGCCGGGCCACGTTTTTGGCGCCGGGCAGGCGGTAGTTGGGCAGCTCCATCACAAAGGGGACGGCCTCGCCCCGGAACAGCGTGCCCTTGAACAGGAAGGCCACCAGAATGCCGATGACGATGCTCAGCACATACAGGCCGATCATGATCAGTGCGCCGCGGCCCGGGAAGAAGGCGCTGACGAGAAAGCCGTAGATGGGCACCTTGGCCGAACAGCTCATGAAGGGCGTCAGCAGAATGGTCATCTTGCGGTCCCGCGCGCTGGGCAGGGTGCGGGTGGCCATCACGGCGGGCACGGTGCAGCCAAAGCCGATGAGCAGCGGCACGATGCTCCGGCCGGAGAGGCCGATCTTCCGCAGCAGCTTGTCCATGATGAACGCCACCCGGGCGATGTAGCCGCTGTCCTCCAGCAGCGAGAGGAAGAAGAACAGCGTGACGATGATGGGCAGGAAGCTGAGTACGCTGCCCACGCCCACGAAAATGCCGTCGATAATCAGGCTGTGGAGCGTCTCGTTGACATGGGCGGCGGTCAGCAGACCGTCCACCCACCCGGTCAGCGCGCCGATGCCCGCCTCCAGTGCCTTTTGCAGAAAGGCGCCGATGACGTTGAAGGTCAGCCAGAACACCAAGCCCATGATGGCAATAAAGGCGGGGATGGCCGTGTACTTGCCCGTCAATATCCGGTCCATGCGCTCGCTCCGCAGCCGCTCCCGGCTCTCCCGGGGACGGGTGACGGTCTGGCGGCAGACCTTCTGAATGAAGGAAAAACGCATGTCCGCGATGGACGCGCTGCGGTCCAGCCCCCGCTCGGCCTCCATCTGAAGGATGATGTGCTCGATCATCTCCTCCTCATTGGGGTCCAACCCCAGCTGTTTGCGGACCAGCTCGTCGCCCTCGATGAGCTTGCCGGCGGCAAAGCGCACAGGTATGCCGGAGCGGCGGGCGTGGTCCTCGATCAGGTGGATGATGCCGTGGAGGCAGCGGTGGACGGCGCCGCCGTGATCGCTCTCGTCGCAGTAGTCCTGCCGCAGGGGCCTCTCCTGGTATTTGGCGATGTGGATGGCGTGGCGCACCAGCTCGTCCACGCCGGAATTTTTGGCGGCGGAGATGGGCACCACCGGCACGCCCAGCAGGGCCTCCATGGCGTTGATGTCGATAGAGCCGCCATTGGCCGTGACCTCGTCCATCATGTTCAGCGCCACCACCATGGGCACGTCCATCTCCAGAAGCTGCATGGTGAGGTACAGGTTCCGCTCGATATTGGTGGCGTCCACGATGTTGATGATGGCCTTGGGCTTCTCGTCCAGCACGAAGTTGCGGGACACGATCTCCTCGCTGCTGTAGGGCGACATGGAGTAGATGCCCGGCAGGTCGGTGACCAGCGTGTCCGGGTGGCCCTTGATCTGGCCGTCCTTCCGGTCCACCGTCACGCCGGGGAAGTT
>DGHJ01000071.1:19595-20799 GCA_002392625.1 Oscillospiraceae bacterium UBA3851
TTGAAGAGGGTGGTCTTGCCGCAGTTCTGGTTGCCCACCAGGGCGAAGGTCAGCACCGTACCCTCCGGCAGGGGATCGCCGCTGCCCTTGGGGTGATAGCGGCCGCCCTCGCCCAGACCGGGGTGCTCGCTGCGCCGGGGCTTTTCGGCGGCGCGCTCCGCCGTCTGCCGGGCGGGGATCACCTCGATCCCGATCTTCTCCGCGTCCGCCAGACGCAGCGTCAGCTCATAGCCGTGGATCAGAAGCTCCATGGGATCCCCCATGGGGGCGTACTTCACCAGCGTCACCTCCGTGCCCGGAATGACGCCCATATCCAGAAAATGCTGCCGCAAAGCGCCGTCGCCGCCCACGGTGCAGATCAGCGCGCTTTTGCCGACCTTTAGTTCTCGCAGTGTCATAGGATCCCCTCATTTTCTCTGTAAACTCCCGCCTATTATACTGAAATTGCGGGAGTGTGGCAATAGCTTTCGGGAATAAAATGCACGAAAAAAGAAGCAGCCGTCGGGCTGCTTCTTTTTCATTTGACGGGGGAAAACCCTTTACTTCTCCTCGTGGGGGTAGGGCTCCAAAAACGCGTGGAAGTGGCGCATGGGCAAGGTGCGGCCCTTGACGATGCGGATGTCGGGGATGGACTCCCGGTCCTCGTACAGAGCCTTGACGGCGGCGATGACGTAGTCCATGTGCTCCTGGTTCAGCTGGCTGCGGTTCACGGCGAAGCGGACCACGTTGCACAGCTCCTCCTGCTGCTCCGGGGTCTTCAGGTCGTACTCCATGGAGTAGTCGCCCAGCTCGGAGGTGCGGATGCCGTAGCGGCGGATCAGCTCGATGGAGAAGCCCTGGCCGGCAAAGGTCTCGTGGCCCCGCTTGCCGTCGAAGAACTGGGTCATGTCAATGTACACGCCGTGACCGCCGGCGGGCAGGATGACGCCCTTGACGCCGGCCTTGTAGAAGCCCTGGGCCAGATACTCGCACTGCTTGACGCGGGCCTCCTGATAGCGGAAGTTGCACTCCTCATAGAGACCGGCGGCCAGCGCCATGATGTCGCGGCCGGACATGCCGCCGTAGGAGTCGTTGCCGTAGCAGGAGATCTGCTTGACCTTCAGCAGCACGCCCACGTCGGTCTTGACGGTGCCGTCCTCGTTGAACTCGGAGAACTTGCGCCAGAAGCGGCCCTTGTCCCGGAAGGCCAGCATGCCGCCCATGT
>DGHJ01000125.1:0-240 GCA_002392625.1 Oscillospiraceae bacterium UBA3851
ATCCGTAGAGGAACGGAGGATAGGACGGGGATTACGGATTGCCACGGGCTGCTGCGCAGCCCTCGCAATGACAGAAACGGAACGGTTCGTCTCCTGTCATTCCGAGACCAGCCCGCAGGCTGGTCGTGGGAATCCGTAGAGGAAGGGCGGATAGGACGGGGGGAATACGGATTGCCACGCCGCTGCGCGCGGCCCACCGTCGTGTCAGCCGGTTTTCGCTCCCGTTGGTCGCGACAAGCG
>DGHJ01000125.1:409-3492 GCA_002392625.1 Oscillospiraceae bacterium UBA3851
TTCCTCGATTCCGCCTCGCTTCATCCGCCACTGGCGGCGCTTCGGCGAAATCCCCACAATGACAGAGGGCGCGGGACCGATACAACAACAAGGGGAGGGCCTGACGTGCCCTCCCCTTTCGATCCTGTCGGGAAATATGGAGTTGACTGCGCCCCGTTATCCGTCCTCGTGGGGCGGGGTGATGGGATCGTCGATGCCGGCGTCGCCGCCGGGACCGGGCGCGGGCGGCGTGGGCTCATCCCCGCCGGGACCGGGCGCGGGCGGCGTGGGATCCTCCCCGCCGGGACCGGGGGTGGGATCCTCGCCGCCGGGACCGGGGGTGGGATCCTCCGGATCAGGCTCCGGCGTCGGCTCCGTGTCGTGGACCGGGCAGATCTCCGGGATCTCCCCCGTCTTGCCGCTGAGATACTGCAGCGTGTACTTGTGGTCGTCGGGCCGCATCTCCTTGATCAGCTCCCGCTCCACGTTCAGCACGGACACCTTCTGGATGCTCTCCTCCGGGCAGAACTCCGTGGCGATGTGCTTGCCGTCCTTGCAGTAGTCCACCTCCACGTGCATCCTGCAGCTCTCCGTGGGGGCGGTGTCCGCCGCCACCAGCACGTTTTTGACCCGGCTGCCCCGCATGTCGTGCTTGCAGGCGTCCGTGGCCAGCAGGCCGCTGTCGGCGCAGACGGTGACCCACTTCATGCCGCTGGGCTCATCGTGGAAGCCGGGGTCCTCCAGCCCCTCGTGGATGCGCACCATCACGTCGTGCCACAGGTTGCTGGAGGGGTTGCCGCTGACGTGGATGGTCTGGTTCTTGGCGAAGCCTGTCCACACGGCGGCGCAGTAGTAGGGCGTGAAGCCCACGAAATAGCGGTCGTACTCATCGTTGGTGGTGCCGGTCTTGCCGGCCATGCTCATGCCGCTGAACCGGGCCTCGTAGCCGGTGCCGGTGGCCACCACCTGCTTGAGGGTCTCCCGGATGGTATACACCGTGGTCTCCTTGAAGGCAACCGTGTACTCCGGCACGTTCTCCAGCAGCACCTTGCCTTCGGCGTCCGTCACCTTATAATAGGTATAGGGCTTGGTGTACAGGCCGTCGTTGACGAAGGGGCAGTAGGCCGCGCACATCTCCTCGGTGGTGACGCCACGGTGCAGTCCGCCCAGGGCCATGTTGCCCACCTGGGTGCCGTCATAGTCCGGGTCCAGATGTTCAAAGCCCAGCTTCTCCACCATGAAGTTGTAGGACCGGGTGGTGCCGTAGGCCAGGTTCACCCGCACCGCCACGATGTTCAGCGAGCGGTACAGGGCCGTCATGCAGGAGGTCATGCCGCCCATGCCCCGCATGGCGTTGCGGGGATAGGCCTCGCCGTTCATCAGCAGGGGGTAGTCGTCCATGGTGGAGGCGGCGGTGATGGTGCCGTCGTCCAGGGCGGGGGCGTAGGTGGAGATGGGCTTGATGGACGAGCCGCACTGCCGGGGCGCCGTGGCCCAGTTCCAGCCCCGGTCCGCCTGCTTGACGCCGGTGCCGCCCACCATGGCCAGCACCGCGCCGGTATAGGGATCCATCAGCGTGATGGCCGCCTGCAGCGGGTCGCCGTACTGCTCGCCCAGGATCTGCTGATAGGCCGTGTTCTCAAACACGTCCTCGCAGATGTGCTGGAAGTTGATGTTCTGGGCGGTGTAGATCTTCACGCCGGAGAACACCTTGTTCTCCGCCGTCTTCCGGTCGTAGCCGTACTTGTCCATCAGGTCGGCGATCACGTCCTCGATGACCTGATCGGTGTAGTAGGAGTTGTGGGCGCGGGTGACGGGCTCTTCCGGGGTCTCCGGGGTCTCCGGGTTCTCCGGATTCTCCTCCCCGCCCTCGCCGGGCTCGGCCGGCCGGTCCAGGGTGTACTCGCCGAAGATGTTGTAGCCGTTGGAGAAGATGACCTCCTCGTTCAGCGCCGCGTTGTACACGCCCTCGGTGATCATCTCCTGCTCCAGCATCTTCTTGAGCACCCACTCCTGGCGCTCCCGGTTCTTCTCGCGGGTCCAGTCGCTGATGAAGGGATCGTACATGGACGGGTTGTTGGTGATGCCGGCCAGGGACGCGCACTCGGCCAGATCCAGCTCGCTGACGTCCTTGCCGAAGTACATCTTGGCCGCCGTCTTGACGCCGTAGCAGCTCTCGCCCATATAGATATAGTTGAGGTAGATCTCCATCACCTCTTCCTTGGAGTGGGTCTTCTCAAAGGCCAGGGCCCGGTAGATCTCCACCACCTTGCGCTTGACGGTGTTCTGGTTGTCGCCGGTGACGTTCTTGATCATCTGCTGGGTGATGGAGGAGCCGCCCTGGACGTCGCCGCCGGTGAGGGTGCTCTTGATGGCGCGGACGATGCCGTGCCAGTCCACGCCGTGGTGGGTCTTGAAGCGCTTGTCCTCCACGGCGACAAACGCCTTCTGCAGATCCTCCGGGATCTCGTCCAGCGTGACCCAGATGCGGTTTTCCGCCTTGAGGAACAGCGTGTCGTACATGACCCAGCCGTCCGCATCGGCGTCGGGGTTGGTGGGGTCGTTATAGTACAGCTCCGAGGACACCGAGGGGTTGTAGGCCGAAACGTCCACCTCCACGTGGCCCCGAAGGTTGTTGTCCACGTAGCGCATGAAAATGGCCACAAAGATGGCGGCGGTGAGCACGCCCACCAGACACAGGGTGAAAATGGCCAGGAAGAACCGGCCGATGAAGCGGCCGAAGCCGCCCTTTTTCTCCTCCTTCCGCCGGGAGCGGCGCTGTGTGCTCTGGGGCGCGGGATCGGGGGCGGCCTGCGCGCGCCGTCCGCCGGTACGTTTGCTGTCAGCCAATACGGAGCACCTCCTTTTCTCCTTTTTCGTTTCAACGGTCAGAGGCTCCCGCCCCGGACCATACAGTGCACCAGTATCATTTCTATTTTACCACGCCTGTCAACCTCTCAAAACCTGCATTTTGGGATGATTTTCTCCGCCGAATTTGCCGTTTTCCGGAAATATGCCGGGGTTTCGGTTGAAAAAAGTGGGATTTTTCCGAAAAACGGAGGCAGAAGCACGTTGCAATCCGGCGGCGAATGGGGTATAGTAGA
>DGHJ01000068.1:0-343 GCA_002392625.1 Oscillospiraceae bacterium UBA3851
TTCCTGATGCCCGTTGAGGACGTGTTCACCATCTCCGGCCGCGGCACCGTGGCTACCGGCCGTGTGGAGCGCGGTATCCTGAAGCTGGGCGAGAAGGTCGAGATCGTCGGTCTGGCTGACGAGAAGCGCGAGACCACCGTCACCGGTATCGAGATGTTCCACAAGCTGCTGGACTACGCTGAGGCCGGCGACAACATCGGCGCTCTGCTGCGCGGTATTGCCAAGACCGAGATCGAGCGCGGCCAGGTTCTGTCCAAGCCCGGTTCCATTCATCCCCACACCAAGTTCGTTGGCCAGGTCTACGTTCTGACCAAGGATGAGGGCGGCCGTCACACCCCGTTCT
>DGHJ01000068.1:423-565 GCA_002392625.1 Oscillospiraceae bacterium UBA3851
TCCGCACCACCGACGTTACCGGCGTCATCACCCTGCCTGAGGGCACCGAGATGTGCATGCCCGGCGATAACGTCGATATGCACGTCGAGCTGATCACCCCCATCGCCATCGAGAATGGTCTGCGCTTCGCTATCCGCGAGGG
>DGHJ01000068.1:623-2609 GCA_002392625.1 Oscillospiraceae bacterium UBA3851
GCGGCCGTACCGTTGGCTCCGGCGTTGTCATCGCCATCGAGGAGTAATCTCTCTACACAAGCTAAACAAGGTCCTCCGTAAAAGCGGAGGACCTTGTTTTTTGCTTAGCCGGGAAACTTTATCCCATCCTGAAAGCCGCCCTCACCAGGAGCCGTCACGTCGCCGCCGCACAGTGCCCCGTCGCAGACCCACAGATCAATCTGCACCGGACCGTCATAGCCGGGGTAGTTGGTCGCTGCGTAGGTGTAGCGGGAGACGGTCCTTCCTGCACACTGGGCAAAGGGAAGAGCCTGCTCCTCCTGCAGCTTCAGATAGTCGCCGTAGTCCTCCGCCAGGTCGTGGGGCAGACGCAGCACCACCGTGTGGAGGGGTTCCGGCTCCACCTGCCACCCCAGCTCGGTCAGATAGGTCAGCCGCTCACTGTTGGACGCGGCGGGGATGGGCTGGTCCTCTTTTTCTCCACCGCCGCAGCCCGCCAGCAGCAGCACGGCCGCCGCCAACGTCGGCAGGAGCAGCGATCGAAACGTTCGATAAACGGTTTCCATTTTTTATCACCTCTGTCCATTTCATATTTCCATCCCCCACGAAATATGCTACAATCAACGAAAGAGGTGAGAGCATGGAGCGATTGGATAAAGTCCTGGCCGCCACGGGCCGCTGGTCCCGCCGGGAGGTCAAGGAGCTGGTCCGCCGGGGCCGGGTGACGGTGGACGGCCGTTTGGCCGCCGCGCCGGAGGACAAGGTGGACCCCGCCGCATCCCGGATCTGCGTGGACGGGGAACCGGTGAGCTGGGAGGCGTTTGTCTACATCATGATGCACAAGCCCGCCGGGCTGCTGTCCGCCACGGAGGACGCCAGGCAGAAGACGGTGCTGGATCTGCTGCCGGCCGAGCTGCGCAGGCGCGGCCTGGCCCCGGTGGGGCGGCTGGATAAGGACACGGAGGGCCTGCTGCTCCTGACGGACGACGGGATGCTGACCCACCGGCTGCTGAGCCCCAAATATCACGTGGACAAGGTGTATTTCGCCCAGGTGAAGGGGGAGCTAACGGCGTCGGACGTCGAGGCCTTTGCTGACGGCATTACCCTGGGCGATGGGCTGGTGTGCCGCCCGGCAAAGCTGGAGATCCTGACGGGGGACACATGTCTGGTGACGCTGCAGGAGGGCAAGTTCCACCAGGTCAAGCGGATGCTGGCCAGCCGCGGCAAGCCGGTGGTCTACCTCAAGCGATTGTCCATGGGGTCGCTGCGGCTGGACGAGAGACTGGAGAAGGGACAGTACCGCCGTTTGACAGAGGATGAGCTGCGCGTCCTGCGGGATGAGACGGCTTAGGCGGTTTCGTTATTATATCGACAGAACGCCAAAAAAACCGACGCGATTTTGTGAAAAACATAAAAAGACACTTGCAAAATCGTGATTATGACGATATAATATGGGTACTCACTTGACAGTTTGCACAAATAGCCGACATCATCGGCGGGAGGGAAACCATGTCAGGACGTATCTTCCAAAACGTAGTTTTGCAGTTCAAGGAGACGACGGACCGCACCATCGGCGTCATCGACGCGGAGGGCACGGTGATCGCCAGCAGCGAGCTGACGGGCATCGGCAAGAAATGGCCCCAGTGCATCGCACCCATCAACGCCGCCGAGGGCGGCTGCGTGGCGCTGGAGGGGCGGACCTTCAAGGCGCTGCCCGGCTGGGGCGGCCAGTTTGACTACGCCGTGTTCGCCGCCGGGGACGACAGCACCGGCCGCACGGTCTGCGCCATGGCGGCCGTGGCGCTGAATTCCGCCAAGGTCTACTACGAGGAGAAGCACGACAAGGGCTCCTTCATCAAGAACATCATCTCCGACAATATCCTCAGCAGCGATATCTATATGCGGGCCAAGGAGCTGCACGTGACGGCCGAGGTGCCCCGCGGCGTGTTCGTCATCCGCCCGGTGGACGAGCGGGAGGAGTCGGTGCCGCTGGACGTGATCCAGAAT
>DGHJ01000068.1:2667-2895 GCA_002392625.1 Oscillospiraceae bacterium UBA3851
TGTTCCCCGACCGGCAGAACGATTTCGTGCTCAGCGTGGGCGAGGAGGACGTGGTGCTGATCCACCAGATGCCGGAGGGGTCCGAGGGCCACGACATGGAGAAGGTGGCCGTCCAGATCGCCGACGCGCTGCGCCAGGACGGGGAAAACAGCGTGTTCGTGGGCGTGGGCACCCTGGCCCTGCACCTGCGGGATCTGGCCCGGTCCTACAAGGAGGCCCAGATCGCCA
>DGHJ01000068.1:2941-9128 GCA_002392625.1 Oscillospiraceae bacterium UBA3851
TCGCCATCGAGGTGGGCAAGGTGTTCGACACCGAGCGCTTCATCATCAACTATGAGAACCTGGGCATCGGTCGCCTCATTTACCAGTTGCCCACCACCCTCTGCGAGATCTTTTTGCAGGAGGTGTTCAAGAAGAACCCCATCGACTCCCTGGACCAGGAGACACTGTTCACCATCTACAAGTTCTTCGAGAACAACCTCAACGTGTCCGAAACGGCCCGCAAGCTGTTCGTCCACCGCAACACCCTGGTCTACCGGCTGGAGAAGATCAAGAAGCTCACCGGCCTGGACCTGCGGGAATTCGACGACGCCATCACCTTCAAGGTGGCGCTGATGGTCAAGAAATACCTGACCAGCCGCGGCATCGACGCCTGAAAAACGAAAGAGCTCTTAGCGCGCACAGGAACATAAAACCTGTGCGCGCTGTTGTTATGTAAATTTAATACTTTCTTCATATCTTTCCAGTTGCCATTTTGTAACCTTTTGTATATAATGTGGTTATCATGTTTGATACCGTCAGGTCCTGTCGCCGGTTGGGGGGCCTGCGCCGATTTCAAGGGGTTTAACTGATATGATTCGTTTGACTGACGTCGTCAAGACATATGAAAACGGCACGGATGCCCTGCAGGGCATTTCTTTTGAGATAGAAGACGGAGAATTCGTATTTCTGGTGGGACCCTCCGGCTCCGGCAAATCCACCATCATCAAGCTGCTTACCGGCGAGGTGATCCCCACCTCCGGCCGCGTGATGGTCAACGGCTTCTCCATGAGCATCATTGCTGAGCGGCAGATCCCCCTGGTCCGCCGCACCATCGGCACCATTTTCCAGGATTTCCGCCTGATCTCCAGCAAGACGGTGTTCGACAATCTGGCTCTGGCCATGCATGCCGTGGGCGCCTCCCGCAAGGAGATCCAGAGCCGGATCCCCTACGTGCTGGAGCTGGTGGGCCTGTCCGGCGTGGAGCAGCGCTATCCCGATGAGCTCAGCGGCGGCGAGCAGCAGCGCGTGGCCATCGCCCGCGCCCTGGTGAACAACCCCAGCACCATCGTGGCCGATGAGCCCACCGGCAACCTGGACCCCGCCCGCTCCCTGGAGATCATGACGCTGCTGGAGCGGATCAACGCCCTGGGCGCCACGGTCATTGTGGTGACCCACGAAAAGGGCCTGGTGGACCAGTTCGACAAGCGTGTCATCATGATCGAAAACGGCGCCATCGTGGGCGACCGGGTGGGTTCCTATGAGGTAAAAAAGAATGAAGCATAATTTCGGCTTTTTCATCCGTGAGGGCGTGGGCAACATGTTCTCCCACGGGTTTATGTCCTTCGCCGCCATCGGCATCACCGTGGCCTGCCTGCTGATCATGGGCACCTTCTCCCTGGTGGCCTACAACGCCAACGAGAACCTGAAGGACCTGCAGCGGGAGAACGCCGTGCTGGCCTTCGTGGACGAGAACCTGACCGACGAGGAGGCCAAGCAGCTGCAACCGAAGCTGGAGAAGCTGCCAAACGTGACCAGCTGCACCTTCGTCTCCCGCGAGGAGGCCAGGGACAGATACGTGGAGCAGTACGACGAGGATGACCTGTACAGCGACCTGGATCCCCAGATCTTCCGCCACCGCTACGTGCTGAAGCTGAGCAACCTGGATCAGATGAGCCAGACGGTGCAGGCCCTTGAGGACGTGGAGGGGATCGTGAAGATCCGGGCCGACGAGGATATCTCCAACGGCTTTTTGACGGTGCGGAACATCGCCGGCGTCATCAGCATCACGCTGATCGCCATTTTGCTTATCGTGTCCGTGTTCATCATCTCCAACACCATCAAGCTGACCACCTTTGACCGAAAGGATGACATCGCCATCATGAAGATGGTGGGCGCCACGGACGGATTTATCCGCTGGCCCTTCGTATACGAGGGCTTGCTGCTGGGCCTGCTCAGCGCAGCCTTTGCCTTCGGCCTGCAATGGCTGCTGTACCGCGCCATTGCCCAGGGCATTTCCAATTCCGACACGCTGCAGCTGCTGCGCATCGTGCCGTTTGAACAGATCTACGTACCGGTTGCCGTCGCCTTTGGCGCCGTGGGGATCCTGGTGGGCGTAGGCGGAAGCCTGACCGCCATCCGCCGGTTCCTGCGGGTGTGATGAAGGAGGGAAAACCATGAAAAAACGTCTTATTTCCGCTCTGCTGGCGCTGGGCATGGTGCTGAGCCTGGTGTGTCTGCCCGGCCGCCCCACTGCCTACGGCCAGACCGCCAACGAGAAGCTGGCGGAGACGCGGGCCAAAATCGCCGAGCTGGATCAGCAGCTGGCAGCGGCTCGTGCCAACAAAGAGGACGTCATGAATCAGAAATACATCCTGGACCAGCGCTGCAGCGCGCTGATCGAGGAGATCGAGATCATCGGCGTCCAGATCAGCGAGACCACCGCCCGCATCGAGGAGAACGAGGTCCAGGAGGAAGCCCAGTACGACCTCTTCTGCCGCCAGGTGCGGGAGGAGGAGGAGCGGGGCGTGATCTCCTACTGGTCGGTGCTGTTCAAGGCCACCGGCTTTGCCGATCTGCTGAGCCGGCTGGACTTCGTCAACGAGGTCATGGACTACGACAAGTCCGTCATCGAGGGCCTGCGGGCCATCCGCGCCCAGCTGGCCGAGGACCGCACCGCTCTGCAGATGCAGGAGGAGGAGATGAACGGCGCCAAGGCTGAGCTGGAGGCCCAGATCGCCGAGGCGGAAGCCCTGATCGCCAAGTATACCGAGGAGGAGGGCGCCCTGCAGGCCCTGCATGATGAAAAGGAGGCAGACGCCGCCCGGCTGGAGCAGGAGATCCGGGAGGCTGAGGAGCGCGCCCGCCGCGAGGAGGAGGAACGCCGCCGTCAGGAGGAGGAGCGCCAGCAGCAACAGCAGACGCCCACCGTTACCGAGAGCGGCTACGCCTGGCCCACCAACGACACCCGGCTCATCACCTCGCCCTTCGGCAATCGTCCCGCCCCCGGCGGCATCTACAGCACCTGGCACGGCGGCGTGGATATCGGCGCCAACTACGGCACCAACGTGCTGGCCTCCAAGTCCGGCACGGTGCTCATCAGCCGCTGGTACGGCGGCTACGGCTACTGCGTGGTCATCCAGCACGACTACGGCAATCTGACCCTGTACGGCCACATGAGCCGCCTGCTGTGCTCTGAGGGCCAGCAGGTCAGCCAGGGCCAGGTCATCGGCCTGGTGGGTTCCACCGGCAACTCCACCGGTCCCCACATCCACTTTGAGATTCGCGAAAACGGCGTCAAGGTCAATCCGCTGAACTATCTCACCGGTTGGATCCGCGGATTCAGTTAAGCAACGATCGGATAATCGAGCCACCCGCTCCATAGAATGGGGCGGGTGGTTTTTATGTTTGGATATCTGATCTGGCACGGGGCGGGGCGGCCCCGTGTGACGCTGGAAAGACGGAGGATCGGCGGCGTGTATTTTCAGGTGCTGGAGGCCCAGGGGGGCCAGCGGCGGATCCGGCGCCGCGTCCGGCATGCCGTGGGGGAGATGGCGGCGCGGGGCGTGCGCCGCTGCGTGTTCGATCCGTCGTGGCCCGCTGCATGGCGGGGAGATCTGGGAGAGATCGGCGAGCAGGACCTGCGCCGGGCGCTGCTGCCCCATACGCTGGACTGGCTCTCGGAGGAGAAGGGGCTGCGTCTGGGCGGCGCCGCGGTGGAGCTGTCGGCCCCCTGGGCAGACCGGCCCGTATGGGAGGCGGCCTGCCTGCTGAGCCGCCGCTGCCGCTACCTGCGCCTCAGCATGGACGGTGCGAACGAGCTGCGGCAGGAGCTGTGGCGGCGATACGGCATCTCCGCCGGCGGGGGAGAGGGCCGGGCCGCGCTGACAATCTGCTTCGGCGACCCCGTGGGAGACGGGCCGCGGCTGCTGCTGGGGCCGGCGTGCGGACAGCAGCAGCCGGCGGTGTACCAGCTGCCGCCGGCCCTGACGGCGGATCTGGCGCCCTATCCGGTCACGACGTCGCTGGTGGCGGCCCTATGGCAGGGCGGTGGGGTAAAAACCGGGGATATTCGGGTAAAATCGCTGGATTTCCACGCTTGACACAAGGGGGGAAACTCTCTATAATGCAATGTGATATACTATGAACAATCATACGCTTTTCCCGCCGGAACAGGCGGAGGAAGCGGATAAGAAAGGATCGTACGAGCATGGTAAAAGAATTCAAAATGAGCCAGGAGCGGTATGACGAGCTGAAGCATGAGCTGGAATACAGCAAGACCACCCGTGCTGACGAGATTGCCGACCTCATCAAGGAGGCCCGCGGCTTCGGCGACCTGAGCGAGAACAGCGAATACGACGAGGCCAAAAACGAGCAGGGCAAGCTGTACTCCCGCATTGCCGAGCTGGAGGATATCCTGCTCCACGCCGTCATCGTGGACGAGGCCGAGGACTCCGACAAGATCTCCATCGGCTGCCGCGTCATCGTGACCAACCTGGATACCGGCAAGCAGCTGCCGGAATACAAGATCGTCGGCTCCCAGGAGGCGGACGTCATGTCCCGCGCCGTCAGCGAGGATTCCCCCTTCGGCAAGGCCCTTATGGGCCACAGACTGGGGGATGAGATCAGCGTGGAGGCGCCCCGCGGCGTGATCCGCTATCGCGTGGACACCATTGAGAGATAACGGCGGGCAAGGCGCCCGCTTTACGAAAGGAGAACTGCACATGGCAGAGCAGGTCAACAATCAGAACCAGCAGGAGCTCAGCGAGATCCTGCAGATCCGCAGGGACAAGCTGAAGGCGCTGCAGGAGGCGGGCCGGAATCCCTTTGCGATCACAACCTACGACGTGAGCCACCATACCCAGGACATCAAGGATAACTTTGACGCCCTGGAGGGCACCGCCGTGTCCGTGGCCGGCCGTCTCATGAGCAAGCGCGGCATGGGCAAGGTGTCCTTCTGCGACCTGCAGGACAAGACCGGCCGCATCCAGATCTACGCCCGGAAGGACGAGATGGACGAGGAGGCCTACGACCGCTTCAAGAAGTACGACATCGGCGACATCGTGGGCGTCAGGGGCCAGGTGTTCCGCACCCAGCGGGGCGAGATGAGCGTCCGCGCGGAGGAGATCACCCTGCTGAGCAAGTCCCTCCAGCCCCTGCCGGAGAAGTTTCACGGCCTCACCGACAAGGAGCTGCGCTACCGCCAGCGGTACGTGGATCTCATCATGAACCCGGAGTCCAAGCGGAACTTTGAGATCCGCAGCAAGTTCGTCTCCTTCCTGCGCCGCTATCTGGAGGAGCGCGGCTTCATGGAGGTGGAGACCCCGGTGCTCAACACCATCGCCGGCGGCGCCAACGCCCGGCCCTTCATCACCCACCACAACACCCTGGATATCGACATGTATATGCGCATCGCCACCGAGCTGCACTTGAAGCGGCTCATCGTGGGCGGCATGGAGCGGGTCTTCGAGGTGGGGCGCATCTTCCGCAACGAGGGCATGGACACCAAGCACAACCCGGAGTTCACCACCTGTGAGCTGTATCAGGCCTTCACCAACCTGGACGGCATGATGGATATTCTGGAGGGCATCATCACCGGCGCGGCCATGGAGATCCTGGGCACCTACCAGGTCAAGTGGCTGGGCAACGACATCGACCTGACCCCGTCCTGGCGCCGCGTCACCATGGCCGACGCCGTCAAGGCCGTCACCGGCGCCGACTTCATGGCCTGCGAGGGCGACGCCGACGCCGGCGTGGAGCTGGCCAGGAGCGTAGGCGTGGACATGGAAGGCGTGGACCACACCTGGGGCAACGCCCTGTACGAGACCTTTGACCAGAAGGTGGAGGAGACGCTGGTCCAGCCCACCTTCATCACCATGTACCCCGTGGAGGTCAGCCCCCTGGCCAAGCGCAGCCCGGCGGACCCCCATCTGACCGAGCGGTACGAGATGTTCATCTGCGGCTGCGAGATGGGCAACGCCTTCAGCGAGCTGAACGACCCCATCGACCAGTACGAGCGCTTCAAGGCTCAGGCTGCCAAGCGCGCGGGCGGCGATGAGGAGGCCGACATGATGGACGAGGACTTCGTCCTGGCCCTGGAGTACGGCATGCCGCCCACCGGCGGCCTGGGCTTCGGCATCGACCGCTGCGCCATGATGCTCTGCGGCACCGACTCCATTCGCGACGTGATCCTGTTCCCCACAATGAAGCC
>DGHJ01000114.1 GCA_002392625.1 Oscillospiraceae bacterium UBA3851
CGCCGGTGAGCCGGATCTTCCGCACCCCGCAGGCCACGGCAGCCCGGCCGATCTCCGCCAGTTCCTCGATGGAGAGGATGTCCCGGTGGCTGCGCTTGCACACGCCGTCCTCCCCCATGCAGTAGGTACAGCGATAGTTGCACAGGTCCGTCACCGACAGGCGCAGATAGTCGATTTTTCTCCCGTTTAAGTCGTACATCCCGCGCCTCCCTTCAGCGCCATCACGTGCTCCGGCGCCACGTGGACCGTCAGCTCCGTCGGGTCGCCCAGGGCAGCCCAGCGCTCCTTGTCCAGCTCCAGCCGCAGCAGAGCGCCGCCGGGGGTGGTGAGCATGACGATGGTGGAAAAAACGTCCTCCACCACCCGTGACACGGCACAGGGGATGTTGTTCTCCGTCCCCGTCCCTGGCACAAGGTGGTGGGCTCGGACGCCCACGGCGGTGATCTCCGCCCCCACCTCCGACGCCGTGCGGAGTGTGATGCCCCAATCGGCGCAGCGGACGGTGTGGCCGTCCACCCCCTGGGCTGCGGAGTAATTTTTGCAGCCGGAGAGCAATGCGGCGCTGACGGTGCCGGGGGCCGCCATCAGCTCCCGCACCGGGGCCACGCCCTCCGAGCGGCCGTCCGACAGCACGCAGACCGTGTCGCACAGGCGGCAGACCTCGTCCCGGCTGTGGCTGACGAATACCACGTCACCGCCAAAATCCGCCAGCGTGTCCATGAGCTCCAGCTCCACCTGCCACCGGAGATAGCTGTCCAGGGCGGAAAAGGGCTCGTCCAGCAGCAGCAGCTCCGGCCGGCGCGCCAGGATCCTGGCCAGGGCCGTGCGCTGCTGCTGCCCGCCGGAGAGCTGGTGGGGCCGGTGGTTCTCCAGCCCCTCCAGCCGGAACTGTCTGATAAGCCGCGCCACCGTCTCCTGCCGGGCCACTGCGGGCAGGTCCCGCACCCCGGCGCCGATGTTCTGAGCCACCGTCATGTGGGGGAACAGGGCGTACTGCTGGAAGAGGTAGCCCACCCGCCGCTTTTGCGGCGGCAGATCGACGTGTTTTTCGCTGTCAAACAGCACGCGGCCGTTCAACTCGATATGGCCGCTGTCCGGCCGGACGATACCGGCGATGCACTGGAGCGTCATGCTCTTGCCGCAGCCGGAGGCGCCCAACAGCGCCAGCGTTCCGCCGTCCGTCTCAAAGGCCACGTCCAGCCGGAACGCGCCCAGTTTCTTCTTTATGTCAACCAATAGCATGGCCTCACCTCCTCTGCCTGCGCTCCAGCAGGTTCACCGCCAGCAGCACCACGGCGGAGATGGCGATATTCACCGCCACCCACCGCGCGGCCAGGGCGTCGTTCCCGATGCGCCAGAGCTGGTAGACCTCCGTGGCCACGGTGGCGGTACGGCCGGGGGTGTAGCCCGCCACCATGCTGGTGGCGCCGTACTCGCCGATGGCGCGGGCGAAGGAGAGCACCGCCCCGGCGAGGATGCCCTGGCGGCAGCAGGGCATGCGGATGCGCCAGAAGATATAGGTGTTGCTCAAGCCCAGCGTTTTTCCCGCCTGGGCCAGCGTCTCGTCAAAGCTCTCGAAGGCGCCGCGGGCGGTGCGGTACATCAGCGGAAACACCACAACCGACACGGCGAACACAGCCGACCACCACTGCATGGTGAGCCGGGTGCCGAAGGTCTCCAGCACCCACGCGCCGATGACGCGACGCGGCCCCAGCAGACACAGCAGCAGATAGCCCACCACTGTGGGCGGCAGCACCAGTGGCAGCGTCAGCACCACGTCCAGGACCCCCTTCAGAACGCGGGGCAGCCTGGCGATATAGTAGGCGGCGGCAATACCGGTGAAAAACACCACCGCCGCCGAGATCAAGGCAATGCGCAGCGAGTTGAGGAGCGGATACCAGTCCATGGCGCACCCTCCTTTTTTCTATTATAAACAGGAAAACACACCAAGGCAAGGTGAAATGCCTTGGTGTATATGGGTCAGTCTCTCATCCGCCCAGCGGCGTAAAGCCCACGCCCTCGAAAATGGCGGAAGCCTCCGCGCCCTTCAGATAGTCCAGGAACGCCTGGGCCTCATCGGGGTGCTCGGCGCCGCTGAGCACGGCGGCGGGGTAGATCACCTGGCCGCACATCTCGGCAGTGGCGGTGTCCACAGGGGTAAGGCCGGCGGAAAAAGCGTCGGTGGCGTAGATAATGCCGCAGTCGGCGGTGCCCTCCACCACGGCGGTGGTGACCTCCTTGACGTTGGAGCCGTAGGTCAGGCAGGTGGCCATGGCTTCCTCATCCAGCCCGTAATAGGCGAAGATCCGCTGGGTGTACTGCCCCACGGGCACGTCGGCGTTGCCCATGGCCAGCATCACGTTGCCCGCCTTCAGCGCGTTTACCAGGTCGTCAAAGTTGTTGACCTCGGCGGGATTGCCCTCCGCCACGCACAGGGCCACCTTGTTCTCCAGCAGGTCTACGCGGCTGTCAGTGTTCACCATGTTCAGCTCCTCCAGCTGATTCATCTGCTTGGGGGCGGCGGAAATGAACAGGTCGCAGGGGGCGCCCTCCTCGATCTGGGTCTTCAGCGTCCCGGAGGAGTCGAAGGTGAACACCAGGTCGATGTCGCCGTGGGCAGCCTCGTACTTTGTCTCGATCTCCGTCAGAGTCTCGGTCATGGAGGCGGCGGCAAAGACGTTGATCCGGGTCTTCTTGCTCCCCCCGCAGGCGGCCAGGGGCAGGATCATCAGCAGCGCCAGGATCAGGGTGATGGCTTTCTTCATGGGAATCCCTCCTTCTGTTTTTACGATTATAGCGGACAAGCCCGCTCAAGACAACAGGTCAATTCAGCATTGCCGAATTATTATCCCTTATAGCAGAATAACGTTGCCTTTCAGCGGCAACCGTGGTATGCTGGGGCAAAGGAGATGAGATCCGATGGCTGCCGAACCCCGTACCGTCCACTCGGTGGACAAGGCCATGAAGCTGCTGGAACTGCTGCTGCGCAGCCGCTGGCCCATGACGCTGCAGGAGCTGTCCGCCGCGGCGGGCTACCCCAAGAGCACCACCCACGCCCTGCTGTCCACCCTGCGCCGCCACGAGCTGGTGCGGCAGAACGGCGACGGCCGCTACGCCCTGGGCATCCGTCTCTTCGAGTACGGCTGCGCCGTGGCCGCCCAGTGGGACGTGTCCCATCTGGCCCGGCCGTATCTGGAGCGGCTGGCCGCCCAGACCGGCGCCAGCGCCTTTGTCTCCATGCTGCAGGGGGATTACGCCATCTCCCTGGACCAGTGCGCCGGGGGCGGCGGTCTGCAGGTGATCCCGGAGGTGGGCAGCCGTCTGCCCCTCCATGCCACGGCCCAGGGCAAGCTGTTCCTCAGCCAGCTGTCGGAGAGCGACGCACTGCAGCGGCTGGGGCGGGCAGGCCTGACCGCCTACACCCCCCACACCGTTACCGATACGGGAAAGCTGCTCCACGCCCTGGAGCAGGTGCGGCGCGCCGGCTACGCCGTGGAGAACGGCGAGTACAAAATCGGCCTGCGGGCTGCGGCCGCCCCGGTCTTTGATCCCTCCGGCGTCAACCGCTTCGCCTTGGGCGTGGTGGGCCTGTTCCGCCGGGTGGAGAGCGAGGAATTCCAGTATGCCGTGGAGCAGACCGTGCTCCTGGCACGCCAGCTGTCCCAGGCCCTGGGCGCGGCGGTTTGAGAACGGAGGATAGTGTTATGTCAACTGACGAATTTGCCCGCATCGCGGCCGAGCTGGCCCGTGGCCGGGCCGCCGATCTGGTGCGCCAGGCGGAGGAGGAGACCTTCGTCCGGCGCTTCGTGCCGGAGGAGCGGCTGATATTGCTGGGCGGTGGTCACATCGCGGCGCCCCTGTGCGCCATGGGCGCTATGCTGGATTTTGCCGTCACGGTGGTGGATGACCGGCCGGAATTTGCCAGCGGCCAGCGCTTCCCCGCCGCCGCCCAGGTGATCTGTGACAGCTTCGTCCATGCCATCGGGGCGCTGGCGATCCGCTCTACCGACTACGTGTGCGTCATCACGCGGGGCCACCGGTGGGACCGGGACTGTCTGCGGGCCATTCTGGGCGGGGTCCAGCCCACCTATCTGGGCCTCATCAGCTCCCACCACCGCGCCGCCGCCCTGCTGGGGCTGCTGGTGGAGGAGGGCAGCAATGAAAAGGCCGTGGGCGCCATCCACGCCCCCATCGGCCTGCGCATCGGTGCGCTCACCCCAGCGGAGATCGCCGTGTCCATCTGCGCCGAGCTGGTGGCCCACCGCCGCGCTCTGCCCACGCGGGAGAAGGTGGCGGGCCTGCTGGCCCAGACCAACACAGATCCGGCCTTCCTCCGCTTCATGGCAGAGGACAGCGGCCCCAAGGCGCTGCTGCTGGTGCTCTCCTCCACCGGCTCCACGCCGGTGAAATCCGGCGCCATCATGGCCGTGGACGCTTACGGCCGAAGCTACGGCACCATCGGCGGCGGCTGCGGCGAGGCCGAGGCCATGCGGCAGGCCCGCGGCATGATCGGCACCGGGAAGACGCGGGTCCTCACCGTGGACATGGACGGCGATCCCTCCGGCGAGGACGATCTGGTCTGCGGCGGCACCATGCGGGTGCTCATCGAGGACGTACAGTGACGTGTCTCATAGCAAAAGGACGGGCTGCGGCCCGTCCTTTTTTACAACTTTTTTACAATTTTTTTACATAAAAGGTTACAAAAATCTACTCTCTGCCCAGCATGTAGAGCAGGGCGTTGCAGATGGCGGCGGCCACGTTGCTGCCGCCCTTACGGCCGCGGGCCACGATGTAGGGCACATCCGCCGTCATAATGAGCTCCTTGGACTGCACCACGTTTACAAAGCC
>DGHJ01000054.1:0-8538 GCA_002392625.1 Oscillospiraceae bacterium UBA3851
ACATCCCCTTCTGCGCCGCCAAGTGTGCCTACTGCGACTTCTACTCCCTGCCCCACAGTGAGGAGAAGATGGACTCTTACACGGACGCCCTGTGCCGCCATCTGCGCGCCTTTGCGCCCCAGGCGGCGGACCGCACCGTGGACACGGTGTATTTCGGCGGCGGCACCCCCAGCTATCTGGGACCGCGGCGGCTGACGGCGGCGCTGGAAACGGTGTTCGCCTGCTATCATGTGGATGATCGTGCCGAGATCACGCTGGAGGCCAACCCGGACAGCGCCTGTGACGGCCTCCCCGCCCTGCGCCGGGCGGGGTTCAACCGCATCTCCCTGGGCGTCCAGTCCAGTGATGACAAGATGCTGCGGCGCATCGGCCGCATCCACACCTGGAGCCAGGTGCATCAGGCGGTGGATGCCATCCGCGCCGCCGGGTTCGACAACCTGAGCCTGGACCTGATCTACGGCCTGCCGGAGCAGGACATGGCCGGGTGGCAGAGTACGCTGTCGGACGCCATGGCCTTGGCCCCGGAGCACATCAGCGCCTACGGCCTCAAGCTGGAGCCGGGCACGCCCCTCTACCGGCAGCGGGACGATTATACCTTCCCGGACGACGACGCCCAGGCGGAGATGTATTTGTGGGCGGCAACTTTTTTACAAAAAAACGGCTACTTTTCCTATGAGATCTCCAACTTTTCCCGGCCCGGCTTCGCCTCCCGCCACAACCTCCGGTACTGGCGGTTGGCAGAGTACGCCGGGTTCGGTCCCGGCGCCCACTCCGACTTCGGCGGTGTGCGGTACGCCGTCGCCCGTGATCTGGACGGTTATCTGGCCGGGGACGTGCGATTGTCCGAGCGCACGGTGATATCCCCGGCGGAGCGGGCGCGGGAGTACGTGATGCTGGGCCTGCGCACGGCAGAGGGCGTCTCCCCCGCCGTGCTGGAGGGGCAGTACGGCGTCCCCTTCGCGGCGCTGGAGCGGCTGTTTCAATCCTACGCCGCCCACGGTCTGGCCCGGCCCGCAGAAAACGGCTGGCGCCTGACGCCCCAGGGCTTCCTGGTCTCCAACGCCATCATCGGCCAGCTGCTGGACGCCATGGAATAACAAGGACCGCCTTCCCGTGTGGGAAGGCGGTCCTTCTGTTTTCAAGTGCTTCAGCTGTCGGTGCGGGTGCGCCAGGCGATCTCCTGGTCCAGGTCGTAGCGGAGCTTGCGGTTCTCCTCCACCAGGTCGTCATAGTGCTTGCTCTGGACGTAGTACTTGACGAAGGTGAAGGTGGCCTCGTCCAGCTCCTCCTCCGTGTACTCAGGCATGAGGGAACCCTCCTTGCGGCGCAGGCCGGCCACGTTGACCACCACCAGGCGGCGGTGCTGCTCGCTGAGCTGGAACAGGCTCAGCTTGTCGGGGATCTCCAGGCCCAGGTCATAGGTGCTGTTGACGCGCTCCAGCAAGGCGCGCTGGCTGGGCTTGGCGGAAACAATGACGCCGTATTCGGCAAACAGCTTCTTCAGATAGTCCACAGACACGGTCTCGCGGGTAACGGTGCCCTTGCCGATGCCGGTCAGCATGGTGTTGGACAGGTTCAGGCTCACATAGACCTCATTGCCAGTCTTGGGATAACTCATAGGATGATCCTCCTTTGAAATTCGTATTCCCCGTATCGCGGGTTCTTCTCCTCATTAAAGTACCACATTCTGCCGGGAAAATCAACGCCCAATTACAGGAAGTTTAAGCCTCCACGCCCGTCAAATCAAAGGGCGGGGTGTACTCCTCGCGGGCGGAGGTGCGCTCCTGGGTGAAGCCGTCGGTGATGCCGCAATTTTCCATATATTCCACGGCGGCGCGGTACTCGCTGCGCGTCACGTGCCGTGCCAGCAGCCCCTCCGCCCCCGGCTGGGGCGTGTACTGGCTCATGAGGGAAAACAGCACCTGGCCGGGCCGGAAGGTCCGGGCCACCCAGTCGATGCAGCGGCGGGTGTTCTCCAGATGGCCCGGCAGCACCAGGTGGCGGATCACCACGCCCCGGCGCAGCAATCCGTCCTCCATGACCACGGGGCCGGTCTGACCATACATCTCCTCGATGGCGGCGGCGGCCACCTCGAAGTAGTCGGGCGCGGCAGAGAGCCGGGTGCTCAGGGCGCTGTCGGCGTACTTGAGATCCGGCAGGTAGATATCCACCTTCCCCGCCAGGGCGCGCAGGGTCTCCGGGCGCTCATAGCCGCCGGTGTTCCACACCACGGGTACGCCGGGAGCCTCCTCCAGTGCCTCCAGGATCCACGGGGTAAAGTGGGTGGGGGTCACCAGATTGAGGTTGTGGGCGCCCTGGGCCACCAGCTCCCGGAAGATCTGCCGCAGACGCTCCACCGTGACGGGCCTTCCGAACCCACCGGCGGAAATATCGTGGTTCTGGCAGAAGACGCAGCGCAGGGTACAGCCGGAGAAAAACACGGCGCCGCTGCCCCGCGTGCCGGAGATCACCGGCTCCTCCCAGTGGTGGAGGGCGGCGCGGGCCACCACCGGCCCGGCGGGCATGGCGCAATAGCCCTCGCCACGGTCCGCTGTGCGCTGGGCGCGGCAGCGGCGGGGACACAGCTCGCAGATCATACCTTGCGGATGTCAAAGTCCGGGCCAAGATCGCCGCTCATCCAGTGGCGGCGGCACAGGCCGATATACTTGTCGTTGGCGCCGATGACCACCTGGGCGCCCTCCTTGACCACGCGGCCCTGCTCATCGAACCGGGCATTGAAGGCGGCCTTTTTGCCGCACCAGCAGATGGTCTTGACCTCCTCCAGCTTGTCCGCCAGCACCAGAAGATGGTAGCTGCCGGGGAACAGCTCGCCCCGGAAGTCGGCCCGCAGGCCGTAGCAGATGACGGGAATGCTGCAGTCATCCACCAGGTGGACCAGATAGTAGACCTCCTCGCGGGTGAGGAACTGGGCCTCGTCCACGATGATGCAGGCGTATTTCTGCAGCTCCGCGTCCGCCATGGCCCGCATCTCGTCAAAATAGACGCAGGGGTGGGTCAGGCCGATGCGGGAGCGGACCATGTGGTCGCCGTCCCGTGTGTCCAGCCGGGGCTTCACCAGCAGGGTGTCCTGGCCACGCTCCTCGTAGTTGAACCGGGCCATCAGGGCGTTGGCCGTTTTGCTGGAGCCCATGGCCCCGTACTTGAAATAAAGCTGTGCCATCTATTCTCTCTCCTTCTCGGTGGTGTGGATCTCCTGGGTCAATCTGGCAAATGCCGACGGCACCGCCAGCTTCTGTCGCTCTTCTCCGTCCGCCCAGCGCCAGTCCGCGGGGCCGTCGCCCCGGACGCGGAGGACGTAACACGTCATTTCCCAGCGGATGTGGGTGAACTCGTGGCGCGCCTCCAGCCGCTTTTCCCATCGGAGGGGCGTGACGCCCCATTCCGTCAGCCGGTCCGCAGCCTCCTGCTCGTTCAGCGTGCCGGGCACGTGGGGATACTCCCACAAGCCTGCCAGCAGGCCTGCCTTGCTCCGCTGCCGCAGGGCGACGGCATCCTGGCGCTGCAGGAGAAACACCGTCAGGTGCTCCTCACGCTTTTCCCTCTTCTTCGTCCGGACGGGCAGCTCGTTCTGGCATCCCTCCCGCCGGGCGGCGCAAAGGTCGCGGGCCGGACACCCACCGCACAGCGGCTCGCCGCCGGGCAGACACACCGTAGCGCCCAGGTCCATCAGGGCCTGGTTATAATCTCCGGGGCGGTCGGCCGACATGGCCTGGGCCATCCAGCTGCGGAACAGCTTTTTGTTTTTGGCGTCCAGCACGTCCAGGCGGCTGCCGGTGATCCGGGCCGCCACGCGCAGCACGTTGCCGTCCACCGCCGGGACGACTTGGCCGAAGGCGATGGAGGCGATAGCCCCGGCGGTATAGTCGCCGACGCCGGGCAGGGCCAGAATCTCCTCGTAGGAGTCGGGAAAACGTCCGCCGTACTGCTCCGCCACGATTTGGGCGGCCTTTTGCAGATTGCGGGCGCGGCTGTAATAGCCCAGCCCCTCCCACAGCTTCATGAGCTGCTCCGTGTCCGCCGCCGCCAGCGCCTCCACCGTGGGGAAGGCCGCCATGAACCGGGCAAAATAGGGCAGCACGGCGGTGACGCGGGTCTGCTGGAGCATGATCTCCGACACCCAGGTGCGGTAGGCAGACACCTCGTCCCGCCAGGGGAGGACGCGGCGGTTGACGTCGTACCACGCCAGCAGGGGGGCCGACAGGCGCTTCAGTTTTTCGATCTCGTCACTCATCGGTTGAACCTCACAGCGTAGCCGCAGCGGCGGCACAGCTCCTCGGCCGGCTGCCGGGCGGCAAAGCCCCGGCGCATGGCCGCCGCCCGCGGCGAGGCCAGGATCTCGGTCAATTCCTGCTCAAACAGGTTCCCCAGGGGGATCCGCCCCTCCCCGTCCAGACAGCAGGGCACTACCGTGCCGTCGCACAGCACGGCGATCTGCTGGGTCAGGGCGTGGCAGAACTGGGTCTGCCGCTCCGGCGCCGACGGGTCCGGCCAGTCGAACCGCTCCGCCGACTCCAGGTACAGGTTATCCCTCAGCTTTCGGTTGCCGTTTCCGTCATAGGGCAGGTTTTTTACGTCCACGCCGCAGTGCTCCGACAACAGCTCTGCGATCTCGCCGTTGCGGGCGTTCGCGCCGCCCTCGTTCCACAGGCGCAAGGCGCAGATGACGCCTTTTTCCGCAGCTTGGCGGCTGAAATCCAGCACGTTGTTCAGATACGATGCCAGACCGTCCTGCCGGCCGTTGCCCTCAAAGCTGTGGAGGGAGACGCTGACCTTGTGGAGGCAGGGCGCGGAGAGCAGCGTATCCGCCCGCTCGGTCAGCAGCGTACCGTTGGTGGTGAGACACACGCGGAAATCCAAATCCGACGCAATGGTCAGCAGTTCCCCCAGTGCGGGGTGGAGCAGGGGCTCGCCCATGACGTGGAGATAGAGATACCGGGTGTTGGGCCGCAGCTTTTCCGCCAGAATCCGGAACTCCGCCGGACTCAGAAACCGGGACGGGCGGGTCGTGCCGGGACAGAAGGAGCAGTTCAGATTGCAGACGTTGGTGATCTCCAGATAGATCCGCTTGAACACGGCGCTCCCCCCCTTCCGGCGTTTTGTTTATTGTATCACAGGCAGATGAATTTGAAAAGAACAAAGGGCGTGTTGCAAATCGCTTTGCGATCCGTCATTCCGAAGAAAGTGTCGCCCACCGGGCGGCGTTTTCTGTGGAAATCCGTCCCTTTATGCGGAAAATACGGATTGCCACGGCCCCGCTGAGGCCTCGCAATGACAGACGTGAGCATTTTGCAACACGCCCTTACTATTTCGTTTGCTTTACGGGACCAGCACGTAGCTGCCCTCTTCGGGCTTGTGCTGGGTCATCAGCACCAGGCCGCCCACGCCGTCGAAGGTGGCGGGGAGCTGGCCGCTGAGAATGTCGGCATCCACCTCGGCGGCCACGTAGATCCGGTCAAAGCTGCCCAGCAGCTCCGCCGTCAGGCCGCTGTCGCCGCCCGGCTCGCCCATGTCGCCCCGCAGGGTGATGCTGAGGGCCACGTCCTTCGGAAGGGCATCGCGCAGCGCGGCGGCAAAATCCGCCAACACCTCCGTTTTGTTCAGCTCCGCAGGGGGCGCGATGGCGGCCAGGTCGCCGGTGGCGGGATAGCAGAACTCGTCCAGCTGGATCTCGTTGAAGCCCAGCTGGGCGCACTCCAGGCACAGGGCCGTCAGATAGTCCCGGACGGCCTCGCTGCCGGGATCCAGCCACATCCGGCCGCTGGCGTCATACCAGGGTTGGCCGGAGACGGTGGAAAGGGCCGTGTCGGGGTGGGCGCGGGCAAAGGACGGGTCGGTAAAGCAGTTGAGCCGGGCCACCGTATATCGCCCGCTCTGCAGCAGGGCAATCAGATTATCGCGGGTCACGCCCTCCTCCACCGTGGTGCCGGGGGCCACCTCCACGGAGGTGCCGTAGGTGATGCCGCCGCCGGGGCGCTTCACCTCGATGACCAGGGCGTCCTCCGCGTGGGCGAGAACGTATTCCGGCGTCCACCACAGGCTGCCGTACTCGATCTCGCGGGCGTGGAGCTCATCCAGCTTCCGCGCAGGCATCGCCGGCGGCTCCGGGTCAGGGTCCGGCTCCGGGTCATCCCGCTCGATGACCACGTCGTCCGGCTTGATGGGGTTCTCCGGCGTCTCCTGGCCGGCATTCTTCCCGAAGGGCAGCTCCCAGTGGGCGTGGCCGTCCTCATCGTAGACCAGATACTGCTGAGCCACAAGAAACGCCACCGCCGCCAGCAGCACCAGTATCAGCGCAATAATCCACACGATTCGGCCACCGCCGCCGCGGCCGCGGTAGCTGCTATATCCTTTCGTCGTCATGGCACTTTACGGCTCAATGGCGTCCAGCTGGGCCACACGGCGGGCGTGGCGGCCGCCCTCAAACTCCGTGTTCAAAAAGACCTCCACCATGCGCTTGGCCAGGTTGGGTCCCACAATGCCGGCGCCCAAGGCCAGCACATTGGCGTCATTGTGGCGGCGGGTCATCTCGGCGGACAGGGGATCGGCGCAGTGGGCGCAGCGGATGCCCTTGACCTTGTTGGCGGCAATGGAGATGCCGATGCCGGTGGTGCAGATGACGATGCCCTTGTCACAGGCGCCGGAGGCCACCGCGCGGGCCACCTTCTCGCCGTAGACGGGATAGTCCACGCTGTCACGGCTGAAGCAGCCGAAGTCCTCGTAGTCGATGTCGTTTTCCTCCATCCAGATCAGGATGTCCTGCTTGAGCAGATAGCCGCCGTGGTCGCAGCCGATGGCAATTTTCATGGGTCTCTCTCCTTTCCAATCAAAGGGGCCGGAATTCCGGTTTGCCCTTGGTGAACGTGGTGATGTAGCGGAAGCCGCAGCTCTTCAGCAGCTCCTGGGTCTCACGGGACCGGCAGCCCACGTAGTCCGGGGAGTGGGCGTCGGAGCCGATGGTGATGATCTCGCCGCCCAGGGAGCGGTAGAGCCGCAGGATGGTCTCATCCGGCAGAGGGATGGCGCCCCGGTTGGTGTTGCACTCGATGCCGACGCCCTTGGGGATAATGACGCGGAAGATCTCCTCCACGGCGTTCATATGGGCGGAGAAGTCCATTTTGACGCCGGCGTTGTCCCAGATATAGCGGACGGGCAGGGTCAGGTGGCCCAGCACCTGGAATTTGCCCCAGCGCGCCAGCGCCAGCACATCGTCCAGATAGTCGCCGATGACGTCGTTATAATATGACTGGTCGGCCTTGGGGATGTAATAGAGGTCCTGGTGGTCGTGGCGCTGGCCCATCAGGTGGACGGAGCCGATGATGAAGTCCAGCTCCGGCGCGTCAGCGAGCAGCTTTTCCGCCCGGTCGAAGGACACGGCGGCCTCGCCCAGCTCGGCGCCCAGGCGTATGGTCAGCCGGTCGCCCCACTTTTCGCGGGCCTCGCCGATCTGGCGGGCCGATTCGGCCCAGTCAAAATCCGTCCGGGGGGAATAGTCGTCCCAATAGATGGTGTCCAGATGGTCGGTGAAGCAGATCTCGTCCAGGCCCCGCGCCACGGCGGCCTCCGCCATGCGGGACATGGAATAGTGCCCGTCCGTGGAGCAGGCGGAATGCATGTGATAGTCAGCAAGGTACATGGCGTATCCCCGTTACTTGCGGAATTTTTTGAAGAAGCTCTTCTGCTTCTCGTAGTTGTTCTCGCCCAGCGTCTCGCTGAAGCGGCGCAGGGCTTCCCGCTGCTCCTTGTTCAGGTTCCTGGGCGTCTCGATGGTGACGGTAACGTACTGGTCGCCCCGGCCCCGGCCGTTGAGCACCGGAATGCCCTTGCCCTTCAGGCGGAAGACGGTGCCCGTCTGGGTGCCCTCCGGGATGGCGTACTTCACCTTGCCGTCGATGGTGGGGATCTCCAGCTCACCGCCCAGCACCGCCTGGGTGAAGGTGATGGGGGCCTCGCAGAACACGGCGGTGCCCTCACGGCGGAAGATCTCGTGGGGCCGCACCATAATGGTGATCAGCAGGTCGCCGCTGCTTCCCCCGTTGCGGCCGGCATGGCCCTGGCCCCGCAGGGAGATGGTCTGCCCGTCGTCGATACCGGCGGGGATGGAGACCTTGATGGTCTTGCGCTTGCGAACGGCGCCGCGGCCGCCGCAGTCCGGGCAGGGCTGGTGGATGATCTTGCCGGTGCCGCCGCACTTGGGGCACACGGACTGGGACTGCATGACGCCGAAGGGCGTGCGCTGGGCGCGGGTGACCGTGCCGCTGCCGCGGCAGTCCGGGCAAACCTCCGGCGTGGTGCCGGGGGCGCAGCCGCTGCCCTTGCAGGTGTCGCACTGCTCGCTGCGCTCCACCGTGACCTCCTTCTCGCAGCCGAAGGCCGCCTCGGTGAAGCTGACGGTCACGTTGGCGCGGATGCTCTCGCCCCGCTGGGGTCCGTTGCGCCGCTGGGCCGTGGAGCCGAAGCCGCCGCCGAAGAAGCTGCCGAAAATGTCGCCCAGATCGCCGAAGTCGAAGGGCGAGCCGT
>DGHJ01000054.1:8588-9451 GCA_002392625.1 Oscillospiraceae bacterium UBA3851
TCGAAGGGCGAGCCGTAGCCCCCCGCCCCGCCGGCGCCAGCGCCGTAGCTGGGGTCCACGCCGGCAAAGCCGAACTGGTCGTAACGGGCCTTCTTGTCTGGGTCGGACAGCACCTCGTTGGCCTCGTTGACCTCCTTGAACTTCTCCTCGGCCTCCTTGTCGCCGGGGTTCATGTCCGGGTGGTACTTGCGGGCCAGCTTTTTATAGGCTTTTTTGATCTCGTCCTCCGTGGCGTCCCTGGAGACGCCCAGGACCTCGTAATAATCGCGCTTATCCTGTGCCATGGATATCTCTCCCAACGCCGCGAATGGGGGCAGGTCTCCCTGTCCCCCTTTGCGGCTGTTATTATTCTCTATTATTTGTTGTTATCGTCGTCATCCACAACCTTGTAGTCGGCGTCGTAGTACTGGCCGCCCTGGGCGCCGCCGTTGGGTCCGGCCTGGCCGCCCATGTTGGGATCGCCCTGAGGCGCCTGCTGCTGATAGAGCTTCTCGCTCATCTTGTAGAACAGCTGGGTCAGCTCCTCGGTGGCGGCCTTGATGGCGGCGGTGTCCTCGCCCTTCAGGGTCTCCTTCAGCTTGTCGATGCCGGCCTGGATGGGGGCCTTCTCGCTCTCAGGGATCTTGTCGCCCAGCTCGCTGAGGGTCTTCTCGGACTGATAGACCATCTGGTCGGCCTGGTTGCGGATCTCCACCTTCTCCTTGATCTTGGCGTCCTCAGCGGCATACTGCTCGGCCTCCTTGACGGCCTTCTCGATGTCCTCCTTGCTCATGTTGGAGGAGGAGGTGATGGTGATGTGCTGGGCGTTGCCAGTGCCCAGATCCTTGGCGGACACGTTGACGATGCCGTTGGCGTCGATGTCG
>DGHJ01000054.1:9505-9667 GCA_002392625.1 Oscillospiraceae bacterium UBA3851
TCGAAGGTCACCTCGATCTGAGGCACGCCGCGGCGGGCCGGAGCGATGCCGTCCAGGTGGAAGCGGCCCAGGCTCTTGTTGGCGGCGGCCATCTCGCGCTCGCCCTGCAGCACGTTGACCTCCACGGAGGTCTGGTTGTCGGCGGCGGTGGAGAAGATCTGG